>JBLNDA010000119.1:0-19423 GCA_050261175.1 Clostridia bacterium
GCGAGCCGATGAAGGACGGCAAGGGCAAGATCATCGGCGGCGCCATAGAGATGTCCAACGTGGACCTTGCCAAGCAGTTCACGGACATGATCATCTCGCAGCGCGGGTTCCAGGCGAACTCAAGGGTGATCACCACCGCTGACGAGATGTTGCAGGATCTCCTGAGTCTCAAGCGTTAACGGGACTCGGAGCGACGCCCGCCCGGCCCGTTCCAGGTTGGGGCTCTAGGTTCGGGCCGGGCGCGGGCTCCGCCTCGCCGGGCGCATCCGCCCGAGCGTGGTGAAACGGCCTACAAACGGGCGGCGTGATACGGTTGGGACCATCGCAGGCGGAGACTCGAGCCGGGTGGTGTCGGCTCGCGGCGAGCTTGGGTTCACAAAGCGGGTGGCCTTATGGGGGCAAATGGCATTCGTGAGAAGGAAAGGCGGCGCTTGCGATGATCAGGGTGCACCGGCTTGACGGGTCGGAACTTGTGGTTAACGCGGACCTGATAGAAACGGTCGAGGCAACGCCGGACACCATCATCACGCTCACCACGGGCAAGAAGCTCGTCGTGAGGGACGCTGTGGATGAGGTGGTGGCGGCGGTGGTCGGGTACAAAAGGGCTATCGTCCTTGGGCCCCAAGCCCCAGATTCCTGCCACCGGCAGTGAGTGAGCGGGGCGCATGGGGGGCGGGAAGCCGTGCGGCCATGGCCATAGCCATCCCTGTGGCTGCAACCGCAAGTTGGACCGCGTTCCTCACCTCGGTCGGGGCCGGGCGGGTTTCGGCTGCCGTGTGATGCGCTAGGATATCTGCTGGGGCGCGGTTACAGGGGCGGCCGACTGTGGAGCATGACAGGCCGCCAGCAGGCACGGGACGGCGCGCAGGGCGAGCGCCGCCCCTCACTACGGCACTGCGACGCAGGTGCCATGCGACTTGTGGGGGCGTAACATGGACCTTACCACTTTCATCGGGATTATTGCGGGACTAACGCTCGTCGGTACGGCTATCCAGATGGGTGGGTCGGTGCGAAGCTTCATCGATATTCCGTCGGTGATGATCACCATCGGCGGTACCGTGGCCGCGACGCTCATCAACTTCCGGCTGGACGACGTCAAGAACGTGCTGAGGGTCACGAAAGTCGCGTTCACGCGCCGGCCGGCGCAACTCACGGCGGTCATCGTGCAGATCATCTCCCTGGCCGAGCTTGCGCGGCGTGAGGGCCTCCTCGCGCTGGACAACAGCCTCGACAAGGTCAAGGACGAGTTCTTGAGACACGGCCTGCAGCTTGTGGTGGATGGCGTGGACGCCACGGTGATACGGGAGGTCCTCGAGACCGACCTCGACGCCATTGAGGAGCGCCACAAGATGGGACGGAAGCTCTTCGATCAGATGGCGCTTTTCGCCCCTGCGTTCGGCATGATCGGCACGCTCATCGGGCTCATACAGATGCTGCGGAACATAAACGATCCGAGCTCCATCGGCCCCGGCATGGCCGTGGCCCTCGTTACGACGTTCTACGGGGCGATTCTAGCATATCTCGTGTTCATTCCCATCTCGGGGAAGCTGGGAGTCCGGGCATCTGAGGAGGCTCTGGAGAAACAGATCCTCATCGAGGGCATCCTCGCGATTCAGTCGGGAGACAACCCGAGGATCGTCGAAGAGAAGCTCAGGGCGTTCCTGCCTCCTGCGACTAGGGCCAGGGTGGTGTACAAGAAAGGGGCGCAAGCGGTAGCGCCGGCCGGCTCCGCGGGAGCCGGGGGTGCGGCCGGTAACGAAACGGCTGGTGCGAAGACATGAGACGGAAGAGATCAGATGACGAAGGGTCCGGCGGGGCCCCCCCTTGGATAACGTCATACGCTGATATGACCCAGCTGCTGTTGACTTTCTTCGTGCTCCTGTTCGCGTTCTCATCCATCGACGCGATCAAGTTCCGGCAGGCGGTCATATCTCTTCAGGGCGCACTTGGCGTGCTCACGGGGGGACCTCAAGTCCTGAATCCGGGTGAGATGCCGATTCCGAAACCTCCGAGCGACCTTCGGCCTTCGGGGAAGTCCGAAGTCGAACTCGAAGGGGTCATGCAGGAATTCCAGTCTTTCCTGAAGGATCAGGCGCTCACGAACGATGTGCACCTTGAGATCACGGAGCGGGGCCTTGTGGTCAGCTTCATGGACAAGGTCCTTTTCGATCTCGGTCAGGCCGACCTACGCCCCGAAGCGCGGCGCGTCCTCTCTGAGGTAGCGCTCATCTTGCGCGAGATCCCGAACGATATCAGGATCGAAGGGCACACGTGCGACCTGCCGATACGCACGGCGAAGTTCCCGTCGAACTGGGAGCTGTCGACGGCGAGGGCGTGCACGGTGTTGAGGTATTTCATCGAGGCCGCGGCCCTTGCCCCGGACAGGTTCACCGCCATGGGGTACGGCCAGTACAGGCCGAAGGTGCCCAACACGAGCGAGGCGAACCGGGCCCTGAATCGTAGGGTGGACATCGTCATCCTGAAAGAGAAAGAGAAGATCGTGCTTCCGGAGGAAGCCGCCAGGGAATAGGGGGATCAGCTTGCCAACGAGTGTCTCAGGTTATCAGAGGTCTGGATCGAGCCAAGTAGCGACCGGCGGTGCCTCGAGCCGAATGCCTGCCACAGGCGCCGTTCGTGCCGCAGCAGATCCTGGGAAGACCGCCGTGGTGGCACGGGGCCAGACGGTGGCCGCTGCCGTGGGGCCTCAGCCTCCGGTGAGGGAGGGCTGGGAGGTGCCCGACAGGCCCGCGGGAGTGGCCTCTGCCGGTGACCTTCGCGCCATGCAGAGGCAACAGCGAATGGCGACGGGCGGCCGCAGGCGGAGACTGTCCCCGATCGTGGTCGCCGGCATCCTGGCTTTTTGTCTCGCGGCGGCCGCCGGGGCGCTTCTGTACACGCGCAGCGTCAACCGGGAGACGGGGACCGGGACGAGCGGCGCGGATGCCTCGAAGCCGTCGCCGAAGCCGGGTCCGACGTACTCGTTCCAGCCGTTCATAGTCAACGTGGCCGGCACCGACGGCACGCGCTACCTGAAGGCGGCCATAAGTGTGGAATGCGCCGACAAGAAGACCAGCGGCGAAATCGCGGCGGTTGAGTACAAGGTGAGGGATGCAGTCATCGGGGTCCTATCCGCTTACGACCTGGAGGAGCTGACCAACGTATCGAAAAGGGACGCGATACGACGTCGAGTAGCCGAGGCCATAGAGAGATCGCTTTCCGGCGACAGCAAGGAGCCGCCTCGTGTGAGGGGTGTGTACTTTCTCGAGTTCGTCATTCAGTAACCTGTGATGCGGGGGCGGGAGCTTGGACGAGATCCTTTCTCAGGAGGAGATAAACGCGCTGCTCTCCTCGTTCGCGAAGCAGGAAGAGGAGCGCGCCGTGAAGAGCGGGAGCGGAAAGAAGAAGCAGGTGCGGCCGTATGATTTCCGCCGGCCCGACAAGCTGTCTAAGGATCAGCTTCGCACCATCGAGATGATCCACGAGACCTTCGCGCGGTTGCTCTCGACGTGGATGTCCACGTATTTGAGACTGCCGGTCAGGGTCACGCTGGCGTCGAGTGAGCAGCTGTCCTTCGACGAGTTCTCGTCGTCCTTGCCGACCCCTGGCGTCATCGCGGTTTTCAGCATCAGCCCGCCTGATGGTGAGGCCATCCTCGCCCTGGAGCCGCTTCTCGCCTTCGGCATGCTCGACAGGGTGCTGGGGGGACCGGGCCAGGCGAAGGGAAAGCCTCGCGAGCTCACCGACATCGAGCAGCGACTCATGCAGGACCTCGCAGCGAAGGTGCTGGACATACTGGCTCGCGCGTGGTCCGACGTGACGGCCTTCTCCGCGCGGCTGGAGAACATCGTCGCGAGCCCCCAGTTCGCACAGATCACAGCGGAAACCGAGACTGTCGGGGCCGTGTCGCTCGAGGTCGCTCTCGGGGACATCACGGGTAACGTCAGTCTGTGCTTCCCGTACCCCGTTCTGCAGCCGGTGCTGCCTAGGCTTGTGGCCACGCGGTGGTTCAAGAAACAGGCCGGGCGCGGGGGGGAGGCTAGTTCGGTAGAGGCTATCAGGCAACGCCTCGCGACCGTCCAAGTGCCCGTGACGATGGAATTGGGTCAGACCACCATCTTGGTGGGCGACTTTCTCGACCTCGCGGCGGGGGATATCATCAAGCTTGACTCCAGGCGTGGCGAAGACCTCGTTGTGCGGGTGGGTGGGGGGCCCAAGTTCGTGGCGCGGCCCGGAGTCATCGGGAAGAGGCTCGCGTTCCAGGTGTCGCGCGTTCTGTACGACAGGGGAGGGACCTTGAGATGATCGATGACCTCGATAGCAGCGAGATGAATGTCGTGCCTGACCCGGATGATCTGGGGCCGGCGAAGCCGCTCGGAGACCAGACTGAGTCCGGCGCTGGTGTGGGCGCAGGCGCAGGCGCAGACGCTTCCGCAAGTGCGCAGGGCCTTGCTCCTGAAAACGAGGAGCCCAGGTCGGGCATGGAGAGGGCGTTCGAGAGGGCGGAATTCGCGCCGTTCGGGGAGAAGCCCCGCCAGGGTGGCCACAGCAATATCGATCTCTTGCTCGATGTGCCCCTTCCCATCACAGTCGAACTCGGGAGGACGAGCATGACCATACGCGACATCCTCGACCTCGGCCCGGGTTCCGTGGTAGAGCTCGACAGGGTGGCCGGTGAGCCGGTGGATATCCTGGTCAACGGGAAGCTCGTGGCGAGAGGGGAAGTGGTGGTCATCGACGAGAACTTCGGCGTCCGCGTCGTGGACATCGTCGCCCCAGCGGAACGACTGACTGGTGCCAGAGCCTGAGTAGGCTGGAAAGGAGATGGCGGCTGCCATGGACCTGATCGTGACGGGAATTCGGCTCGTGGTGGGCCTCGCACTGGTCATCGCCCTCATATACCTTGTCGGGCTGGCCTTGCGGTCCTTGCAATGGCGACGGATCGGCGGGCGGGGTCGGCCGGCCATGGAGCTGCGCGAGTCGCTGCCGCTCGGGCCGGGCAGGGCGGTGCACCTGGTGCGGGTAGGGGACAGATTCCTCGTGCTTGGGGCTACGGGAACGCACATCTCCATGCTTGGAGAGGTTGAAGCGGGTTCACTGGAGGATGCGGGACGGCAGGAAGGTCATACGAAGGCGGCTTCGGAAAAGGGACGGAGGTTCGACGAAATCCTGGAGGCGTACATGGGACGCTTCGGAAACCCTGAACGCCGGGGAGAGGACACCGGTGAAGGCGATGTCCGCTAGTAAGAGCGCAGACATGCGTGGCAGGCTGGGGAAGACGGAAGGAATCAGCCGCCGGGGCGGCCGAAACCGCCGCCCGGGCGCGCTCCGCGGGCGGGCCGGGGGCATCCTTGCGGTCCTGGCAGCGGTCTTGACGCGTATCCTGCCGCTCATCGCGGTGCTAGGCGCGGTTGTTCTCATCTCCGTGGCTGGGGCGGCACTCCTGGGCGGAGGGGTGGCGCACGCCCAGACGACGCCCGCGCAGGCCCAAACACAGGCTCCGGCGACGGCGACGGCAACAGCGCCCCCGGTCGACATTGGAGGAATGTTGCCGCTGCCTCGGATAGGCGTGGGGGTGGAGCCGGCCGAAAGCCCGAGGGAAGTCTCGACATCCCTCCAGATTCTCGTGCTCTTGACCGTGCTGACCCTTGCGCCGGCCATTCTGATCATGCTCACCTCGTTCACGAGGATCGTCATAGTGCTTTCGTTCGTCCGGAGCGCCATGGGCTCCCAGCAGGTGCCACCGAACCAGGTCCTCATCGGACTTGCCCTCTTTCTCACGTTCTTCGTGATGGCCCCTGCGCTGGGGGCGGCCAACGATCAGGCGCTGCAGCCGTACCTGCGCGGCGAGATCTCGCAGCAGGCGGCGCTCGACCGTGCGGCGGTGCCGTTCCGCGAGTTCATGCTCAGACAAACGCGGGAGAAAGACCTTGCGCTTTTCACGGCGCTCGCCAAGGCAAAGCAGCCGGCGAATCGATCGGAGGTGCCCATGCTCGTCCTGATCCCCGCGTTCACCATCAGTGAGCTCAAGACGGCGTTTGAGATCGGGTTTCTCATATACGTTCCGTTCCTCGTCATCGACATGGTCGTGGCGAGCGTCCTAATGTCCATGGGCATGCTGATGCTGCCGCCCGTCATGATTTCTTTGCCGTTCAAGTTGTTGCTGTTCGTGATGGTCGACGGATGGAATCTCGTCATTGGGTCGCTGCTCCGCAGCTTTCACTGAACACAGTCCGCAGGTTGGTTGGGAGCCCCGGAAAAGCAGGGGCTAAAGGGGTTAAGAGGTCGCCAGTCTCGTGTGGGGTGAGCGGTAGTGACGGAAGAGGTCATAGCAGGGATCGGCCAACGCGCCATATTCGTGACCCTGGAGGTCGCCGCGCCTGTTCTCTTGTTCGCGCTCGTGGCGGGCCTTCTCGTTAGTGTGTTCCAGGCGGTGACGCAAATCCAGGAGATGACTCTCGCCTTGGTGCCGAAGATCCTCGCAGTCATCCTGGCGCTTGTGGTGTTCGGTCCGTGGATGATGCGAATGCTCGTTGAGTTCACGCGAGAGCTGTTCACAAACCTGCCCAATTACGTATTGTAGGCGGCGCTTGGACGCACGGTGAGCGTCGGGCGGGGCAGCCGGTATTGCGCGGGTCGCGCGGTGCGCGGGGAAGGACAGCGAGGCATGTGTCTCGGAGGGACGCGCTCATGGGTGTCGTTGATTCTGCCATCACCGGCGTGCAGACATATCTCCTGGTTCTCGCGAGGATAGGCGGGGTTTTCGGATTCGCGCCGATCTTCGGGAGCTACAACGTACCGCTTCAGGTGAAGGCGGGCTTGTCCGCCGTGCTCGGCCTGGTGACGTTTCCGCTGGTGCAGGCGCCTCCGGCAGGCTATCCGGCCGATATCGCGGCGTACGCGGCATGTGTGGGGCGTGAGATCCTGGTAGGCGCGGTCATGGGCTATGTGGCG
This sequence comes from Clostridia bacterium, assembly GCA_050261175.1. Lineage (GTDB taxonomy): Bacteria > Bacillota > SHA-98 > UBA4971 > UBA4971 > UBA6256. The sequence goes on from JBLNDA010000119.1 coordinate 6,952, forward strand.
TCGCTCTTCATGGTGGCGGTGCAGCTTGCTGGGCAGCTCGTGGACATCCAGATCGGATTCGGCCTCGTGAACGTCGTGGACCCGGTGGCGAACAGGCAAGTTACGGTCATGGGCCAGTTTCAGTACCTGCTGGCCATGTTGCTGTTTCTCGTGTTCAACGGCCACCATGCGGTCCTGGCTGGGCTCGTTGAGAGCTATGCGGTCGTGCCCATCTCCGGCTTCGCTCTCACGGCGAGGCTCGAGGCCGGGGTGGTCAGGCTGTTCTGCGACACTCTGGTCGTGGCTTTCAAGATAGCCGCGCCGGTCACGTGCACGCTGTTTCTGACGGATCTGGTCATGGCGGTGCTCGCCAGGACCGTGCCGCAGATGAACATCTTCATCGTGGGCTTCCCGCTGAAGATTGGGGTCGGACTCCTCACCGTGGTGGTGGCGTTGCCCCTGTTCGTCATGGTTCTGAGGGGTACGTTCAGCGGGCTCGAGCGGGACATCCTTGCAGTGTTCGGAGGTGCGAGATAGGCGGTGCCACGCGACGACCGTACAGAGGCCGCGACACCAAGACGGCGCCAGGAGGCCCGAAAGCGCGGGCAGGTGGCGAGAAGCGTCGAAGTCAACTCCGCGGCCATCCTCCTCGCGACGCTCGGAGTTCTCGGCGCGTCGGGCGGAGTCATCTATTCCGGGCTGGGAACCTTCATGAGACAGCTCCTGGGCGATAGGCTGGCGCACCCGGATCTCTCTCACGAGGGCCTTTACGCCCTCGCGATGAACGCGCTCCTCACCGTCGGGAAGGCCGCCGGGCCCGCCATCGCCGCCAGCTTTGTGGCGGGACTCGCGACGAACCTCGCCCAGGTTGGGTTGGTCTTGTCCCTGGAGCCGGTTGCCCCGCGGCTCTCGCGGATCGATCCCGCCGCGGGAATGGCAAGGATTTTCTCGGGGCGGGCGCTCGCGGAGCTGGTGAAGTCGTGCGCCAAGGTGTTCATCATCGGGTACTACGGCTATGTGACCTTGCGACAGGACTATCCGGCGCTCGTCGCCACAGGCGCCATGGAACCGGGGCAGATACTCGCGACCGTGGGGAACCTTGCGCTGCGGCTGGGTTTTCGTGTGGGCATCGCCCTTGCGGTGTTGGCCGCGCTCGACTACGCATATCAGAGGTGGGAATTCGAGAAGAGCATTAGAATGACCAAGCAGGAGATAAAGGAAGAGTTGCGGCAAACCGAGGGTGACCCTCTGCTCCGGGCGAGGATACGTGCGCGGCAGCGTCAGATCGCGATGCACAGGATGATGCAGGAGGTCCCGAAGGCGGATGTCGTGGTCACCAACCCCGTACATCTTGCCGTAGCGCTGAAGTACGACCCCGGCACGATGAAGGCGCCGAAGGTCGTGGCCAAGGGCGCGAGGCTGCTCGCGCAGAGGATCAGGGATCTCGCGGCCGCCAATGGCGTTCCGATCGTCGAGAACAAGCCCCTCGCCCAAGCCCTTTACAAAGCGGTGGATGTCGGCCGCGAAATTCCCGCCCACCTTTACAAGGCGGTCGCAGAAATCCTCGCGTACGTTTACTACCTCGACAAGAGAGCCGGGCGCACCGACAGGTGGAGGAGGTGAGGTGGCTAAATGGCGGTAGGCCGGGTTCAGGGCGTGACCATGGACAGGCTGTCGAAGCACAGCGACGTGCTGGTAGCCGTGGCAGTGGTCGTCATCCTCGTGATGATGATAGTGCCGGTGCCCACGTTCGTCCTTGACGTGCTCCTCACGTTCAACATCACGCTCTCTCTCGTGGTGCTCCTGCTGACCATGTACACCCGCGACGCCCTTGACTTCTCGTCGTTTCCGTCGCTGCTCCTGGTGGCCACGTTGTTCCGCCTTGCCCTCAACGTCTCGTCGACGCGGTTGATCCTGCTGCACGGGTACGCCGGGAGGGTCATCGAGGCGTTCGGCAACTTCGTCGTCGGCGGCAACTACGTGGTGGGCATGGTCGTCTTCATAATACTGGTGGTCATCCAGTTCGTCGTGATCACGAACGGCGCGGGTCGCGTGGCAGAGGTGGCGGCGAGGTTCACCTTGGACGCCATGCCCGGCAAGCAGATGTCCATCGACGCCGACCTCAACGCCGGCCTGATCGACGAGCAAACGGCCAGGGCCAGGAGGCGGGCGATAGAACTCGAGGCGGACTTCTACGGCGCGATGGACGGCGCGAGCAAGTTCGTGCGCGGCGACGCCATTGCGGGCATCATAATCACCCTTGTGAACATCTTGGCCGGCGTGGTCATCGGCATGGTTCAGCTGCGCATGCCGGTCATGCAGGCCCTACAGACGTTCGCCCTCCTCACTGTGGGCGACGGTCTGGTGTCGCAGATCCCGGCCCTCCTGATCTCGACGGCGACGGGCATCATCGTTACCCGGGCCGCGGCGCAGTCCAATTTCGGCCAGGAGGTGACGACGCAGCTTCTCGCCCAACCCAGGGCCGTGGCCATTGCCGCAGGAATGCTGGTGCTCTTCGGCATCGTGCCAGGCCTTCCGAAAGTGCCCTTCTTCTTGATAGCAGCCGCGGCAGGCGCGCTTTCGTACGCGATGGCCGGCGCGGAGCGGGCGAGGGCGAAAGCCGAGGAAGAGGCCGAGAAGGCACCGCCTGCCCCGAAACAGCCTGAGAACGTCATGTCGCTCCTCGCGGTGGACCCCCTGGAGCTTGAGATAGGGTACGGGCTGGTGCCCCTCGCCGACGAAAACCAGGGCGGAAACCTGCTCGAGCGGGTTACCATGGTGAGGCGCCAGGTCGCCGTGGACCTGGGGCTCGTGCTCCCTCACATCCGCATCAGAGACAACATTCAGCTCCGCCCTTCCGGCTACGCCATAAAGATCCGCGGCGTCGAGGTGGCGCGGGGCGAGGTCATGATGGGGTATTGCCTCGCCATGAATCCCGGCATCGTTGTGGAGCCGGTTCCCGGTATCGAGACCACTGAGCCCGCGTTCGGGCTTCCCGCGCTCTGGGTATCTGAGCAGGACCGGGAGAGGGCCGAGATGGCGGGCTATACCGTGGTCGACCCGACATCTGTGATAGTGACGCACCTTACGGAGGTCATCCGCCGGCATGCCGCTGAGCTCCTCAGCAGGCAGGACACGGCAAACCTAATAGAAAACGTGAAGAAGACCGAGCCTGCCGTGGTGGAGGAGCTCATTCCCGGCCTTATGACGGTGGGGGAGGTCCAGAAGGTGCTTCAGAACCTCCTACGTGAGGGGGTGCCCATTCGAAACGTGGCGACGATACTCGAGGCCCTCGGCGACCATGCACGGGAGACGCGCGATGTGGACATCCTCACGGAACACGCAAGGGCGGCCTTGGCTCGCATGATATGCAGGCAATATCGCAACGCCGACGGAGAGCTCGTGGTGGCCACGATCGATCCGGAGGTCGAGGAAGAGATGACGAGGTCCATCGGGGGGCGCGGCGCGGGCGAAATGCCGGCGCTCGAGCCCGGGCTGGTGCAGGCCATGGTTCGTGCCGTGTCGCGGGCGGTGGAGAGGATGGCGTCCGAGGGATACCAGCCAATCCTGCTCACGAGGCCTGGTGTGCGGCCGTATCTGAGGAGAATCGTGGAAAGGGTACTGCCGGATGTCGTGGTTCTTTCGTACAACGAGATCACCAGGGATCAGAAGGTCAGGTCGGTCGGGACGGTGAGCCTGAATGAGAATTAAGCGATACGTGGCCCGCACTATACAGGAAGCCCTCGACACCGTGCGCGAGGACCTCGGACCCGATGCCGTGATACTTCACACGCGAAAGGCCCGCAGAGGGAAGATAGCCGGGCTCCTCGGCGGCGAGAGATTTGAGGTAATCGCCGCGCTCGACGTGAACGTTCCCGAAGCGGGTCGGCCAGGCGGAAGGGTCCGCTCGGCCTCCGGGACCGGAAGCGTGGTCCGCGCGTACGCAGGCGCCATACCTGCCGGCGGAAAGGCGTCCGAGGGGCGCTCGCAGCGCGGGGGACCCGCTGTGAACCGCACGGCCGGGGCTAGTGAGGGGAGCTGGACAGGGCAGGGCGGCGCCGCCGTCCGGGGCAGCGCGGACGTTCCTGTTCCGGGCGTGGGCCTGACTGACGTGGCCGGACACGCGGGGAACGACGCCCCCGAATGGCCGCGGCCAGTGGCGACGGCTGCCGCGGGGCGCGCATATGAGAGTACGCCTGCGGCGCGTCTCGTGGAGATCCACGAACGGCTCCTTGATATGGACATCGACCCCGACCTCGCGCAGGCTCTCGTTCAGGCGGCGAAGATGAAATGGCGTGAGGCGCAAGTAGCGGGGAAGTCCGCGTACGAACTGGTGCTGGACCTCATCACCGCCATGCTTCCGGTGGCGGGAGGAGTCACGCTCACTCCAGGGTCACGCAGGGTGGTTGCCTTGGTGGGGCCGACGGGCGTGGGGAAAACTACGACTCTCGCGAAGATGGCGGCTCTCACGGCGCTGTTCGGCAAGAAGAAAGTGGCGTTCGTCACGGCTGACACTTACAGGATAGCCGCCGTGGAGCAGCTTCGGACGTATGCCGAGATAATCAGGGTACCGTGCGAGGTGGTGTACACGCCGTCAGAGATGCGTCAAGCTCTTGAGTCTCACGAAGAATGCGACCTCGTGCTCATTGACACCGCCGGGAGGAACCCAAGGAGCAGCATGCACATGGCGGAGCTCCGGGCGTTTCTCGAGGCGGCGCAGGTGGACGAGACACACCTCGTCCTGAGCATGACCACGAGGCCTCGCGACCTTCTCGAGACGGTGGAAAGGTTCGGCCCCTGCGGCGTCAACAGGCTGATATTCTCCAAGCTGGACGAGACATTGCGCCTCGGCCCCATCCTCGGGGTGACGAGTGTCGTGAAACTGCCGATCTCGTACGTGACTTACGGGCAAAACGTGCCTGAAGACATCGAAGTCGCTGATGCCGCCCAACTCGCGCGGTGGATCCTCGATGGGGGAGTCGGGGACGTGGAAGGCGGAACGGGCGCGACGAAGGCCGGCGGGGACGGCGCGCGTGCCGGCACACAGGATGGTGCGAGTGTTGGTGCGGACACGAATTCGTGGCGAGACAGATTCAAGGGAATGGGTGGGAAGTGAGATGAACGACCAGGCGAGCGGCCTTCGCAACATGGCGCGGAGCGGGACCGAGCGCGAGAGCCTCAACCTCGAAGGGCTCAACGGGATGTCGTCGGGTGCACCCCGGGTCATCGCGGTTACGAGCGGAAAGGGAGGGGTCGGCAAGACGAGCATCGTGCTGAACACCTCCATCGCGCTCGCCTCAAGCGGGGCACGAGTCGTCGTGCTCGACGCCGACCTGGGCCTGGGCAACATCGACGTCATGCTGGGCATCGTCTCCCGGTACAACCTGGCGCACGTCGCCGCGGGAGAGGTGAGCCTCGCGGACATAGCGGTCTCAGGTCCTGGAGGAATAAGGATCATACCGTGCGGGTCAGGCGTGACTTCTCTCTTGCGCCTCCCTGAGTCGGAGCGGGCGGTCTTGGTTTCGGCGCTCGCTGCCCTCGAGAACGAGGCGGACTTCATCATCGTCGATACCGGGGCCGGGCTCTCCCCGGGCGTGGTTGGATTCCTCGCCGCGGTTGAAGAAGTCGTGGTGGTCACGACGCCGGAGCCGACATCCATCGCGGACGCGTACGCCACCGTGAAGGTGGTGTCTTGCGAGAACCCTGCGGCGCCGGTGATGCTCGTGGTGAATATGGCGCGGGATCTGCAGGAAGCGGAAGACGCGGCCGAGAAAATAACCATTGTCGCCAGGAGGTTTCTTTCGGTGAACCTCAGGCTGCTGGGATTCGTGCCGAGGGACCCGTTCGTGACGAGGGCGGTGATGCAGCAAGTGCCGTTCGTGGTCAGATACCCGTCGTGCCCTGCTTCGCGGGCCGTAGGCGAGATCGCGGAAAGGTTGCAGAGTAGACGTTGGGAGGGAGCCTCTTTCCGGGGCTTTGCCGGCCATGGTCTTGTGGGATTCCTTGGGAGGATCGCTGCGCGCTCGTGAGCCTCCGGTGGGTCGGGGGGAGCGGCTTGGGGGGATAGCCGTTGTGGAAGTCGAGGACGTACTCAGAGTAAACCAAAAGATTACGCTGGTCGTGCCAGAGGGTCGCAACGCAGGGAGCTATCCGAGCCGGGTGGAAGACATCGGGCTTGACGCGGTGGTGGTGGCGGCGCCGACGCACAAGGGCGCAGTGCTCAGGCTTGCGGAAGGCGAGCCCGTCCGCATCCAGGCGGTGCGTCAGGACGGGGCGTACAAGCTAGATACCGTCGTAGAGGCGGTGATCACGTATCCGTTCCCCATGCTCCAGCTGGCGAGGCCCGCGGAGGTCGTGCGTGACCAGAGAAGGCGGTACGCACGGGTGGACGTGTCGCTCCCGGCACGGTACCGTTGCCTCGACCGCGGGGGCAATGAACGGCTCGTTCCGCACAAAGGGACGGTGACGAACGTCTCCGGCGGTGGCGCACTCATCGTGACCTGGCAGTCCAGGCTTGACCTGCAAATCGGGTCCGAGGTCGACGTGGAACTGGAGCTTCCTTGCGGCAAGTTCGCCGCAAGAGGAGTCGTGGTGAGGATGTCCACTGAGCACACGGAGGCGGGCATGGTTCAAGAGATGGCGGTGGAGTTCAAGGACATCGATGAAAGGCAGCGGGACACGCTGGCCAGGTACGTCTTGCAGCGGCAACTCGAACTCCGTCGCAAGGGGTTGCTGTAACGCCGTGGCTACTGAGGAGCTTTGGAACCAGTACAAGTTCGATGGAGATCCCGAGGCCAAGGAGGGGCTCATCTCCCGTTACCTGCCGATGGTCCCGATCCTCGCCGGGAGGATGGCGATGAAGCTCTCGGCGGTGGTCGGATACGAGGATCTGGTAGGATGGGGGGTCATTGGGCTCATCGAGGCGGTTGAGAAGTTCGATCCAGGCAGGGGCGTGAAATTCGAGACCTACGCGACCACCCGTATCAAGGGCGCCATGGCCGACGGGATGAGGGAGGCGGACTGGGTGCCGAGGTCCGTGCGGCAAAACGCGAGGCGCATCGCCCGCGTGTATGCGGCCCTCGAAAGGAAGCTCGGAAGGTCCGCTACCGACGAGGAGGTGGCAACTGAGATCGGGGTGAGTCTGGGGGAGTTCCAGAGGATGGTAGCGGATGCTTCGCGCGGTGCCGTGCTGTCCCTTGACGAGATGATACAGATGAGCGAGGACGGGCGCCACGTCACCTTGCTGGATGCCGTCCCGGACCTGGAAAGCCCCGACCCGCTCGCCGTCTGCGAGGTCGAGGATCTCAAGGAGCGGCTTGCCAAGGCCATCGATGAGTTGCCCGAACGGGAGAGGCTCGTGGTGACCCTGCACTACTACGATGAGCTGACGGTAAGGGAGATAGCAGAGATATTGGGCGTTTCTGAGGGGCGAGTCTCGCAACTCCACACCCGGGCGGTGCTCAGGCTCAGGTCGAGGTTGGTGCCGGATGAGGCGAGTGATGTGAAGACCGCGGGCAGGGCCGAATGAGGGCGTGAGGAACCGGCAAGGCTCGCCGCGCGTGAGTGTCCGACGGACCGGACGCGCAGGACGGACCCTTGACGGGATTCCACCGGTCCGCGTCGCCACGAAGTTGAAGCTGAGGCAATCAATAGTATCGCGTGCTCTGACTCGGGCTCGCGTACTTTGACTCAAGGATTGCGACTTTGCCACAACCCCGCGACCGAAGGGGGTGACGAGGATGTCCGTGCGTTCCGTTGACGTCCAGCACGCCGTGGCGCGGGCCGCGGAGGCCGAACGGGTCCAGCGCGTGCAGAACGAAGCGGGTGCCGCGGGGCAGCAGGCTTTTGCGGCAGAGCTCTCGAAGCGTGCCGAGGAGAGGTCTACACAGGTGACGTCGTCGCCCAGAGCGGAAGAGGGGGTAATCCGGGACGAGAAGGAGCGGCGCCGTCGAGGCTCGGGGGAAGGCAACTCCGGGCAGGCGCAGGCGCGAGGGGAGCGTGGCGCTGGAGGCGGCGCGCCGGATGGGGCGTCCGGAGCCGGCGCGGCCGGAACCTCTGCGGCTGGAAGTGGCCCGGCCGGGACGGGCGGCGAACCCCCGAGGCCCGGGCGAATGATCGACGTGGAGGTCTAGAGCGTGGACAATCTGGCGTTATTTCAGGTGCCCTGGGACATCCTCGCCGCGGCACTGGTTGGTGTGGCCGGCATCCTGTTCATAGTCTTTTCCCTAGGGATGACGCTCGGAGAGCGGCGCGCGCAAGCCATCCTGGAGGGACGCGATAAGGCTGGAAGAGACCGATCCCAGGATGGACGCGGGGTCGGAGAACGGAACCGAGGCCGCGGCAAGCGCGCAAGGGAGAGAAGAGTCTCGCCGGCGAGCCCCGACGATGCCGCTCGTGACGCTACTCGCGCAATAGAGGAAGCTGCGGCAAGGGCAATACAGGATCTCGAAGCCAAGGCTGGAGCCGCCGCCCGGCTCCTCGACGAGGCGGAGGACAGGATCAAGCAACTGAAGGCAACTGTGGCGACGCTCGAGCGCGAAGCCAAGCAAGGCGGAAAGCTGGAGGCTGCCTCATCACCTGTGCCTCCGCGTGCGCCTGTTATTGCTGGCGCTGCGCAGGAACAGGAGGCTTGCCGCGCTGATGCAGGCGTCACCGGTATCGCCTCAGACGTGGGCGAGGCTGCGACTGCGGGACCGGCCGCGAGCGTAGAGCCGGGTGCGGGAGCGCAGCGGGGGGCGCGCGCGACACCGGATGCGGCCCGTGCTGAGGTGGGAGGAACTGGAGCGAGCCAGGGGGCGACAGGCGCTACCCGGGTTTCTGAGAGACACGCTCTAGTACTGCACCTTGCCGACCAAGGTCTGACCCTGCCTGAGATCGCGAGACGGGCGGGGATAGGCCGTGGTGAGGCGCAGCTTGTCCTGGAGCTACATGGCAAGGAGTGCCGGTCAAACCCGGTGGAGGTGTCCGGTCCTGGACCTCTTCCAGGATGCGGATCATAGCTACGCCCCGAGGCGCGCACAAGACAGTTCCACAGTTACGATCTTGTGCGGTGCCAAGGCGAGTTCAACGCTGCCGTCCTCGGCTACTTCCGTCGGACTGAGATGGTCTTCGTGCAGGTTCACTCTTACGGCGTTTTTCACCGGCCACATCGGCCGCAATACAGCCCGGGTCTCTCGCCCGAGAGGGTTGTAGGCACGGACAACCGGCAGGGAGCGTGGGAAGCAGTGAAGGGCCTGATCCAGCTAGGGCACAGGCGCATCGCGTATCTTCATACTTCCCCTCCGGTTACCGCTCATAAAGAACGTCTTTTGGGGTACCGTGAGGCGTTGGAAGAAGCGGGTCTCTTTCGAGAAGAACTGATTCCACCATGTTCGAACACTCGAGCTTCTTTGGAGGCAGCGATTTCGTTTCTCCTTGACCTGCCGGAACCACCCACCGCTTTCTTTTGCAGAAACCACGGTACACTGGTGACAGTCTTTGGCATCCTGCTAGGCAAGGGCTATCGCATCCCGCAGGACTTCAGCCTCGTTTGTTTCGACCGGCCGGATGAGGCTCTCGATATCCTCTTGCCAGCAAGCTATGTGCATCAGCCTGCAGAAGAGATCGCTGTAAGCGCGGTGCGGTTGCTGTTGAACCGCGCCGAGAACCCGAGACACCCGGCTGAGCCCAAGATCGTTACGTTGGCTCCGAAAGTCATCTGGCGGGCTTCCTGCGCGCCCCCAAGAGCTCGGCCGTGAATTGCGGAAGGGTGACCCCTCACGTAGCTTGGGGATCTTGAGGTCAACTCGTCCCACCCGGGTCTCTAGTGCGCGGTCGCGGTCTTCGTTACGGTAGGTGGTGCGTTCATCTGAACGCTCGTAGCGTTCCGCGCGGATCTTCTCAGCCACCTCGAGTTCCATCAGCCCCTGGGCAAGCACACGTACGCCCTCACGAAGAAACTCAGGATCATCGACCCCATCCTTGCGCAATAGGTCAGTCAATGCTACTCTGAAGTCGGTCACTTTCGGGTTTCTCCTCTGCGATGTGTTTTACCAACACGCATAGAACCCCAAAGTGACCACTCTCATCAATAGTCACTTCCAGGCAAACGCGCAGTCATGGGCACCATTCCATACCAACGGCTCCGGCCACTTGCGGCCTCCGCCTCTCGTCGACTCCCTCACGCCTCACTGCTGCGTCTGCCGATTTTACACCACTACCTTGGACTCTGACCCGTCTCTGACCGACAAGGCTGTTTAGCGCGTAACAGAGCAGTACGCCTGGGATCGCGTTGCAGCTCGCGTGGCAAAGCTTTATGCGAGCCTAATGTGATGTTTTGGGGTTACGGCTGCTTCGAACTTGTTTGAGGGAGGCGTGGTCTTTCTGAGACTGATGAGTAATCGGCGTTTTTGGCTGTTGTGGTTCGGGCAGACTGTTTCAGTGCTCGGGGACTGGTTCAACGTTGTGGCACTCCGGAGTTTCGTATACGGCCGAACGGGTTCTTCCAGCGCCCTAGGCCTGCTTGGGGTTATTCAAGCCTTACCAGCAGTGCTGCTCGGTTTGCCCGCAGGAGTGTTGGTGGATCGCTGGGACCGGCGTACGATAATGATACAGGCCGACTTGGTTCGCGGCTGCCTCATGCTCTGGTTGTCCGTTAGTACGAATGTAGTCCATGCATACTGGATTACTCTGGTCGTCGGAATTGCGACACTCTTGTTCGAGCCCGCCAGAGGAGCGCTGCTGCCGAACATAGTCGATAAGGACAGCCTGCTGGAAGCGAACGCATGGCTTGAAGGTAGTTACACTGCGGCAAAGCTGGTAGGACCAGCCGCGGCGGGCTTTGTAATCCCATGGGGCGGGGCCTCTCTCGCGTTTCGTCTCAACGCACTGTCGTTCTTCGCGTCGGCGATTGCCCTGGCAATGATGGGCGCGGTTCCACTAGCTTCTGCAGGTGCCGGACCCCGGGGCCGTCGTGTCATAGCAGATGTTGGGTATGTATGGAGCTTCGTACGACGATCCCCAGTGCTTTCCGCAGTGTTTCAGACCGTTGCTGGGACTTCTTTTGGTTCAGGGTGTATCAACGTGCTCTTGCTGGTTTACTCCCATGAGCTTCTCCAAATGGGAGACCGGGGGTATGGAATCCTGGTGTCTGCAATCGGTGCAGGGATGGTAGTGGGCGTGCTCATAACCAAGCGGTTGGCAGAGTCCTGTCGCCGGGAAATGATGTTCGCGGCTGCAGTGCTAGTTACTGGCGCGCTCTTCGGGCTCATCGGCCTCACTTCGATGGCATCGATTGCCCTCACGGCCGTGTTTCTTGGCGGCATAGGATACGGCATGTCAAGCGTGACGGGCCAGACCCTGCTCCAACAGTGGTCACCCGACGAGGTAAGGGGTCGTGTATTGGCCCTGGTACGGTCAGCGATGCAGAGCGCTAGCCTGGTGTCAGCAATGGTCGCTGGTCTACTCGCAGATCGCTTCGGCGTTGGTGCTGTTCTGGTGACAGCAGGGGTACTCGTGACCTGCTCAGGGCTCTTGGGCTTTATGCGTCTTCGGTGCCAGGTGCCATGCGGAATGGCACACTCCCCGCCCGCTGGAGACCCCTAGGTCCTTAGTCTCCCAGGGTGACCTCCGGGGGGCGGAAGAACAATCGTTGCTCTTCGCGGTGGTGGGTATGCCGAGGTGCTCCCCGTCCGTTGGTTCGACTGACGCGGGGCCTTCGGTCACCGCCGCGATGCAGACCTCCACACCCGGGGTTGCCCATTCCCGCATCCATGTCTCTTGTCTCTGTGGTGTCTCGCGTGTCAAATGCTCCGTCTACGCGGCTTACGGAGTGTGTGGCCTCCCGCGTCCCAGCGGTCCGTGCCGGGCGGTGCCAGCTGGTGCCGCTCGCCATGTGGCATTGCGCGGAGTGTCCCTGCCCTCCCTCGGTCACGCGAGGCTGGTTGCACGCGTCTGCAGATGGGCCCTATGTAAGCACAGCGGTCTCGGAACAGGTACTTGGGCGGCCGGTCCATCAGGCCGGGGACGTGGCTCGCGACCTTCAGTTTCCAAGGCTGTCGGGGAACACCGTCGACGACAACCGGGAGGCTCTCCCAGGAATCTGGAAGGATCGTGGTCAAAACGGTTAATAAATTCTACCTCAGACTCCTCTCAATCGCAGAAGGAATTTGGGCGTGTGCGTCGTATCACTACCACTAGAAGCTAAGAAAACGTTTTCGTACAACGCCATTGAGAGGTCATTGATGTCTGATGCCTACCATAAGGGATGTAGCGAAAGAAGCAAGAGTGTCGATAGCCAGTGTCTCTAAGGTGTTGAACGATCCCGATTACGGCTCGGCGGAGACGCGGGCAAGGGTAATGGCAGCCATAAAGAAGCTTGGGTATCAACCCAACAATGTCGCTCGAAGCATGGTGAGGGGCAAGACCAACATAATCGCTCTGGTCATCCCTGACGTGCGAAACCAGTTCTTCACGTCTGTGGCACGGGGAGTGGAGGACGTAGCAAGCAAGTACG
>JBLNDA010000120.1:0-29914 GCA_050261175.1 Clostridia bacterium
ATTTCCCATGCCGAGACCCAGAGCCAGGAAAGAGGAGAATGCGTTGACGATGAAGGACTCTAGTCTTAAGCAGAAGTTGTCTCGGGGCGAAGTTGTGTTTGGACCCTTCTGGAAGACACGCGATCAAGCGCTGATAGAGGCAGCTGCGTCTGCAGGATTCGATTTCGTGATCCTTGACCTTGAACATGCCTCGCACGCATTCAGCGACATCGAATCCCTCGTTCGGGTAGCGGAACTTGCCGGCATCGGAGCCGTCGTGAGAACGCCGGACCATCGCGAAAGCGACATCGTCAAGGCTCTTGACAGCGGCGCCCAGGGCATATTGGTGCCGCACGTGTCCACACGCGCCGAGGCGCAACAGGTCGTAGCCGCCGCCAAATTCCAACCCCTAGGCGAGCGTGGTATGGACGTGTACGCACGTTCGGCCCGCTATGGCGTCATTCCCAAATCGGAGTACCTCCAAGAAGCAAACAACAGCACCGTAGTGGCGATTCAAATAGAAGGGCAGGAAGGCGTCGCGAACGTCAAGGAGATCGTGGCGGTGCCTGGGATCGACGTAGTCTTCTTTGGTCCGTACGATCTGTCCCAATCCATGGGAATACCTGGGCAAGTGGATCACCCAGACCTCGTGGCCAAGTTGAAAGAGCTTGTGGACATTACAAGAAGCGCCCGAAAGGCCGCGGGGATCTACGTTGATGACAGTGCGACCGCTCTGAGATGGGCGCAACTGGGCATTCAGTTCATCTCTATCTCGGTCGACGTCAGGCTCTTTTATCAGGCGTGCAGGCAACTGGTCGCTGCCCTGCGAGAAGGTTGACAGAGATCGAGCGACCATGCCAGACCTGGCCGGTGCAGGCGGGCTCCTCGGGTTCGGCGTTTTTGTGCACACCTGCCAGTTGAGTTACGGGGGCGTGATCAGGTGCCACAGTTACTCTTGGGCATTGACATAGGGACCAGTTCTTGCAAAGTAGCGGTGTATGACGCAAGAGGAAACCTTCTCGTTCAGGCGAGCCAACCTTACGAGGTGCATCGCCCTGGACCCTACATGGCGGAGCAAGACCCGGAGGACTGGTGGGAAGCTGCCAGCAAGTCCGTCCAGGAGGTCCTTGCACGTGGATCCATCTGCCCGGCGGATATTGCTGGAATTGGTCTAAGCGGCCAAACGCCGACTCAGGTATTCGTGGATTCGACAGGCAGGGCGGTTCGCCCCGCGATCATCTGGGAGGACAGCCGAGCTCAGAGCGAAGCCGAGTGGATCCGGCAGAACATCGGCATGGAGAAGATGAGAGCGTTCCTCGGGATGTATCTTCCCATAGAGCCTACGTGGCCGCCGGCTCGCCTGCTCTGGGTGGCGAGACACGAGCCTGATACCCTAGAGCGGACGGGTGCGGTTCTCCAGCCGAAAGACTTCGTGGGTCTTCGGTTGACAGGTGCCCGGTTCTCGGATGCCTGGAGTTCCAAAGGTCTCGTCAGCGTGGCTGACGGGCGCACGTCATCTCGCTATCTTGAGCTCTTGTGCTTGCCGGACCACATAATACCAAGCATATACAAGCCGTTTGAAGTGGTGGGTGTCGTCCGCCGGGAAGCGGCCGAGGTCACGGGCTTGCGCGAGGGCACACCGGTGGTTGCCGGGTGGAGCGACGCACTGTGCGGCGTTCTTGCCTCCGGGTGCTTCGCCCGACCAGGCATAGGTTTCAACGTTACCGGGACTTCGGAGATCGTCGGGCTCTCGTGCGGCGACGTGTCCGACACTGCAGGCCTCGTGCCGATTCCAGGACACATACTCGGGACAGCTGGCGCCCTCTACGGGCCAACCCAGTCAGGGGGAGCCTCGCTAGCGTGGTTCAAGGAGAGCTTCATGTTACTCCAGTCCCATGGTGAATTGGAGGACGCGGACGCGTTTCGCATCATCGAAGAGGAGGCCGCTCTCGCACCGGCGGGGTGTTCGGGCCTCATATTCCTCCCATACTTGCAGGGCGAAAGAGCGCCCATCTGGGATCCTGACGCGAAAGGCGCGTTCGTCGGCATCACAGGGTCACACAGAACCTCCCACTTCGTTCGGGCGGTCATGGAGGGTGTCGCCTACAGCGTGCGCCACGTGCTGGAGACAGCAGAGCGTGGATCGGGTTTGAAGGCAGAGGAGATCAGAATCTCTGGCGGAGCATCACGCAGTGCGCTGTGGACCCAGATGAGGGCAGACGTCACCGGATGCCCCGTCAGGAGGCTCAAAGTCCTCGAAACGAGCACGCTCGGCGCAGCCATCCTGGCGTCGGTGGGGGCTCGGGTGTTCACGAGCCTCCGGGAAGCCACAGAAAACATGGTACATGTCGAAGAGACCGTCGAGCCATCAGACCGGACGCATGAAGTCTACGATAAGTTGTTCCAGTTGTACAAGAGGCTGTACCCTGCGCTGAAACAGGCGGAGACCGGCATGGCCTCAAACATATGACGGTTCCCAAACATATGACGATTTCCGAGGAGGGGACAAGTGAGTGCCCAAAGCAATCACTGAACCGGCTCAAGAGATAAGGGTATTCGCGGAGACAGATGTGCTCGTCGTAGGAGGCGGGCCCGCCGGCTATGTTGCGGCGGTCGCTGCCGCCCGGAATGGGGCGGACGTGGTGTTGCTGGAGCGTTACGGCCACCTCGGCGGCATGGCTACAGGAGGGCTTGTGCTGCTCCTGGATTGCTTGTGCGATGGGAAAGGCAACGTGCTCGTGAGAGGGTTGGTCGAGGAGACCGTAGAGCGACTGAAGCGCCTCGATGGGATCATATCCCCACCCAAAGAGCTCTGGGGCTCCAGTGATAGGGAAGCTGTCGGTGTCTGGCGCAGGTGGGGCTCGGACGGCGGCGAGGCAAAGATCGTCCGGTACAGCCCCGTCGTGGACCCGGAGATGCTCAAGTGCGTTGCCGCTCAGATGGTGGAAGAGTCCGGTGCCAAAGTGCTTCTCCACTCATGGGCAAGCAAGGCGTATGTCGAAGGCAACGCCGTGCGCGGTGTCATATTTGAGAGCAAGTCAGGCCGCCAGGCTATCCTGGCGAAAGTGGTAATCGACTGCTCAGGGGATGGAGACATCTTCGCTACGGCAGGAGCGGAGTTCAACATAGGGCGCCTTCCTCTGGGCCTTGTGTTCCGAGTAGGAAACGTTGACACGCAAGCGGCCGAGAGGGCCATCGGCGGGGATCCGGCATTCGCGCGGTATGTCTCGGACACACTGCGCAAGCTAGGAGGTGTGAGGGGCGGGTACAGCTTCGGCGAACTTCCCATGGGGTTCTACATGCGCAGCAGCCGAGAGGACGTCGTCTGGTTCAACACCGTTGTGCCAGGGAACGCCCTCAACGTTGAGGATCTGACTTCCGTGGAGATGAAGGTTCGCAAGGCGATGCTCGTCACGGTGGACTTCTTCAAGAAGGAAGTCCCAGGGTTCCAAAAAGCGTATGTCATCGACACAGCATCCCAGGTAGGCACAAGGGCCAGCCGGATGCTACTCGGTGAACACGTCCTGACCATCGAAGAACTGCGAGCAGGCACAGTGTTCGATGACACGGTGTGCGTGTCGCAGCCTCCATACAAGGGGTTCAGCCCTGACGACCCTTACAAGTGCGTTCCGTACAGATCGTTTCTTCCGAAATCCATTGAGAACTTGCTTGTCGCGGGCAGATGTTTCTCGGGTGACCTACTGACCGTGGAGATGATGCGGGTCATTCCATCAGTGATGCTGATGGGCCAAGCTTGCGGGACGGCGTCAGCGATGGCTGCCCGGGCGGGGATCACGCCCCGCGAGGTCCCGGTCAGCCAGTTGCAGACAAGACTACGGGAGCAAGGTGTCTACCTCCCCTGACACCGACGCTGACGCGGCAAAGCTGGCTGTCCAGGTAACAGGACCATATCCAAGATACGATGTGGAGGCGGTTGCAATGCCGGATTTCAAGTACTTCGAGGACTTTCAGATAGGTGAATTCCACGTTTCGTCCGGACGCACGATGACTGAAGCGGACATACGTCTCTTCATTGGGTGCACTGACAACACTCATCCCGTACATGTGGATAAGCTCTACTGTGAGCGGCACCCGTACGTGAAAGAACCGGTCATTCAAGGCGTTCTGGTTCTCGGAGTGGCGGATGGCTTCATGGCCAAGGAGATATCGCCGACCAAGGTTAGTTCGATTCACTACGGACATGACAAGGTTCGCTATGTCAAGCCGGTCTATCCAGGCGACACCGTCTACTGCGAGTTCAAAGTTATCGACAAGACCATCAAGAACGACAAGTTCGGCATAGTGACATTCGAAGTCAACGTGAAGAACCAGAATAACGAGGTCGTGCTCTACCATATCGACAAGCAGTTGATAGAGCGTAGGAACCCTGGAACCAACGCGAACTGACATAATACGTGGACATGGTATAGAAGGGAGACCTTTGGCATGAAGGGTGCCTTGGATGGCGTCAGAGTCTTGTGCTTCTCTCATTTTGCCCAGGCTCCTTTCGCGGAACAACTGCTCGGGGATCTGGGTGCAGAGGTAATCAAGGTCGAAAGACCCAAAGTAGGAGAATTCGAGCGTGACTGCCTAGTAAGCAAGGATAGGCTCGGCGGGGAGAGCCCGTACTTCCTTGCGATGAACCGCAACAAGCGCAGCATTACTCTCAACCTTAAGGATGACCGCGCCAAGGAGATCGCGCGCAAACTCATCCAAAGGGCCGATGTGCTTGTTGAGAACTTCCGGCCCGGCGTCCTTGATAGGTTGGGGTTCGGCTACGACGATGTCGTGAAGATAAACGAGCAGATCATCTACTGTTCGGCGCGGGGCTACGGCAGCACAGGTCCGTACAAGGATCTGCCGGGGCAAGACCTGCTCGCCCAGAGCATCAGCGGGTACATGTTCCTAGTGGGTCCGGCGGGTCCGCCCGTGCCAGGAGGAACCTTCGTAGCTGACATGTACAGTGCCATGGCCCTTGCATGCGGCATCTGCGCGGCATTGTACCACCGTGCTCGCGGTGGCGGAGGGCAGAAGGTGGAAGTAAACCTGCTCGACTCGGCGATCCATCTGCAGTCGCAGGAGGCGTGTTACTACCTCAACACCGGGCTACTGCCTGAAAGGTGCAAGAACAGAGGTGGTCACGTGCACATGGAAGCGCCATACGGCGTGTATAAGACCAAAGACGGCTACATCTCTCTGTCTACTACACCCCCTGAGAGGGCGGGACGTCTTGGAGAGCTCCTCGGGATTCTACATCTCGCAAGCCTAATGAGCTCCAAGGAGGCAGCTCTCCAGAACAGGGAGCAGATTTGTGATATGATCGCCCAGGCCCTTGTCCAGCGGACGACTCAGGAGTGGCTTTCGGTACTACAGCCCGAGGGATTCTGGTGCGCTCCCGTCAATACTTACGAGCAGGCGTTCCAGGACCCGCAGGTCATCCACAACGGGATAGTCCAAACAGTGCAGCATCCGAAAGCAGGCGAAATCAAGGTGATCGGGCCGCCGATAAGGTTCAGCGCCACTCCTGCTACAGTCCGCCGCCACCCCCCCGTGCTTGGAGAACACACCGATGAGATACTGCGGGAGCTCGGATATGTTGAAGCCGAGATCGCGAAGTTCAGGCAGGATGGCGTCATCTAGACGAGTGGCAGGCGCTTCTTGCGCTCAGGTGGTCTCTTCTACAGATTGTCTGACCTTTGTCTGACCTGGAGGAATAGGCAACATGGAGAGCAAGCTTAGGGTGGGCATCGTAGGTCTCGGCAAGATCGCATGGCAGATATACCTGCCGCTCCTGTCGCAGGAACGTTCCGTCGAGATAGCGACCGTCTTCGCAAGGACACCGGAAACCCGCGAAAGGGTCAAGGCAGCCTTCGGCCTTCCGCACGCTGCCCGCTCCTTCGAGGAGTTCTGCGAACAGGGCCTTGACTGCGCCTTCGTCCTCACCCCTAAGGATACCCATTGTGAGCTCGTCCTTTCCCTGCTCGAGAGAGGAATGGACGTGTTCTGCGAAAAGCCCATGGCCACGAAGATGACCCAGGCCGAGGCCATGGTCGAGGCTGCGAAGAGCAATGGCAGAATACTCATGTTTGCGTTCAACCGTCGCTATGCGCCGGTATACGTTCGTGCGAAGGAAGCCTTCTCCGAGTCGCCTCCTGAGATCGCTGTGGCCTGCAAGAACCGACCGGGACTCGAGTACCGGGCAACTATAGAGAACACCATCCATATGATCGATCTCCTGACCTGGTTCTGCGGTGAGGCTTCTGAGGTGCATGCCTTCAGCCAGTTCGTAGACGCAGACTACGAGAAGGGCATCGTAGCCACAATTCGATTCAAGAACGGCTCTATCGGGACACTCTCCGCCAGCCGCACCTGCGGGAGATGGGACGAAAGGCTCAGCCTGTATGGAAACGGGATAACTTGCGACGTCAACTGTCCTACGGAAACATTGGTGTATCGTGAGGGCGAGCTTTCCGGCCTTTCTATAGTAGGGCGGGACACGGGTTTCGCCGATCCGAAGGACACTCTTGGCTTCACATCGATAGTACGCGATTTCATACGGTGCGTGCGAACCCATGAGAAGCCTTGCCTGCCGGTTGAGGATGTGCTAGCGACGCACGTTCTCTTGGACGAGATACTCAACGCAGCTGGTCTACCTGCTCTAAATTCGTGACAACTCTCGACCGGCAGGCGTTTACTCGCAAAGTGCCGTCTTGCAAGCTGGCGCGTGACCCAGTGACTCATCTAGGGAGGTGGTCGCAGGATAGATAGGAAGTGGGATGACGGCGTAGTCGAATACCCGGCCTTAACAGGCGGTCTCCGTCTGAGGCGCACAGAACCACACAATCTCCAGGGAGGTGAAGGGCCTATCTGGGGCCCGCAGTCATGCGGAAGATCAACACAGCTCTCTTAGTTCTAGTCAGTTGCGTGCTGTTGGCTGCTACGACCTTGAGCGCTGCCCCAAGCGGAAAGGTGAACTTGCGCTTCTGGACGACACACATCTACGGACCAGAATTGGAACAGGCCATGAAGGCGCTTCTGGACGAGTGGCACCGCGAGAATCCCGATATCGTAGTCACCTATGAGAACATACCCGGCGGGGATGTTCAGGCGAAGTTCATGACAGCTGCTAAGGGGGACAGCTTGCCAGACATAGTAGACGGATGGTCGTATCAGGCACTACAGCTCGCTCAAATGGGCAAGGTACTCCCGCTTGACGACATATACGCGCAATGGACCAAGTCCGGAGAGCTTGCGGATATCGTGAGCGAATCGGCCTACAGGAAGTTCTACTGGAAAGGGCACTACTGGGGAATTCCGTGGGCGTTGGATATACGCGTAATCGCTTACCGCAAGGACTTGCTGGAAAAGAAGGGTATACCCGTCCCCACGACGTGGGAGGATTTCGAGAAGGCAGTCCTCGCCTTGCATGATCCCAAGAACAACATATACGGGCTCACCCATGCCGCAGGATTCTTCCACTTCGCCGGACAGACCTTCGTGCCCTTCATGGTCCAGGCAGGCGGTGGGATACTGAACAAGGATGGCAAACTGGTGTTCGCCACGGACAACTTCGAGGCGAATCTGAAAGCCCTCAAGTTCATGACCTCGTTTGCCACGGTCCACAAGGTCACGCCTCCGGGGATCGGGTCCTACGACTGGGACGACTCCTGCGCCATCTTCCTGGCCGGTCGTGCAGCGTTCTCTATGGAGCGCGGCAATGTCATCACACGCCTCTTGACAGAGCGTCCTGACTTGGCGCCCAATGTGAGAATACTGCCTGCCCTCAAGGGGCCCGCTGCACGCGTAGCTGCCGGATTCTGCAATCCGCTCTTCATCTCGGCAGATACGAAATACCCGGCTGAAGCCAAGAAATTCATCCTGTGGCTGACCGACAAGGGCCATAGCATGGCGTTGTTCAAGGCGCGGCCTGGCCAGATGTGGCCCGTCAGAAAGTCCGACTATAAAGATCCCTTCTTCAAGAGCAATCACCTGCTCAACGACGTAGTCGAAGGAGTCCTTCCGTACATCGTCGACATGGCTTACCCCGCTCCCGGAGTGCCGGAGATGGGGGCTATCGACGGCGAGAAGATGTTTGCCGCGCCGGTTAATGACGTTATCACCGGTACGAAGACTCCTGAGGAGGCACTGAAGGCGGCTCATAAGAACATGCAGCGCGTGTTCGACGAATCGAAGGCAACTCAGACACGGTAGTAATCCCTCATGAACAATGATGCTTCGGGGGCTGTAGCCCTAGGTGCTATGGCCCCCTGAAGCGTTCAGAATCTCGCTGTCGTGGGAAGGCGTCGAGAGCGAAGACCGTTCCCTCGTCGCCGTCCGGAATAGCAGGCAGGCGCCTCAGGTATTCGGCATGTGTGCGCCTGTGGCAGAGGCCAGCCGCAAAGGAGAAGCTGTAACGATGGGACGAGTGCGTGGACTTGGAACTGCACGTAAACGGCTGAGGAGACATCGTATAGGCTATCTACTCGTTCTGCCGTCGTGCCTCTTCGTCCTCGGGTTCATCATAGTACCCCTCTTCCGGGGCATCTTGCTGAGTCTTACGACCGAGGAATTCGGCGGCAGCCGCGCAATGTTCGTCGGACTTGCGAACTACATCAGCTTGATCAGATCTGACGCAGCATTCTGGCAAGCCATGCTCAAGACGCTTATCTGGGCTATCGCTACTGTGACAACTGTGTATTGTGTGGGGCTGGCGCTTGCGACCTTGCTCAACCAGGACATCCGTGGTCGGGCGATCTTCAGATCGTTGCTGCTGATTCCGTGGGTCATTCCAAACATCGTCGTGGCTTCGATCTGGCGCTGGATGTACCACGATCAGTTCGGTTTCATCAACAGCGCCCTGAGCGGGCTGCGCCTCATCTCGCAGCCGGTACAATGGCTGTCCAATCCAACGCTCGCCTTCATCTCCGTCATCATGGTCTTCGTCTGGAAGTACACCCCCTTCATGACGATCACGCTCTTGGCGGGCATGCAGTCCATCTCGCACGAGTACTATGAAGCCGCCCAAATCGACGGAGCATCGAGCTTCCAATCGTTCCTATACGTGACTCTCCCCCTCCTGAAACCGGTGAGCATCACCAGCACGCTGTTGCTCTCAATATGGGCATTCAACCACTTCGACATCCTGTACGTGCTCACGGGCGGCGGCCCCTCCAAAGCGACAACCCTGCTGTCCATAGAGATATACAATCGGGCATTCTTCTCCTTGGATATAGGGTATGCAGCCGCAATGGGGTGCATGATGCTGCTCGGCCTGCTCGGCTTCGCAGTATTCTATCTGAAATCCTATACGCAGCCGGCTGCATGATGATTGGCGAGGAGGTTGAGACAGCATGAGAGATAGACACGCAGATCGCAGACGTAAACGAGGCTTGAGAACGCTCCCGATATACGCGCTGCTTGTGGTGGCTTGCTTCTTCGCTGTCACTCCTGTAGCTTGGACAGCGCTGTGCTCGATTCGTCCTATCAGCGAGCTCTACTTGGGCAAGGTGACGCTACCGAGTGTTGTTACATTTGAGTATTACAAGAGGGTACTAAGCCAGACGGCGTTCATAACCTACTTTCTGAATAGCATCAAGGTAGCTGGCCTCGCTACCATCATCAGCACGGTCATAGGAGCGACAGCTGGCTACAGCCTCTCAAGGTTCCGCGTGCCGGGTGGTCATCAGTACGGGGTATTCCTCCTACTCATCCAGATGTTTCCACCAGTCTTGCTAGTGATCCCTCTCTTCCTACTCATCAAGAGCTTCGGGCTACTCAACACACACATCGGTCTGATATGCCTGTATCCAACCCTGACACTCCCATTCACGACGTGGATGCTCCGGGGTTTCTTCGATACAATCCCACGCCAGCTGGAAGAGGCCGCCATGATCGACGGCGCGACGTGGACGCAGTCGTTCTTGAGAGTCATTCTGCCGGTATCCGGGCCGGGGATCGCTACCGTAGCGATATACTCCTTCCTTCTAGCGTGGAACGAGTTCATCTTCGCGCTCGTGTTGGTCCAGACTAAGGCCTTGCGGACACTCCCCCTGGGGCTCGCCGCATACATGGAGGACTTCGGCATAAGATGGGACCTGCTGCTGCCAAGCGCCACGATGGCCGCGTTGCCCATGATGATATTCTTCATGTTCATGCAGCGGTTCCTCGTCAAGGGCCTGACGGCAGGGGCCGTGAAAGGGTGACGCTGCAGGCAGATGTAGAGGGCAGAAACATGAAGTGTCAAGAAGTGAACCGAACCTATCTTGTGAGGGAGGATGACAATGAAGGTCGCAAAGCTGGAAGCACCACGCACGTTAACCCTGGACAGCCGATCCTGTCCAGAGATCTCGGATGAGGAGATCCTGGTCCGCATCCGCGCGTGCGGCGTGTGCATGTCTGAGGTAGACCTCTGGGAAGGAAGGCGAAGCGGGGCCACTTTTCCAAGCTATCCAGGGCATGAGATCGCCGGCACGGTGGCGCAGGTAGGTAGCGCCGTCGAGGGCTTACACGAGGGCGACAGGGTCGTGGTATACACCTATGGTGGATTCGCTGAGTACTGCAAAGTGCGGGGGTCTGAGGCCATTCTCATCCCCGACGGCATCTCCTTTGACATTGCCGCCATGACCGAGCCTGTGGGAAGTGCCATAGCTGCAGGTTGGCGCTCAAGGATACGCATGGGCGACCGGGTCGGCGTGATCGGTGTCGGATTCATGGGCGCGCTCATGATTCAGATTGCGCTACTTCAAGGTGCGCTTGAGGTCGTCGCCGTTGATGTCCGGCCGGAGGCGTTCGACGCCGCAAGGGCAGCAGGCGCCGGACTTGTGCTTGATGCAAGAGATCAGTCAGTTGACCTGAGTAATCTTTCGCTGGATGTCGCGATCGAAGTGGCTGGGGTCGAGCCTACCCTCAATGCAGCGATAGAGTCCGTCAGAATCGGTGGCACAGTCGTAG
The DNA here is from genome assembly GCA_050261175.1 of Clostridia bacterium. Lineage (GTDB taxonomy): Bacteria > Bacillota > SHA-98 > UBA4971 > UBA4971 > UBA6256. Next base: position 10,930 of record JBLNDA010000120.1, read on the forward strand.
TGGTTGGATACCACCAGGGGCCGGGGCGAACCGTCAACATGCAGATGGCAAACTGGAAAGGCATTGACATCATCAACGCGCATGAACGGTCGCTTAGTGTGAAACTCGCGGCCATGCGGACAGCCATCAATATGATGGCTGCGAATAGGCTCGAGGTCTCCCCGCTCGTAAGCCATCGATACAATCTAGACGACGTGCAAAAGGCCTTCGAGGACGCATCAAGGAAAGTCCCCGGGTACATGAAGGGTGTCGTCATCATCTGAGACGAACGGCAGACACTCGTGAGCTCCCCCATCCCGTACGCCGGACAGGGGACAAGCCTCGATAGCCCCGCCCCGGTGGCGGTTGTACGCGGCCGTTAGGTATGCACCAAACATTGGAGGGAAAGCGTGTGGCCGAGAAGGACAAGAAACTTCAGCTCGTGATTGAGACGGGAGTTGTGGCTGTCATAAGGGCACAAAGCTCTGACTTGCTCATGGACGTGGTCGCTGCTCTTCGGCGGGGTGGGCTGAGAGCTGTCGAGATCACCATGACCACTCCCGATGCGATAGGTGTTATACGAGAGGCGGCGAAGAGGTTCAGGGACGATATGTTAGTAGGGGCTGGCACGGTTCTTGACCCTGAGACCGCAAGGCTCGCGATCCTCGCGGGAGCTGAGTTCATTGTGAGCCCTGTCCTCAATAGGGATGTGATCGCCGTATGCAGGCGGTACAGCAAGATAGTCGTTCCCGGTGCGTTCACACCCACTGAGATACTTGCGGCGTGGGAGGCTGGGGCGGATGTGGTCAAAGTGTTCCCGGCGACCAAGCTCGGGCCGGCGTACTTCCGCGACGTCAAAGGTCCTCTTCCTCAAGTGCTCTTGAGCCCGACGGGTGGGATCGACCTTGAGAACGCCGGGGAGTTCATCAAGGCGGGAGCGTGTTTCGTTGGGGTTGGGAACGCGCTTGTGGACAAGAGACTAGTGGCCGAGGGCAAATGGGATGAGCTTGCCGAAAGAGCGAGGCTGTTCCTAGACGCGGTGGCGAAGGCGCGAGCATGACCCAAAGAGCCTGGGTCAGGCTGGGATGGCTCTCTCGTGGCCCGGAGTAGCGGGCAAGTCCTGAAAGCGGACCTCGACCGCGTCGTATGCGTCGTATGCTGCGTTGATGATAGCGGCGGCTGCGGACAGGAGAGAACTGGTAACCGGATCTCGACAGTGGTAGGGAATCATGTTGAGGCCCCATCCCGCTTGTCTGCGGGCTGCTTCCTCTGCTTCTTCTTTAGACGCAAAGCCGCGCTTTGCCACCGCCGAGCCCCCAGCGACCCACCCAACTCCTCCGGTAGGATTTGCAGAGCAGCGGACTCCTCATGACCTCCGAACATACTCACAGGCGAGAGTGCTACAATACCATTGTCTGGCCGACGAAGCAATGCACCCACCGGGTTAAGAGAGTCGCCGCCTTCTTCCGCAACTACCTTGATCCCGATAAGGCTGTCGGCTCTTCCGATCTTGCGCTTGCTGTAGTATGCTGACACCGGGGGCATACTCATTCAATCCACGGCTGCCTTTCACCCCAACGACCCAAAGGGCCGGGATCAGGATGCAGTCGGGATGCAGTCAGAATGTGGCCAGAATGCGGCCAGAATGTCCTCAAGCACATTTGTGAGGAGTGTCGGGTATGGGCGTTTTCGAGGAGATCGAAGCCTTGCGGCTAAAGGGCATGCGACACCTGGACATGGATGAATTCGAGGACGCTGAAAGGATATTCAAGAAGCTAGTGAAGATGAACCCAAGTCCGGCTTTCCGTAACAACCTGGCGATGTGCCGCTTTCGACAAGGAGACCCCGAGGGAGCCCTGATGGTCCTCAAGCCCAACCTTGAGGCGGACCTGCCGAATCCCTTCGCGCACGCCCTCGCTGCGCAAGCCCTCGCGGCATTGGGGCGACGCGGCGATGCGGAGGAGCACCTTGCGAAGGCGATATCCGACTTTGAGACGGGGCTGGAGACCGTGGTGCCCGAAGGCTTGGTCGACAGATGGTCGTGGCGTGAGTACACCGTGATCATCAAGAGAGCCGCCGGCGACCTGGGGCACCACCGCCAAGTCCTGGACCTGTATCGCAAGTGGGAGGGGTACCACACGCACTTTGAGGACTGCTTCCTGGCCGGGGTTGCCGCCTTCAATCTCGGTCGGTTCTCGCGGGCCGCGTCCTACTGGAGAAGATTGCCGCGGCCAGAGTGGGGCTTCACGGACCTATACGTAATTGTGGCCGACGCCGCAAACGCGGGAATCGTGCCGCAGTTTCCTCTGGAGTACCGCGTTCCGGAACTGCGCCAAATCAAGGGACGCAAGACTGATGACGACCTCCGCAGATTGGCTCAGCAAGGCTGGTCCCGCATGATCGCGTTGGGGTACATCCTCGGCGAGCCCGCTGACGACGAGAGCAAACGGCGCGATGCAGCGCAGCTGCGCTTGATCATCTATCACGGAGGAGATTGGGGACAGGACCTGGCGAAACGCGTCCTGTCGGCGCGCGGACTAGGCAGGGAAATGAAGCTGGCCGCTGCGGACACCCTTGTGACGTTGGGCGTTTACAGGGAGGGAGAGCCCATCGAAGCTGTGGTGGACGGCAAGAGGATGGATCTAGTCATCCGGAGCCTCAAGATTTCGGATCAGCCCCAAGAGGCGATGGACGAGATAGTGGAGGAAGCAAGGCGTCTCCGCGACGCGGGGAAGACCGACGAGGCGATAGAGATACTGCAGCCCCTTACCGAACAAGGTGACTTCTACCCGCCCGCGATCATGACGCTGGCCAACCTTCTGAGGGGGAAAGACAGGCTGGATGAGGCCGAGAGTCTTCTCCTTGTGCTGAAGGAGGTCGCGCCTCACGATCCTGCTGTGCTCTTCAACCTTGCGGCGCTGTATCTGCAGCGCGGGGACCTTGACCGCGCCAAGAAGCACGCCGGCCAGATAGACCGCCGCGGTCTCACGGACGAGCTGCGCGTCAAACTAAGACTGCTCGAAGACGAGGTAAACCGCCTTGAACTCCTGATGCCAAGGCCGAGCCAGGCCGTGGCCGCTCTTGCGGAGTCCTGGCGTGAGGATCAAGAAGACAAGCCTATCTCCCTGAATGTAAACCTGTCCCAGGCCATGCGAGGGGTGCCCGCGAGATGGGTGAGTGCCGCCTGCAAAGAGCACGGGATCGATCCGGCATCTCTAGGGCGCAAGAAGGGGCGGGCGGAAGCCCTCGGGCAACGTCTCGTCGACCGGCGCCACATGGAGGAGACCGTATCCCGGCTGGAGCAGGATGAAAAGGAGGCTCTTCGCCATATCCTCGATAGGGGAGGCTGGGCCGACCTCTCGACCCTCACTCGACGGTTCGGCTCCATGGAGGGCGACGGGTTCTGGTGGGAGGAAATCCCGCCTCGGTCCACTCTGGGCAGGCTTCGGCTCAAGGCCTTGGTGTTCGTAGGACGAGCCGTGATCGAGGGGCGCCGGCACAAGGTTGCGGTAATCCCCATTGAGCTGCGAGAAGGCCTCGCGGACCTTCTCAAGCCGCCTCTTTCGGGCGAGCGGGGGAGATCCCAAGGGAAACGAGGAAAGAGAGGCCGATGACGCCTCCACTGGGCGGTGCGCACTAGTACTCACCAAGAGGAAGGTGGTGAGCGGGACCGCCAGAACGAGAACGCGGACAAGAGCGTGGGAAACTCGCACGCGTAGCGGACTCCCCCTGCCTCAACACGCCTAGTTAGTCTCCCATGAAGCGTCCTAGGGACCCGAGAACCCGGGAACCCTGAGGACGGACAGCCCGCTAGATAGACCGCCCGCTAGACTAAGTTGAGAGAACCGTTAGTGAGAGTTTAGGCCTGTTTAGGACTGCTTGACTCTGGGTCGCTATCATTGAACCCGTGAGGCAAACACGGAACACCGTGCCCTGTGCACCGCGCCCCGTGCAGCGTGCGCTGTGCATCGCGCACTGTTCGCCCTTCGCCGCGCGCCGCGCACCGCGCGCCGCGTACAGCGCGCCGGGCGCCGCGTGCGGCGCACAGCGCTCAACACACCGTGCCCCGCGCGCTGCGCACAGCGAACCGCGCGCCACGCACCGGAAGGAGGGATCGCGATGGGCATTCACGCAATGCCCCTTCCAACGCCGGCCCGAGCGGAAAGGCGTATCGAGCTGGATATCGGCAAAGGCATCGCTGTGCTGCTCATGATTTGCGCACACGTCCAGGAAATGTACTCCCAGCCGGCGGTCCAGAAGTCGTTCTTTGGCTGCGTGATGACACTCATGACCACCTTCCCAGTGGCTCCTCTCTTCATGTTCGCAATGGGTGTGGGCGCGGCGTACTCTCGTAATCAGGACGCGCCTTACGCGGTCAGCCGGGGCGGAGTGTTGCTCCTGACCGCGTATCTCCTCAACGCTCTGCGCGCATACATCCCCTGGTGGCTGGGCCTGAAGGCGGGCCTCCTGCCGGCGGAGACCATCCCGAAGGGGAACGTCGTCCTCACCCTGCTTGAAGCGGACATCTTGCAGTTCGCCGGGCTCAGCCTCATCTTTATAGGAGGGCTGAGGGCGGTCAAGGCCCCATGGGGAGCCTACCTGGTCACAGCGGTTCTCCCAGGTCTGCTCAATTACCTCGTTCGCGGCGCGAGCACCGGCCATCCCGTGGCCGATGCGATCTTGGGTTTGTTCTGGGGCACGGGCGACACGTCACGTTTCCCCTTCCTCTCCTGGGCCTTCTATCCTTTGGTCGGCGTGGCGTTCGGCACCCTGCTCAGGCGAAGCGAGGACAAGACCCGGTTCCACCTGTATTCCCTTCTGGGAGGCTGTGCCGTGTTCCTCGTCTCCGCGTGGCTCGTCGGTTTCCGGGTCCTCGGCTACCTCGGGATCCCGGAACCGTACGCCTACCGCCATCAGGGTCTCATGGGCAACGTCCTTATCGGTTCTCTCACGCTCACGTGGGTCTCATCACTCTACTTCCTCCAAGGGGTGTTTCCCGCCACCATTCTTGAGAGGCTTCGGATTTGGAGCAGGAACCTGACCAAGATATACATCGTCCATTGGGTGTTCATAGGATGGTTCGCTCTCTTGGTGGGTTTCAACCGGATGTCGTACTGGCACACGATTCTCACCGTGGTTCTCGTGGTGATTGTGGCGGACAGGCTCGGTACCCCGTTCGCGCCGCCTTTTCCTAGCAGGACCAGGTCGTTCCCGAGAGTGAGCAGGCATTTGCGCGCGTAGAACGAAGCTCCGGCCGCTCTGCGCTCGCCGCTCGCCGCGCTCGCCGGCGGCGGGCGTCGGTCCGGCGGGCTGCGGTCGGGCGCGTCAGGTTCATGTCCCGCATGGCGCCGGCGCTGTGCAGGCCCGGTGCCGCCGCGTGCCACCGCCCCATCGCTCAAATGGACAGATGGTTCCTAAGGGGGGTATAATCTCTCTTGAAGAAATGCCGGACAATGGAGTGGCGAACCGAGGAAGAGACAGAGCGACGGAACGGCGAAGCGACAGAACGGCGGAACGACGGGGCGACGGAGTGACGGAGCGACGGAGCGAAAGTAGATTGTCTTGCGCAAAGTGGGGAGTCTGACACCTTGGACGGCAAAGTGCGCTTCGAAGACACGCGCCCGGGCAACGGGAATTGTTCTGCGAGAGTGGACGCAGAGAACGTGTCACGCACTCTGCCATTTCGGCGGTATCTCCAGCGGCAGGAAATGTCGCTGGAGATGTTTTTACGCCTCGCCGTGCGTTTGTGCGCTGCACTCTCCCGGGTGCACAAGGAAGAAATAACCCTCGGCAACCTGAACCCAGAGAACCTGCTCGTGAGCGTCGAAGACGCTCAGGTGTGTTTCGCGGACCCCGCCCGCACAGGACGCTCTCACGGCGATCCCAACACCGTATCCTACCTTGCGCCCGAGCAAACCGGCCGCTTTAACAAGCCCGTGGACCTGCGGACGGACCTCTTCTCGCTGGGCGTGGTCCTCTACGAAGCACTCACTGGACGGCTGCCCGTCGAGGGCAAGAACAGGCTGGAGTGGTTCCACAACCTCATGGCCGGGGACATCAAACCTCCGAATGAGGTGGACTCGCAAATCCCCGCGGCGCTCTCAGACATCGTCATGAAGTGCTTGGCGAGGGACCCGGACAAGAGGTACCAGAGCGCCGAGGGCGTCCGGAGGGATCTTCAGCGATGCCTCGAGGAATGGGAAGAGCGGGGTAGCATCACCCAGTTCAAGATCGGTCAATACGACCGGCGCGGCGCCAGCCTTCCATTCCAGCTTTCGACCGGGTTCTACGGGAGAGAGCGGGAGCTCCAGCTTCTGAACGAGGCGCTTGAGAGAGTCGGACGCGGCCCGGCGGAAGCCGTTTTCGTCGCGGGACAGGCCGGGATCGGAAAGACGAGGCTGGTCCAGGAATTCGGGACGCACGTTCGAACGACCCACGGACTCTTCGTAAGCGGGAAGTCTCAATCGCTGGAGAAAGAAGCGCCCTACGGGCCGGTGGTAAGGGCTTTTGAACAATTGTTTCAGTCGGTCGAGAGTCGAGACAGGGAAGAAGTGTCCACCTGGCGAGAGAGGATCCTCACGAAGCTGGGAGTGAACGTTTCCCTGGTCACCGCGATGATTCCCTATATGGAGCGGCTCGTGGGCAAGCAGCCGGAGGTGAGGACCGGCTCGAGCATGGAGGCTCGAGAGCGGCTCTTCTACGCCTTGTCTCAGCTGCTTCAGTTGTTCGCTTCGCGTCACGCGCCCCTGGTGGTCTTCCTCGACGACCTGCACTGGGCGGATGCTGGGTCCTTGAAGCTGCTGGAATCGCTTCTCGTGGAACACGATGTCCGCCACGTCCTCTTGATAGGCACCTACCGGGAGGAGGAACTGCTCTCGGCCAACGTCCTGAGGGAAACCATCAGCGCGCTGGAACGCGAGGCGGTCCGCTTTAGCACCATCAGTCTGTCCCCTCTCGACTGCCGGGACGTGGAACAGGTGACCGCGGCCAGCCTTTGCTGCAGCGTGGAAGAGGCGAGGCCGCTGGCCAGGTTCTTGCATCAGAAAGCCGGCGGCAACCCGCTCTTCGTGAGGGAATTGCTCCAAGCCATGTACAAGAAGGAGCTGATCGTGCCCAAGCCCACCGGCGGCAGTAGCGCTAGTGGCAGCGGTGCCGGTGGAGTGGGCGATGGGTGCAGTGGTGCCAGTAAGGCTGGCAGCAGCGAAGGCGGTAACGCCAGCGGCGGCGGTGCGGGCAGTGGTGGCGCCGGCGGCAGCGACGGCAGTGCCGGCAGCAGCGGCGGCGGTGACGGAGGCAGTGCCTGGGGCGGTGCCGGCAGCGCTAAGAGCAGTGGCGGTAATGGCTGTGATGCCGGCAGCGCCAGCGGCGCTGGCAGTTGGCGGTGGGACCTTCGCCAGATAGAGCAGACGGAGATCGCGAGCGACATCGCAACATTCCTGGCGGAGAGGATCACGCTCCTGCCGCGCGGGAGCACGGACCTGCTGCGCTTCGCCGCCTGCGTCGGGAACACCTTCGACGTGCCGCTGCTTGCACGCGTGTCCGGCCAACCCGAGAGCGTCGTCGAAGAACGGCTGGGCGACTGCGTTGCGGAAGGGCTCGTCCAGAAGCTCGAGGGGTCTGTATACGGTTTCGTCCACGACCGCGTGCACCAAGCCGCCTATCTCTTGACGCCCGAGGAAGGAAGAAAGGCCATCCACCATCGCCTGGGCCGTTTGATGCTCGATGGGGCGGGGGAGCCCCTGGAGGGAAGAGAGGAAAGACAGGAGCCCGGCCTGGCGGCGCCCGCCTTCTTTGAGGCGGTCAGCCACTTGAACTTGGGGATAGAGTTGCTCGTCGAGAAGGCCGAGAGAATCAGGGGCGCGGAACTGAACCTCCTCGCGGGGAGAAGGGCCAAGCAGGCGTCGGCCTTCGCCGCGGCCCTCAAGTACGTGAAAACGGGGCTGGGGCTGCTGGACGAAGGGTGCTGGGAGACCGACTACCAGTTGACTTTCGAGCTTCACCTCGAGCACCTGGAATGCCAGTACCTGTGCGGCCGCTACGACGAAGCGGAGAGGCTCTTCCGGGAACTCTTGGGACGAGCCAAGGACAAGCTGGACAGGACACAACTGCGTCTGGTCGCCATCTTGTTCGCTACCAAGAACGACTTCGACAGCCTGGCCATTGAAGTGGGGCTGGAAGGGCTGAGAGAACTGGGGCACGGCTTGCCGGCCAACCCTTCCGCGCTTTACATCGTCCGGGAGTTGCTCAAGGTCAAGAGGTTGATAAGGAAGACTGGAATCGACCGCATACCGGCTCTACCGCCGGCGCGGGACGCGGAAGTCCAGGCGGCTTCCAACCTGCTCCTCGCCATCTCGCCCTGCGCCTACAATCACAGCGGGGACCTATTGTTCGCCATCGCGCTGAAGAGTTGCGAACTCTCTTTGCGCTTCGGACACTCCTCTAGCTCCGCCTCGGGCTACATGACGCTGGCCATGGTGAGCGTCGTCCGTTTGAAAGACTTTCGAACGGGGGTCCCCATGGGGAAGATAGCCCTGAGCCTGGCGGAACGGTACGGAACTCCGGCCGAGAGGTACATCGTGGATTTCTTGTACGGGACGTTCTTCCTCCCCTGGCTGGAACACACCCGACAGGGTGAACCGTACCAGGAAAAGGCGAAGGAGAGCAGCCTCACTCTCCGCGATTTCACCTATGCCGGGTATGCCATGACCTTCTCCCTCGTCTCGAAGCACTTCAGGGGCGTACCCCTGCAGGAGTTGGCGGAGGAAATACGGAACGGCCTCCTGTTGGCGCCCAAGGTGAAAGACCCGTACTTCCCTTGCTTCCTTACGATATACCGCCAAATGGCCCTTGCGCTGCAAGGCCAGACGCGAGCACCGGGCAGCTTCAGCGATGATTCTTTCGATGAAGAGGGATTCATCCGGGGAGACACCGGCTACCGAATCAGGGAAAAGGAGCTCTTCGATTACTACCTCTGCAAGAACCAAGTGTACTATCTCAACGGTGATTACGAGCGGGCGCTGCCTCTCCTGAAGGAAGCCGAGCGCCTGACCAGGCTGTACTTCGGCGAGGTCTATCTTGCGGATCATGCTTTCTACTATTGCTTGACCATCGCCGCGATGTACCATACGTTCTCCATCAGGCAGAAGGCCGCGTATTGGCCGATCCTGCTCAGAAAACACCGCCAGATGGCGCAGTGGTCACGCCACTGCCCGGCCAACTTCGAACACAAGCGGCTGCTCATAGAGGCGGAGATGGCGAGAATACGCCGGCGGAACGAAAAGGCTGCCTTGCTCTACGACCAAGCCATCCGGTCAGCGAGAACCCACGGTTTCATCCATAACGCCGCCATCGCCAGCGAGTGCGCGGCCAGGTTCTACTTCTCCAGGGGCTTGGTAGGGCCCGCCGAGAAATGCACGAAAGACGCGTTCGAGGGGTACCGCACCTGGGGAGCGTGGGCCAAGACGGAACAGCTTCGATCCCGGCACCCCTGGCTGGCGGAAAAGGAAGACGGCGTCGCCGCGGCCTCCGGGTCAGGAGCGCCGTCCCATCTGACATGCCGCAACCTGTCGCAGGCGGTTGACATGGAAGCCATTTTCCAGGCGGCCCAGCTTCTGTCGGGCGAGATCATCCTGGAGGACCTCTTGAGGAAGATGATGGAGACCGTGGTGCAAGACGCCGGAGCGAGCCGGGGCGCCCTGCTTCTCCCGAAAGACGGACGCTTGTACGTGGAAGCTCACGTGGAAGTCGGTCCTCACGAGTACAGCGGTTCCCGGGCGGAGGAGGACGGCCCTCACGCGCGTGCCGGCTCCCGTGCGCGTGCCAGCTCGGATGCGCGTGCCAGCTCGGATGCGCGTGCGGGCTCACACGTGAGTGCGGGCTCGCATGTGAGTGCGGGCTCCCACGATGAGGAGGGCTTCCGCCGGAGAAACACCGAGGTCCTTCAGTCGATACCCCTGGAAGAATGCGACTTCCTGCCGCGATCGGTGATCGATTACGCGGCCAGGACCGGGGAGACCGTGGTGCTCGACAACGCCGCCAAGTCGGAGCCGTTTGCAAGCGACTACTTCATAGCCAGCAGGGCTTCGCCTTCGGTTCTCTGCCTCCCCATTATCGGCAAGGGGAAGACCGTTGGCGTCCTTTACCTAGAGAACAGCATGTCCACGGGCGCCTTCACCCCCGAGCGCGTAGAAGTCTTGAGGCTGCTGTCCTCTCAGATGGCGATCTCCATCGAAAACGCCCGCTTGTACGCGGACCTGGAGGAATCCCACGACCGGCTGTCGGAGTGGAACCAGACGCTGGAACAGACGGTGGCCGAGAGAACCAGGCAGCTGCAGGACACCAACGAGCAGCTCGTAAAGGCTAGGGATGCCGCCGACGCCGCCAATCGCGCGAAGAGCGACTTCTTGGCGGTCATGAGTCACGAGATACGAACTCCCATGTATGGCGTTATCGGCACGACCGAGCTCCTCCTGCAAACCTCGCTCGATCCGGAACAGCGGGAATACGCGTCGACCATCATGGAGGCCTCGGAGCTGTTGTCGACGGTCATCAACGACGTCCTCGACTTCAGCAAGATCGAAGAGGGCAAGTTCCAGCTGCAATCGGTGGACTTCCACCTCCCGACGGTGGGGAAGAACGTGCTGGCGGCCGTAACACCCAAGGCGCGCAGTAAAGGGATAGCTCTGCGCTGCTACCTCGCGCCCGAGATTCCCGCTTCGCTCCGCGGTGACCCCATGCGTGTGAGCCAGGTGCTCTTGAACTTGATGAACAACGCCGTCAAGTTCACCGAGGAAGGCGAGGTGACGCTCAGGGTTTTCGTGGAAAGCGAGGAACCTGACCGCGTGACCGTCCGCTTCGAGGTGCGGGATACCGGAATAGGCATACCCCGACAGGCTCATGAGTCCTTGTTCCAGCCCTTCTATCAGGTCGACTCCGCGACGTCCCGCAAGCACGGCCCCGGCGGCACCGGCCTGGGCCTTGCCATCTGCAAGCGTCTTGTGGATCTCATGTGCGGGCGGATAGGCTTTGAAAGCGCCGTGGGGAGAGGGTCCACTTTCTGGTTCACCGTTCCCTTCCAGCGAGGTCGCGCGGAAGCCGGGCCCCCCCAGGCGGAAGCCCTCGCCGGCCTTGCTTCGACGCGGCTGGAGGCGCGACTGCAGGAGAGAGACAGATCCGGTACCGTCCTTGTGGTGGAGGACAACGTCATCAACCAGCGGCTGATCGTGTCCCAGCTGGGAAAGATGGGCCTTTCCGCCGAAGTCGCGTGCAACGGCAAGGAAGCGGTTGAGGCCTATTCCCGCGCTCGTTATGCGCTTGTTCTCATGGACTGTCAAATGCCCGTGATGGACGGGTACGAAGCGGCCATGGCCATCCGCGAGTTGGAGGCCGCCGAGGGCGTCAGAGGGAGGAGAACCCCCATAATCGGCACGACGGCCGGAGTCACGTCGGGAGAAGAGGAGAGGTGTCTTGGCGCCGGGATGGACGGTCTCCTGAGCAAGCCCATCAGGATGCGGGACCTGAAAGAGGTGCTGGCGCGATGGCTGCCCAGCGCGGGCGCGGGCACGGGCGCGGGCGGGGGTGCCGTAACGGGCGCGCCGCGGGCTGGCGCGAACGGAGGTAGGGTGGTCGAGTCCTTCGCCGCGACGTTTGTTGATGCCGCGAGGGGCCGCGAGTTCAGGGAGATGATAGGAGGGGACGGGGGTTTCCTTATAGACCTGATAGAGACCTTCTTGCGAGACATGCCCGCGAGACTCGCTTCACTCTGGGAGTCCCTCGAGCGGAAGGACGCCGCGACTTTGCGATTGCAGGCCCACGGGATGAAATCCAGCGCCTACTTGCTGGGGCTCGCCAAATTCGCCGCCCTGTGCCAACGGTTGGAACGCGCCGCTGCCGCCGCCTGCCAGGCGTGCGCGTCGCGCGCCTGCGGTCCGGACTCAAGCCAGGAGCAGGAGCACAGCTCCGCGCCCCGCCCGGACACCATGGAGGGGCTGGTCCGAGCGATTGACGTGAATTACAAGCGACTTCACGAGAGGATGTCGGCGTTTCTCGAGGACGCCCGGCGGCAGCTCTCCTCCTGACGCCCCCTCCTCGCCCTTTCCCCGGGATTTGGCCTCTCCCCGGTTCAGCGGTCGTGGAACTTGTATCCTATTCCCCTGACAGTGACGATGTAACGAGGCTTGGAAGGGTCCGGCTCAATCTTCTTGCGGAGCCTGTTCACATGAACCATGACCGTCCGGTAGTCGACATCATACTTGAACTGCCAGACCGATTCCAACAGCTGATGATATGAAAACACCCGGTTCGGGTTTTGCGCCAACAGGACGAGGAGCTCGAATTCTTTGTTGGTCAGCTCGACCGGCGAGCCGCCTGCCAGAACCGTGCGGCCGGACAGATCTATTTCCAGACCGGGATAAGAGATCGTTTCTCTCTGCCCGTCCCTCTGCCCCGAGACCTCACAGGCGGCGTTTCGCTGGCGACTCCGGCGCAAGTGTGCCCTCACCCGGGCAATGAGCTCCTTCGGGTTGAAAGGCTTGACTACGTAGTCGTCGCCGCCGACACCTAGGCCCAGTATCACATCTGAAGAGTCTCCCTTGGAAGTCAGGAATATGATCGGGATGTCGCTCCTCTTGCGTATTTCGCGGCATATTTCGAAGCCGTCGAGGTCGGGCAGGAGTATGTCCAGGATGATGAGGTCCGGGTTGTGGAAGCGGACGAGCTCAAAGACGCTGCTGCCGTCCTTCCCGACGACAACGCGAAAGCCCTCCCGTGCCAGGTGATGCTCGACCACCTTCCTCACCACGGCTTCGTCGTCGACTACCAAGATTGTCTCGCCGGCCATGAGCGCTCCCTACCAGGTTGTGGTTTCAGGGTCATATTCTCCTCGTAGACGGCATTTCCTCTTGGATGAGCGGACGAGCGTGGATACTCGTGCTTGGGACACGTGTTCAGGGGCGGATACTCGGCGAGTTCCTCGGATGTTATCAGGAGTTGAGCAGCTCGTGAGTTGGAGGTTAGGCGGGTTTTAGCCGGGTTTAGAAGGGCTTCATTGCGAGCTGCTATAATCAGCTTGCGTCCGAAAGCTGGGGCAGCGGCTGGCAGCGGGGCAGAGGCTACTGCCTGGGGATGGCCAGTGCGAAGGCGCGCAGGCGGGCGCGCAAAGGGCGCACGGGCAGGCGCTTCGGAGGGCGCCGGCATTCTCCGGGCAGTAGCCGGAACCCGACCCCGGACTGAACGCTTGAAGTGCGTTCAGCGGCTGGTGCTCGTATGTATGTGCACAGACGAGGGCGCGGGGGAGCGGCGTCATCCAAAAGGCGCGAGCGGCCGGACGGGGTTACCCGGCCGGCCGCGGCCTTTGAGCCGCGTTTCCCATCTGGTCCCTCGACGCGACACCCTCGGCGCGATGCACAGGAGCCCTGGTGCTCCAGCGTTGCTGACACGGAGTCCTGCCGTTCCTCATCTCCCATTCATGCCGGCGTGCCGGTGCGCGTTCCACGAGGGCGTCTGTGGGTCGCGACGGCACGCGACATCTCTTGACGAATTTCCCTAGAGTGAGCAGGAGAATCGCCAGTTCTCTAGAACGAACAAAAGGAGACTGTGGGGATTATATGATATCATGATAACCATACCCACGGTCTTGTACAGACGTATAGCATACCATTACTATCACGGGGTCTTAAACAGCCTTGAGAGTGTAGGGGTATGGGGATGATTGACAGGCTAAGCAACATTCCGCTTTACGTTCAGGTGTACAATGCCATGCGGGACAACATCACCTCGCATAAATGGCTACCCAGGGAGCGTTTACCTTCGGAGGCGGAACTAGTCGAGCAGTTCAACGTGAGTAGAATCACGGTGCGCCGTGCCGTGGACGAGCTCGTGCGCGACGGCTTGGTCATTCGACAAAAAGGTCTGGGCGCCTTCATCGCGCCGCCGAGGCACTCGTCCAGCGTGACGATGCTCACGAGCTTGACGGAAGACCTGATCGAAAAGGGCTTTCACCCAGGAACGGAGATCCTGGATTTCTCCGTTGTCCCCGCGACTGAGGACCTCGCTCGCCGCCTCATTCTGTCCCCGGGGGAAAAGGTGTTTCGTGTTGAACGTCGTCGTTTTGCCGATGACAAGGTCGTGGCGCTCAACCTATCGTATATCCCGTGTCGCCTGTGCCCGACCCTCTCCCGACAGGACGTTGCTGTCGGATCCCTGTACGGAGTGCTGGAGGCGAAATACGGGCTGTGCATCAAGAAAGCGAGCCGTGACTTCGAAATGATTGAGGCGGGGGAGTACGAAGCCCGGCTGCTCGAGATACCGGTGGGCACGCCGATCCTCAGGATTACCGGAACGGTTTCGGCCGCGGACGGCAGCGTCGTGGATTATCACGTCAAGCACTACAAATAGCTTGAGGAATGAGCGTGAGGGGTGGGGCCTCTTTCGTTCCGTTTCGTGCGCAGAACCCGATGCGTGCTTCTCGTTCCGCACCGCTTCGGGTTCTTTTCTTTTGAAGGCCCGGGAGGGATGGGGAAGGCCCAGGAAGGCCGGGGTCTTGCCCCGCCGGAGGACGTCTTGCCGCCATCTCGGCCTCTTTTTTCCCTTTGCGAAGAAGGATAACAGAATCCGGCGGCGAATACATGGTACTAGGCTTGTATGATGTTATAACAACATGCATCGGAAGCATTCATGCGGGCAACCGAACCCAGGCACCGGTCCTGGTGACTTCGCCGGGGTGTTGCGGTCATACAAACTAAAACCAAAAAGTGATCTGAGGAGGAGATTCCGTTGGCTGGCAGTAGGAAACAGAGCGCTATGGAGCGGCTTGCCCGAACTGGCAAGGGGATGGAGTTGTGGTGGGACTCGAATCCGTTGATATACGAAGCCTGGTGCGCGAAGTTTCTCGCGGCGGTGCCGGAAGACCAGAGAGAGCAGCTTGCTGAACAGCTGAAAGCGATGTGGAACGAGGGAGCGAACCCGAACGACTGGGTCTTCAGGGGAGTGACCACGAACCCGCCGCTGACCAAAGCGGCGTTCGAATACGTGAAAGACGAAGGAATATCGATTATAAAGGATGCCCGCCGGAACCATCCTTCTCTGGGTTATCGAGAGGTCGCGTGGGAGGCCTACAAAGCGGCGTCTCAGAAAGGAGCGCGGCGGTACCTTCCGCTCTTCGAGGGTTCCGGTTACCGGTTCGGTTTCGTGTGCGCCCAAGTCGATCCCGCGCTGTGCAAAGACACTGCGGAAATGGTTCGTCAGGGTCTCGAGCTGTGGAAACTGGCGCCCAACGTCATGATAAAGGTTCCGGCTTCTCGCGCGGGCGTTGCGGCCATGCGCATCCTTACCACTCTGGGCGTTCCGATCAACGCCACGCTCTCGTTTACCCTTCCACAGATAATGGCGGTCGCGCGTGCCGTAAAGGAAGGGAAACAGCTCGGCGAAAAGCTGGGTATCTGCTACGACAAGTGGCGCGCGGTGATCACTCTCATGATTGGCAGGTTCGAAGACGCCGCCATCTTCCGGGAGCAAGCGGCCCAGAAAGGTATACAGCTCACCGATGAGCTGAAGAGGTGGTCGGGAATCGCGGTGGCCCGGAAGGCTTGCCAGCTGCTGGCAGAAGGGAATTACCCGTGCAAACTCCTCATAGCTTCGAGCAGAGTCGGACCGACAGTCGATGGGCAGCAGCGGATATGGCACATAGAAGGGGTCGTCGGT
The DNA here is from genome assembly GCA_050261175.1 of Clostridia bacterium. Classification (GTDB taxonomy): domain Bacteria; phylum Bacillota; class SHA-98; order UBA4971; family UBA4971; genus UBA6256. The sequence continues at coordinate 26,608 of JBLNDA010000120.1, forward strand.
CGGGATGTGGTCTACACCATGAATCCGGAGCTCATCCAGTCATTCATGCTACTGTACTCCGACCGTCCGATCGAGACCGAGTTGAGCAAGAACGAAATCCCTCAAACCGTGATGGAGCAACTCCTGCAAGCTCCTTATTTCGCCCAGGCGTATTCCGAGGACGGCATACGCGAGGAGGAGTTCGAGACTATCGAGCCTTTCGTCACCACTTACCGTCAGTTCTCCGGCGCCATGGATGATCTGGCGTCCTATGTCAAGAAAGTGCTGGAAGGATAGGTGTCTTTCCCACTCGAGGCGCTCACGCGCACGCTCACGCGTACGCACAGGCGCACGCGCACGCGCACGCGAGACGCGGAGCGGGCGGGCGGGCGGACCCGCCGGAACTTAAGCCGGTTGCTGACAAGCGTTTCCCCGCGCGTTCCGTGCTGATACATCATGAGACGTAAGGAGCTAGAAACACTGTGGGCTCTAATGACAGTTCGAAAGTCCGCGCAATCGAGGCGCTCGCCCAAAAGATAAGGCGCGACGCCATATGGATGAGTACGAAGGCGGGTTGCGGACACCTGGCCCCGGCACTATCCGCTGCCGACATCATAGCCGTTCTGTACGGGGGGGTCATGAGGCACGATCCCAAGAACCCCGAGTGGCCTCAGAGGGACAGGTTCATCCTCAGCAAAGGCCACGGGTGCCTGGCGCTTTACTCCGTGTTGTGCGAGACGGGCTATTTCGACAGGCGACTACTGTCGGGGTTCTGCTCCGAGTACGGCACTATGCTCGCGGGCCATCCAGAGAGGTGTCTACCCGGCGTGGAAGCGAACACGGGTTCACTGGGCCACGGGATCGCGCTGGGCCTGGGCATGGCGCTCGGCGGTCGTCTGGACGGGCTCGCGTACCGCGTCTTCGTGCTTGTGGGTGATGGGGAGCTCGAAGAAGGTAGCAATTGGGAGGCGGCCATGGCTGCCTCCCGCTACGAGGCAGGCAATCTCATCGTGATCGTGGACAGGAACAGGCTGCAGTTGGGGGGCTTCACCGAGGAAATCAGCCGTCTTGAGCCTCTAGCGCGGAAATGGGAAGCGTTCGGTTGGGACGTGAAAACAGTGGACGGACATGACGTCCCGGCGCTGTTGGAGGCGATCGAGAGCGTCCGCCCGGAGCAAGGCAGACCCACGGCGCTCGTCGCCAACACGATCAAAGGCAAGGGGCTGAAGATAGCGGAGAACAAGGTGGAGTGGCACTACAAGGCGCTCTCGCCGGAACAGTACAACGAGCTGGAACCCGAATTGCGATTGGAGGTGCTCTAGAATGGCTGCTGAGTATGCGTCGACGCGGAGCGCCTTCATAGCGGCACTGATTGAAGCGGGGCGATTCAACACCGGCATAGTTGTGGTAAGCGCGGACTCCGAGTCCCGGTTCGGTGGCTTCGTCAAGGAGTTCCCCAATCGAAGCTTCAACGTAGGCATCGCCGAGCAGACCATGGTAGGTATGGCCGCCGGCCTGGCCCTGACCGGGAAGACACCGGTGATAACGGCTTACGCCAATTTCCTGGCCTTCAGGGCTTTGGAGCAGATCAGGGTGGACATCGCCGCTGAGAAGCTGGACGTGAAAATCGTCGGCACCGACACGGGCTTCTCAGCCGGTTGGTCCGGCTACACTCACTTGGCCCTGGAAGACATGGCTGCCATAAGGGCCCTGCCCAACATCGTGATAATGGATCCCGCCGACGGCAATGAGGCGTTCCATGCCACCCGCGCCATGTTCGAGCACCGCGGACCGGTTTACATTCGCTTGCGTGGCAGGCAAGGGGAGCCGGCTCTGCCCGTTGCGGACAGACCTTTCGTGATAGGACAGGGGGAAGTCCTGGTCGAGGGCGAGGACGTGCTGATCGTGGCGTGCGGTGCCGCGGTGTACCATAGCCTGGAAGCGGCGCGCCTCCTCAGGGAGCAAGGCTGGAGCCCTTCGGTGGTGAAGATGTCCACAGTCAGGCCTTTGGACGAGGGTCTCCTTGGTGAGCTGGCTGCCCGGATACCCAAAGTGGTGACGGTGGAAGAACACAGTATAGTTGGCGGGCTCGGGAGCGCCGTGGCGGAATTCCTATGCGAACGCGGTATAGGTGCGCATCTCCGCAGACTGGGCGTTGTGAACGGGTTCTGCAGGCCGGGTTCGGAGAAGGCGTTGAGAAAGGCGCTATCGCTGGACAGTGAAGGGATAGCGAGCGCTGTGAGCCGGTTTTTGATAAACGAGAAATGACAAGGAGAAATGACTATGAAGGTGATTATCGGAGCTGACCATCTCGGTTTCGGGCTGAAGGAGACCATAAAGTCCCACCTGCGCGACAAAGGGATAGAGGTAGTGGACGCGGGCACTTACGACACGAATCCCGTTGATTATCCGGATGTCGCCCACGCGGTGGCGAAGAGGATAGCGAGCGGGGAACTAGACAGGGGGATCCTGATATGCGGCACGGGGATCGGCATGGCCATAGTGGCCAACAAGGTTCCCGGTGTGAGGGCGGCCCAGTGTCACGACGTGTATTCCGCGGAGCGGGCCCGGAAGAGCAACAACGCGCAGATCATGACCCTCGGCGCCTTGGTGGTGGGGCCCGAGCTCGCGAAGAAGCTCGTGGACGCGTGGCTGGAGTCGGAGTTCCAAGGCGGCAGATCCGGGCCCAAAGTCGAGAAGATCAACAGAATAGACCAGATGTATCGTAAGGATGCGGGGGCCCTATAAGGGTACCCGCCTGTAGGCGGCGCTCCCTTCAAGATGCCCCCTTACAGGATACTGTCTGCGACGGGTCCCCCTTCCCGCGGCGCGGTGGCTTTTGTGCCGCGTTTCAACGGTCGTTCATACCGGTATGCGGGGCTGGCTGTTTATCCACAAGACACGGTGTGTGGCGTGTCAGCAGAGAGATGGTTGTCCGCGGCAATCGGTGGTTCGGTGCTGCAACGCGTGGCGAAGCCAAAACGCGCGGGGAACGATAAGGTGACCGGGCGGACCGAAGACTGCCGGCGACGGACTGCGGCTGGACGCGAGACAGCGCGAGACGGTGGACGAATGCCAGAAAGCACGGGGTGACACGTATGAAGAGACACGAGTGCGACCTGCACTGCCACACGACTAGGTCCGACGGGAACGACACACCGGCTGACCTCATAGACAACGCGGTGAGCGCTGGGGTGAAAGTCGTAGCCATCACGGATCACGATGTGCAGCCGCCTTTGTGTGTGGACGTCAAGGGGATCAGTGTGGACATACACTCGTACGCGCGCGAGCGTAGCGTCGAGGTTGTGCTGGGTTACGAGTTCTCGTG
>JBLNDA010000121.1:0-5773 GCA_050261175.1 Clostridia bacterium
CTCAGGCTGCGCCACCTGCAGGAAATCGGAGGTACTCGCCGAACGTCTGTTTGAGACGGCTTGCGAGATGCTGCAGGCGACCGCTGCTACCATCTCCGACGCATTGCTGATGCCGACCAGATGCACCAGACTCCAGGCCCAAGCCGCTCGTGAAGGATCCTGTGCGCTGCGGAAACCACGGGACCTGTCTCGGTAACCCAAAACGCTCGGCTCTGCGGAGGCTCAAGGCTCGGGTACGCCAACCAATCCGGCGAGTAGGACTAGTAGGACAGGAGGAGACTGACAATGCTCGAGATACCTGAAGCGATCGTGATCGCCCGGCAAGTGACGGAGACACTAAGCGGCAGGCGAATCGAGAGAGCTATCGCAAACCACTCGCCACACAGGTTTGCGTGGTTCCACGGTGATCCGGCGGCATACGACAGCGCGCTGAGAGGCCGCACCATCGAGGGCGCAGTCGGCTTCGGGTCTATGGTCGAGATATCTGCAGGTCCCATGCGCATAGTCTTGGCAGAGGGCACCAGTCCGCGCTACTACCGCCAGGACGACAAACTCCCGGCAAAGCACCAACTCCTGCTCGAGTTGGACGACGGCTCTTCGCTCGTGGGCTCCGTGCAGATGTACGGAGCTGTCTGGGTGTTTCCCGATGGGGAGTTCGACAACCAGTACTATCTCGGCGCCAAGCGCAAACCGTCACCTCTCACCGGTGAGTTCGACTACGCGCATTTCAAGTCGCTGCTGGAGGGTAAGGAGCTCGAGTCCCTGTCCGCGAAGGCCTTTCTCGCGACCGAACAGCGCATACCGGGGCTTGGCAATGGCGTCTTGCAGGACATCCTGTGGACTGCCAGGATTCACCCAAAGCGAAAGGTCTCGACTCTGTCTGAAGAGGAACTACGTACCTTGTTCGACTCGATGAAGTCGGTGCTCAGGAAAATGGTAGACCAAGGCGGTAGGGACACGGAGCGCGACCTCTTTGGCAACCTAGGCGGGTACGAGACCGTACTCAGCAGAAACACTGTGGGAAGCCCCTGTCCGGCATGCGGCACGCTCATCAAGAAGGAAGCGTTCCTGGGCGGGAGCATCTACTACTGCGAAGGGTGCCAAAGCGTATAGGGCGTGTAAGGAGCGGCCGGCCTGCCACAGCTGACTCTTAGCTCCTGAGGACGGACCACCCTACTGGTCTCGCCGCATGTGGAGGCGAGACACACCCTACTCTATTCGTTCGCCAGAAGTGCCGCAGAGGACGAGGTAAAGTAGTGACTTTCGTATGGCAACGATGAAGTGCACGACTCGCCAGCGGGTAAAGAGTCCCTCACCTGCCCGAGAATTGCTGAGTCGATGCCTTCGTCATCGCAGACAACCTCCGGTTCGTCCGAGGGAGCCTGCCGCGACCAACAGGCCCGCGACGAGCTGTGGCGGTGCCCGGGGGCTTCCGGCGCGAGGTGCCGGAGGCAACGGCCGCCCTCGAGCTTCTCCAGGACCTCCTGGACGACATCCAGCAAATCGGCCCGATGCTCCGAAAGAGCATCAAGGACTAGGCCGGGCTCGACCTCGAGGAACTCGAGCGCAAGATCAAGGAGATCGTAGAGCACGAGCTCGCTTCGGAGTAACCGCCCGAATGCCGACTAACCAATCGTCGTTGCCTCTCGCCTCACGACGCCCCTATTTCCGTCCCCCTCCCGCCCGGGCCTCTCCGGCAGACGGCTCGGAGCGTGGACGGCTGTGGACGACCGGCGAGAAGCCGGCGCCTCGCTCGCCTCCGCAAGCTCAACCATGTTGCGCCAGTATCGCTGGGGCACGTGCTGTCGCTGGAGCCGAGGGTTCGTTCGCTCCGGAATGGCGATCTCGCGGAAGTACGTCAGCCACAGGTCCTGGAACACACCATCTTCTACGTCGACCCCCCGGGGACCCCGCGAATCCCGCGAATCCCGCGAACAGGCGTCCGTCAGCGCTTCCCAACGTCCCCCCGCCTGCCGCGTCTCCAGCGTCCACTCCACCTCTGGGAGGACGATCCATTCCTCGCCGGCCCCGCGTTCGTGGTATATGCCGGTGTTGCGTCGGAGATCATGTATGAACCAGGCTTGGTCGGCGAAACGCGCCGCGAAGTGCGGAGCGAGGAGTGGCAGGATGGCGTGATCCGGCTCGACCTGGGCGTAGTACGTGCCGTCGTCGAGCCGCCGGAAGCGGACGATGCCGTGGAAGCGCTGGATCTCGTAACGGATCCGCTTACTGAGCCCACGGGCCCGCCGCACGATCTCGTTGGCCCAGTCGTCCACGGCGCGTCCATCAGTGGCGAGCAGCATGCGGACGTACGCGAGGACTGTCGCCTCTGTGCCGGGCTCGCCCGTGAAGAAGCAGTAGAAGAGGTCCTGGAAAACGCGAGCCGGCAGGCACTGCGCGAGCGTGCGCAGGAAGTCCTCGGCAAGGACCGCGTTCGGCTCGACGCGATAGGTCTCGTCGAACAGACCGGGCTGGCAGCGAGCCTCGGGGACCACGGACGCGTCTCCGGACGCATCTCCCTGCCCGTCCTTGCGTGCCAGGTCCTCGCGCGCCAGGTCCTTGCGTGCCAGGTCCTCGCGTGCCAGGCCCTTGCGTGCCAGGTCCTCGCGCGCCGGGTTCTCGCGTGGCGACGTTACGCTCAGCGCCGCCGCGACCGCACAGATCAGGCCCAGGGGACTCCCGTCGTACGTGTAGTACATCATCTAGTACACCATCCCTGAATGCCCCAATCAATGCCCCAATCCTGAGATCCGGCGTCTGGCGACGCTTGTGGCGAGGCGCCCGGCAGTCCGTCGAATAGGCTGAGCTGCCGGGGCTGCTCGCCCGGGGGAAGGCATAGCCGCTTGTCCCCGATGAGGCGCCCGCGGATGGCGGACGCGCTCTCGAGCCTGTCGAGCCTCTCGAACGCCCTTCCCTGACATGTCACGAAGTACCGGGCCCGCTTCATGACCACGCCGAGGCGCGGCAGGTCGTCGGGTCGCAGCGCGCCGTGGCGTCGGGCCGCGACGATCCGCTCGGCGGAGGTGCGACCAATGCCCGGGACCCGCAGGAGGGACGCGAAGTCCGCCCGGTTCACCTCCACGGGGAAGCGGTCCAGGTTGCGAAGCGCCCAGCTCGTCTTGGGGTCCAGGTCCAGATCAAGGAACGGCTGGGATGCGTCCACCACCTCGTCGGCCCGGAAGCCGTACAGTCGGATGAGCCAGTCCGCCTGGTACAGCCGGTGTTCCCTGCGAAACGGCGGCGTGGCGAGCGCAGGCAGTAGCCGACTGCCGTTCACCGGGACGTAGGCGGAGTAGTACACCCGCCTCAGGTTGATCTTCCTGTATAGCTGCTCCGCCAGGCGGACGATCTGGAAGTCTGTATCGGGCGTCGCGCCCACGATGAGCTGGGTGCTCTGACCCGCCGGCACGAAGAGCGGGACGCGCCGGGACCGTCGGGCCTCGTCCTCGCGCGCGCGGATCTCCGAGCCGATGAGGGCCATCGGACCGAGGATCGCCTGTCTCGTCTTGTCCGGCGCGAGCGCGACCAGAGACTTCTCCGATGGGAGCTCGATGTTGACGCTCAGTCGATCGGCGAACAATCCCGCCCTCCGGATGAGTTCGGGGCTCGCGCCGGGGATGACCTTCATGTGGATGTACCCATGGAAGTGCTCGTCCAGCCGGAGCTTGCGCGCCACTAGGAGCAGGACTTCCATGGTCTCGTCCGGGCTGCCGAACACGCCGGAGCTCAAGAACAATCCCTCGATGTAGTTCCTCCGGTAGAAGCTCACGGTAAGGTCGACGAGCTCCTGCACCCTGAACGACGCCCGGGGGACGTCGTTGCTCCTGCGGTTGACGCAGTATGCGCAGTCGTTCACGCAGTAGTTGGAGAAGAGGATCTTGAGCAGCGACACGCATCGCCCGTCCGCTGCCCAGGTGTGGCAGATGCCCATCGACGCTGTGGCCGAATTGCCCAAGCTCCGGCCGTCGTTCCTCCGAACGCTCCCGCTCGAGGCGCAGGACGCATCGTACCGAGCGGCCGCCGCGAGGATGCGGACCCTGTCGAGCACGTCCATATCGGGCTTCCCTCTCATGATGCTCTTGATGCAAACATATGTTCGACCATATTATGCCACAATTGTCTCTTGGGATCAAGGGGCTCCGACCGGGTCAGCTGTAGCCCCGCAGCGAGCCCCGCAGCGGGGATTGCCGCGGCTAGAGGATACTCCCGACCGCATGGCGTAATACTTCCTCACAAGTCGTACTCACTCACAACTCATAAATCGACACTGAACGCAAGGATGATGCACGTGCGATACTTCGCAGACCTTCACGTCCACTCACACTTTTCACGCGCGACGAGCGACCACTGCCGGCCTCGGCCCCTGGCGGCCGCGGCGGCGCGCAAGGGACTGACCGTCTTGGGCACGGGGGACTTCACCCATGCCGGGTGGCGCTCGGAGCTCGGGGCCGAGCTCATCGCAGCTGAGGAGGATGGCATCTATCGCCTGCGTGAGCATGACGGCGCGGACGCGCAGGCGAGCGCTGACGGCTCGCGCGCAGACGGCTGCGAGGAGGCGGCCTCGGCGCCTGACATGGCGGCCGGAGTCCGCTTCGTGGTGACCGGCGAGATCAGCTGCATCTACAAGCAAGGCGGCCGCACCCGCAAGATCCACCACGTCGTCCTCCTGCCGAACCTCGACGCGGCCGCCCGGGTCAGCGCCGCCCTCGAGGCGCGCGGCGCAAACCTCGAGGCCGACGGCAGGCCGATAATCGGCCTGGACAGCCACACCCTCCTCGCGCTCATCCTCGATGTCGAGCCGCGAGCCTTGCTCATCCCCGCTCACATCTGGACGCCGCACTTCTCGCTCTTCGGTGCGAACTCCGGATTCGACGCGCTCGAGGAGTGCTTCGGGGATCTCGCGACCCAGATCGTCGCGTACGAGACGGGTTTGTCATCGGACCCGCCAATGAACTGGCGGCTCTCCGCCCTCGACCGCCTCACGCTCGTCTCGAACTCCGACGCCCATTCCCCGGACAAGCTAGGTCGCGAGGCGATCGAGTTCGATGCGCCCCTCTCCTACCAGGGGATGGTGGACGCGCTACGCGGGAGCGAAGGAGCCCGCGTCGGCGGGACGATCGAGTTCTATCCGGAGGAAGGCAAGTACCACTATGACGGCCACAGGGCATGCGGCGTGTGCTGGCACCCGAGGGAGACCCAGGCCGCCGGGGGCCTGTGCCCGGTATGCGGCCGGCCGCTCACCATCGGAGTGCTGCACCGCGTGGCGGACCTCGCAGACAGGCCCGAGGGCTTCCGGCCGCCGGGCGCGAACCCGTATAGGTCACTCGTGTCACTAGGTGAGATCGTAGCGGAGGCGCTCGGCGTGGGCCCCGCCAGCCGGCGCGCACGCGAGCTCGAGGACAAGCTCGTCCACGCGCTCGGCGCGGAGATCCCGCTCCTCCGTGAGGCACCTCTCGAGGGCATCGCCGCGCTCGCGGGACCAGTGGTCGCTGAGGCCGTCCGCAGGGTGAGGCACGGAGAAGTCTCGTACCGACCCGGGTATGACGGGGAGTATGGCAAGCTCACGATATTCAGCGCCGAGGAGAGGCGCGAGCTCTCGGGTCAGGCCCTTCTCTTCGCATTGCCGGGAACCTATTCCGGGGGCACGCGCCGCGGCGCCGGGAGCGCGACCCGCGTCCCCCGCGCGCCCCGCGCCCCGCTGGGGGAGGCCACCGACCGGAGCGTGGAGGCTTCGGCGGAGCTGGCGCTGCAGTCCGCGTCCGCGACCGAAATG
>JBLNDA010000122.1:0-8110 GCA_050261175.1 Clostridia bacterium
GTGCAGCCCGAAGCAGCCTCGAAAAGCCTCGGCCCTCCCAAGCGGCTTGTCTCGCCCCCCAGGTTGCGCTACAATGCTTGCAGGAGGGCAGTCGATGGAAGCAACCTGCGGAATTCTCGAGGATCTCAACCCCGTTCAGCGGCAAGCGGCCTGCCACACTGAAGGGCCGCTGCTCATATTGGCGGGCGCCGGGTCAGGCAAGACCCGCGTGCTCACCCACCGCATCGCTTACCTCATCGGCGAGCGGGCGGTCTTCCCCGACAATATCCTCGCAGTGACGTTCACCAACAAGGCCGCCAACGAGATGCGCGACCGGGTCGCGCGCCTTGTGGGGCCGTGGAGCCGCAGCGTCTGGGTGAGCACTTTCCACGCGTTCTGCGCGAAGGTCCTCAGGCGTGACATCGACCGGCTGGGCGTTCCGAAGGGGTTCACGATCTTCGACGAAGCTGACCAGAAGTCGGCTATGAAGCGCGCCTTCCGTGAACTCGGCATCGACGAGACGAGGTTCCAGCCGGAGAGCGTGCTTGCCGCGGTGAGCGCCGCGAAGAACGAGCTCATCGGCCCGGAAGAATATGAGAAGCGGGCGCACGGGTTCTGGGAGGAGACGGTGGCGCGCGTCTATCACGTGTACCAGAGCGTTTTGCGAGGGAGTTCCGGCCTCGACTTCGACGACCTGCTGGTCGAGACTGTGAGGTTGTTCAGGGAGCATCCGGCCGTTCTCGAGTGGTATCAGAAGCAGCTCAAGTACATTCTCGTAGATGAGTACCAGGACACGAACCATGCCCAGTACGAGCTGGTGAACTTGCTTGCCGCCGAACACCGCAACATCTGCGTGTGCGGCGATCCGGATCAATCCATCTATCGCTGGCGAGGGGCCGACATTCGCAACATCCTCGAATTCGAGCACGACTACCCTGATGCCACCGTGATCAAGCTCGAGCAGAACTACAGATCCACCCAGGTGATACTGGACATAGCGAACCAGGTGATCTCGAGGAACAGGTCTCGCAAAGAGAAGAACCTTTGGACCGCCAACGGCCGCGGGCGCGAGGCCGTCTATTACGAGGCCTGGGACGAGCGGGACGAAGCCTCTTTCGTTGCGTCCGAGATCGAACAAACCCTGCGCAAAGGACGGCGCCCGAAGGATTTCGTGATTCTCTACCGGACGAACGCGCAGTCCAGGGTATTCGAGGAGACGTTTCTGGGGATGGGCCTGCCCTACAGGGTGGTGGGGGGGCTTAAGTTCTATGAGAGGAAGGAGATCAAGGACATCCTTGCCTACCTCAAGCTCGTCTTGAACCCCGATGACCTCGTAAGCTTGTCAAGGGTAGTCAACGTGCCCAGGCGCGGGGTGGGCGAAGCCACCTTCGCGAAATACGTGGGCTACGCCAAAGAAGTGGGAGTGCCGCTGGTCTTCGCGCTGGACGACCCGGCCGGGGCGGTATCCGGGGTCGCCGCGAAGGCGAGGACCGCCCTATCGGGATTCGCGTCTCTCATCCGCGGCCTTGCGGAGGTCGCGGACAGGCTGCCAGTCTCGGAGATCGCGAGGAGGGTCATCGACGGCTCAGGGTACCTCGAGGCGCTCCGGGAAGAACGCACAGTCGAAGCTGACACAAGGGCGGAGAATATCAAGGAGCTTCTCTCGGTGACGCGCGAGTTCGACTCCAGGGACAGCGAACACAGGGGCCTCGCGGGATTCATCGAAGAGGTCACGCTGGCGACGGATGTCGACCTTCTTGATGAAGAGCAGGAGGGCGTCACTCTCATGACGCTCCACGCAGCCAAAGGCTTGGAATTTCCCGTGGTGTTCCTCGTCGGGATGGAGGAAGGGCTGTTTCCTCACGCCCGGACCCTTGACAACGAGGATGAGCTGGAGGAAGAGCGCCGGCTCTGCTACGTAGGGATTACGCGGGCCAAGGAGGACCTGTATTTCACCCGTGCCAGACAGCGCCTGCTCTATGGAGAGATCGTGGTGAATGAGCCTTCCCGCTTCCTCGAGGACGTTCCCGAAGACCTCTGCCGCCATGTGGCGAGGAGACCCGGCTTGGGCTGGGGCCTCGTGAGGCGGGCCCTTGCCGCGCCCGCGTGGAACGGGAGCGGCGGCGATGGCGCCGGGCGGTGGTGGGGGGGCTCGGAGTCTCAGCCGGAGCCGAAGCCGCGCGAAGACGGGGCGGAACGGACCTCGCGCGGCGGAGCTGCATCTCATTGGCGTTCGCATGGAGCCCCAGAGGCCTCCACCCGCTCGTATCGCCCGGGGGACCGGGTGAAGCACGGCGAGTGGGGGGTGGGCACCGTCGTGAGCGCGGAGGGCGAAGGTAGGTCCGCCATAATCACCGTGGCGTTCGCATCGGTGGGGGTCAAGAGGTTGGCGGTGGCCTATGCTCCCATTGAGCCTGAGCAGTGAGGTGCGACATGTCGACGGCGATGGTGTTTCAGTCTCCTTACGGGTTGCCGGGAGCCCGGCGACGGCGACTATTGGAAACGGGATGATGACGAACGTGCCCATACCTGGGTGCGAGGTGCGCGGGATGAAGGGCAGGAAGAGGGAGGCTGACGGGCGTGGGAGAGGCGGGCGAGCTTCGGGCGGTCGAAGAGAGAATTCGCAAGCTTCGCGATGAGATCGAGTTCCACAACCACCGGTACTATGTCCTCGATGACCCGGTCATCTCTGACTCTGAATACGACGCGCTCATGCGGGAGCTCGTGGAGCTGGAAGCGCAGTATCCCGAGCTTGTTACGCCCGATTCGCCGACCCAGCGAGTGGGCGCGGCGCCCGCCGAGGCATTCGCGGCGGTCGTCCACAGGGCTCCCATGATGAGCCTCGCAAACGTATACTCGGTCGAGGAGATTCGGGCGTTCGATGCCAGGGTGAGGAGGGCTCTCGGCGGCGAGCCGGTCGAGTACGTGGCGGAGCTCAAGATAGACGGCCTGGCAGTGTCGCTCACATACGAAGACGGTAGGTTCGTGCGTGGGGCCACGCGCGGCGACGGCACCACCGGCGAGGACGTAACGCACAACCTCAGGACCATCCGGTCGATCCCGATGCGGCTCCGCCTCGACCGTCCTATCAGCATTGACGTGCGCGGGGAGGTCTACATGATCCGCCGCGAGTTTCACAGGTTGAACGAGAAGCGGCGGGCCGCGGGTGAGCAGCTCTTTGCAAACCCGCGCAACGCTGCCGCGGGGTCGCTGCGTCAGCTCGACCCGAAGGTGACGGCCGCGCGTCCGCTCGACATCTTCGTGTACGGCATCGGATACGTAAGCGGCGCGGGAAGTGCCGCGCCCGAGACGCACCTCGAGGCCCTCGGCCTTCTCAGGGAAGCTGGGTTCCGGACAAACCCCAATACGAGGCTGTGTCGCACCGTCGACGAGGTCGTGGATTACTGCGCGTACTGGGGAGAGAGACGGGACACCCTCGACTATGAGATCGACGGTGTCGTGGTGAAGGTCAACTCCCTGGCTCAGCAGGAAAGGCTGGGCGCAACCGCGCGAAGCCCGCGCTGGGCGGTGGCGTACAAGTTTCCCGCCCGGCAGGCAATGACGATGGTGCGCGACATCATCGTGCAGGTCGGCCGGACCGGCACCCTAACTCCTGTCGCGGTTCTCGATCCGGTGGAGCTTGCCGGGTCCACTGTGAGCCGCGCGACTCTCCACAACGAGGACATAATCAAGGCCAAGGATATCCGCGTCGGCGACACAGTCGTGGTAGAAAAGGGCGGAGACGTGATCCCAGAAGTCGTCAAGGTGGTCGCGGACCGGCGCACAGGCGCGGAGCGGGAGTTCCGCATGCCGGAGAAGTGCCCGGAATGCGGTGCCGACGTGGTGCGGCTCGAAGGGGAAGCCGCCTCACGGTGCGTCGGCGGGATGGGGTGCCCCGCGCAGGTCCGCGAGACCATCCTGCACTTCGCCTCGCGGGACGCCATGGACATAGAGGGGATGGGGCCTTCCCTCGTAGCGCAGCTCCTCGAGTCCGGCCTGGTCAAGACGGTAGCGGACATCTACGATCTCAAACTGGACGATATCGCACGCCTCGAGAGGATGGGAAAGAAATCCGCCGAGAACCTGCTTCGCGCCATCGAGGGATCGAAGGACCGCCCGCTGCACCGGCTCGTGTTCGCTTTGGGGATCCGCCACGTGGGGGAGCGGTCGGCACGCGACCTCGCGGAGCGCTTCGGTACCATGGACAGGCTTGCGGCCGCCACGTACGAGGAGCTGACAGGGGTGCCCGACGTCGGGCCGAAGGTTGCCGAGAGCGTGCTGTCCTTCTTCAGGGAACCGCGGAATCGCGAGATTCTGCGAAGACTCGCCGAAGCAGGCGTCAACATGAAAGAGACGGAAAAGGCGGTGACGCCGCGCGAGAGTCCGCTTGCGGGCAAGACGGTGGTCCTCACCGGCACGCTCGAACGTTTCACCCGCAAGGAGGCCGAGGAAGCCGTGTTGGCCCGGGGCGGCCACGTCTCGAGCAGCGTGAGCAGGAAGACAGACTACGTTGTAGTGGGCAAGGACCCCGGATCCAAGTACGATAAAGCCCGCGAGCTCGGGGTGACTATCTTGGACGAGCATGAGTTCGAGGCGCTGCTGGGTGAGGCATGACGACGGGTTCCTAGGGCAGACTTGGGACTGAGTGCAGTCCGACCTTGGGGTTTCGGAGGGGATAGGGCTTGAAGATCACCATTGCCGAAGTGGACCACGTAGCCATGCTGGCGAGGCTCACCTTCGACGCGGGCGAGAAGGCCGACATGGCGAGACAGCTTTCACGGATCGTCGAGTATGTGGAGAAGCTCAACGAGCTTGACACGGAAGACGTGAGTCCGATGGCCCACGCGGTGCCTCTTCGCAACGTGCTGAGAGACGATGAGGTTCGCCCGTCTTTCGACCCGGAGGAGGCGCTTCTGAACGCGCCGGACCGCGAGGGCGGCTTCTTTAGGGTGCCGAGGGTGCTTGAGTCGGAATGAGCGTCCGGACGGAACGCGGGTCTGGCGCGCGGGAAGGGCGGATGGTTGAGGTTGAAAGTGTACGAGCTTACTGCGCATGAGCTTAGAGACAAGATCCAGCAGCGCGAGGTAGGCGTCGAGGAGGTCGTCCGGGCCTCGCTCGACAGGATAGCCGAGGTTGACGGGGCTGTCCGCGCCTATGTGACGGTCGCGCGGGAGCAGGCGCTGGCGAAGGCGCGGCTCGCGGACGAGAGGCTTGCGCGAGGGGAGCCGCCAAGGCCGCTCGAGGGCATCCCGGTTGCCCTCAAAGACAACATGTGCACGCGGGGGATCGAGACCACGTGTTCCTCCAGGATTCTCAAGGGCTTCGTGCCGCCTTATGACGCCGCCGTCGTCGAGCTCCTTGAGCGCGCGGGCGCGATAGTCGTCGGGAAAGCCAACATGGACGAGTTCGCCATGGGGTCGTCCACGGAGAACTCAGGGCTCTTCCAAACCAGGAACCCCTGGGATCTCGGCCGGGTGCCGGGCGGGTCGAGCGGCGGCAGCGCGGCGGCGGTCGCGGCGGACGAAGCCGTCGCAGCTCTGGGGTCAGATACAGGCGGTTCGGTGCGCCAGCCTGCGTCGTTCTGCGGCGTGGTCGGCCTCAAGCCCACTTACGGTTTGGTGTCGAGGTACGGGCTCATCGCGTTCGCCTCGTCACTCGACCAGATAGGGCCCCTGACGAAAGACGTGCGCGATTGCGCACTTGTCCTCGGCGTCATAGCAGGCCACGACCCGCGCGACTCCACGTCGGTCCCTCGCAAGGCGTGCGACTATCTGAAGGGCCTCGTGCCGGACGTCAGCGGCATGAGGATAGGCGTTCCGAGGGAGTACTTCGGCGACGGCATGGCTCCCGAGGTAAGGGCGGCCGTCGGCGCGGCTCTCAAAACGTTCCAGGACATGGGGGCGATCTTGGCGGACGTGTCGCTTCCGCACTCCGAATACGCCCTTGCCGCCTACTATATTGTGGCTCCGGCCGAGGCGAGCTCGAACCTGGCGCGCTACGACGGCGTGAGGTACGGCTACCGCGCCTCGGGGTGCCCGGACTCTGTAACCATGATGACGCGGACGAGGAGCGAGGGATTCGGCGCCGAAGTGAAGCGCAGGATAATGCTGGGCACCTATACTCTGAGCGCGGGGTATTACGAAGCATACTATCTCAAGGCGCTCAAGGTGCGCACCCTCATCACACGCGACTTCGACCGCGCCTTCGAGGAGTGCGACTGCCTGGTCTCGCCCACCTCGCCGACGGTGGCATTCAGACTTGGTGAACGGACCCACGACCCGCTAGCCATGTATCTATCGGACATCTACACCGTGACCGCGAATCTTGCGGGCATACCAGCGATATCGATCCCGTGCGGGTTCGGCGAGGACGGGATGCCGGTGGGCCTTCAGATCCTCGGCAGACACTATGACGAAGCCACCGTGCTGCGCGTGGCGTACGCCTTCGAGCAGGCCACGGACTTCCATAAAGCAAAACCCGTCCTCCGAGACGCCGGAGCGGGCGGCGCTGCAGCGGATAGGGAGGCGGGGCGCGGCGCATCCGCGAGCGGAGCTGGTTCGAGCGACGTCCAGGGAAGGCGCACTTCCAAGATGGCCGGAGGTGAGGTGGATGCCTGAGGAGATAAAGGCGGGCAGAGCCCGGCCGATGGAGGCGCTTGGAAGGCCCCGACCCGCGCCGGACGAGACGACTGGGGCTCATGGCGGCGCCGGTGCTAGCATCGTCGCTGGTGCCGGCCCTGGTGGTGGCGATGGCACTGGTGCTGGCGCTGGCGCTGGCACTGGCGCCGATGCCTCGCAATTCGAGCCTGTAATCGGCCTCGAGGTCCACGTGGAGCTTTCCACGAACTCCAAGCTGTTCTGTGGGTGCTCGACGGCGTTCAATGCCCCCCCGAACAGCCACACGTGTCCTGTGTGCCTGGGGCTTCCAGGGGTGTTGCCGGTCCTCAACCGCAAGGCCGTGGAATTCGGGATAAGAACCGCCCTCGCGTTGAACTGCGAAGTGGCAGGCTTCTCCAAGTTCGACAGAAAGAACTACTTCTATCCCGATCTACCAAAGAACTACCAGATATCTCAGTACGACTTGCCTCTTGCCACCGGCGGGTACGTCGACGTTTCTGTGGACGGCAGCAAACGCAGGGTGCGCATAAAGCGGGTGCACCTTGAGGAAGACGCGGGCAAGTCCGTGCACGAGAGCGGGACCATCACCGGGTCCAGTTTCTCGTTGGAGGACTACAACCGTACTGGGGTGCCGCTCCTCGAGATCGTGAGCGAGCCGGACATCAGGTCTCCCGAGGAGGCGTACGCGTATCTTTCAATGTTGAAGAGCATCCTCCGTTACTTGGACGTGTCCGACTGCAAAATGGAGGAGGGCTCGCTTCGGTGTGATGCGAACATCTCGGTGAGACCGAGAGGGTCATCCGTCCTTGGGACGCCCATAGAGCTCAAGAACCTCAACTCCTTTAGGGCGGTGGAGAAGGCCCTCGCGTACGAGTCCAGGAGACAGGCTCAGGCCCTGGCGCGAGGCGAGCGTATCGCGCGCGAGACCAGACACTGGGATGAGTCCCGCCAGTTGACGGTGCCCATGAGGCGGAAGGAGGAGGCGGACGACTACAGGTATTTCCCTGAGCCCGACCTCGTCCCGCTCGAGATAGACGAGGCGTGGGTGGACGAGGTGAGAGGCACGCTTCCCGAGCTTCCGGGTGCGCGCTACGACAGGTTCATGCGGGAGTATGGGGTCCCCGCTTACGACGCCGCCATCCTGACCGAGTCGAAAGACCTCGCCGACTACTTCGAGGCGGCGGTCGCGGCGTACGGCGGGGACGCGAAAGCCGTGAGCAACTGGGTCATGGGCGAGCTTGCCAGGCTCATGAACGGGACCGGCACCGACATACGGGACGTGCGCGTGGCGCCCGCCGCGCTCGCGGCGATGTTGAAGATGATAGATGACGGAACGATCAGCGGGAAGATAGCGAAGACGGTCTTCGAGGAGATGTTCGCCACGGGAAAGGAGCCCAGCCAGGTGGTCGCGGAGAAAGGCCTCGTGCAGATAGCTGACGAAGGGGAGCTTGCGAGGATCGTCGACGAGGTCATAGCGGAGAATCGCGACGTCGCCGACGAGGTGCGAGCGGGCA
>JBLNDA010000123.1:0-3829 GCA_050261175.1 Clostridia bacterium
TCGGTCAGGACCGCGTCCAGCTCGGCGACGACGAAGCCCGGGTCGAGCACGGAGACTCCCGGTACCCCAAGGGTGTTCTGGGCGGTCACCGCGGTCAGGGCGACTGTTCCGAACACGCCGAGGGAGGTGAAAGTCTTGAGGTCCGCCTCTATGCCCGCTCCCCCGCCGCTGTCCGAGCCGGCAATCGTGAGGGCCACGGGGACTGTCTCCGGCTCACTTCGCTCGAAATCGGGCGCTCTGTATTTGGAGATCCTCACGCGCAATCACCCCAGGCTTTCCTTTGATTCGATGATGAGCGACGACACAACGATCACGGGCCACAATAAAGGAGCCGTGCCACTCGGGTCACGGCTCCTGAAGTTGCAGCCCCGGCGACGTATATGCCGAGAAAGAGTCGCTGGCTGTCTTGCCGCTCGCTTCCCTACGGTGGCATTACCCACATCAGGTTCAAGGGGTTCGGGTTCGCACCCATCTCAGCTCAAGCCGCCGCGCCACTACGCCACCGCACCACGGCCAGGGCGCCCCAGCACGGTGTCGCAGGTTGGCGGCTTTCGCTCCCCCACGGAACGGTCCCGCGTACTTTTTCAAGAGGATTATAGTCCGGCATTTCCCCTTCCGTCAACGACTCTCTTGGCCACGCGCCCTACTCAACGTCTTTGCCGGGTCACGGCAGGCAGCATCTCGAAGCCCATCTGCCCGAAATGTGAGTCAAATGTGAACGCCTTGTTGCACCCGATCCTCGACATGACAACGAAGCTCAGACAGTCAACGAAACTGAGATCCTTGTCACGGTGCTCCTGCGCGAGCCGCCACGCAGCTTCTTCGTCCGCTGGGTTCGCGCGGATGTAACGCAGGATCTTGCTCTCTCGAATGTATGTACCTACCGCTATCGCGTCGCTATGGGTCCCGCAGAAGTAGGAATACACCTCGGAAAAAACGAAGTTCGTGGTCACCAACTGAACCTTCAGGTCACGTATGCGCTCCGGAGTGAAGAAGGCCTTCGCCGCTTCGTGATGTTGGTCGCTCGCGTCATGCAGCGCGATGAATGCGGAGGTGTCTATGAACAACCACTCATCGGGACGTGTCATCGGGCGCGACCTCCGTTTTCCCCGCACGTCCCTTGGCGGCCCGATCGAGCGGACCTCGTTTGCACCTCGTGTGGTAGATGTAGCGGTCGTGGTCGGTGGAGCCGTCTTTGCGCCCCGTCGTCACGGCGGTTGAGGCAATACGGAACAGCGGGTCGTCGTCAGCGACCGCTTCCGCACCCCCCATTTCTTTGTCAATGAGGCCGCGGACTACCTCGGCGATGCTCGTGTTGTACTTGGCCGCGCTTTCCTTGAGAAAGAGGTACCGGGTCTCATCCAGGTAGAGCTGCGTCCGGTACTTGTCTTTTCGTGCCATACCATCTGCCCCTACTACAGCATACTGTATTACAGCACCAGCGTCAATTCCTCATTTTCACTAACTCTCATCGGGGACGCTCACTTCCGGATCGAGGCCTACGCCTAAATGCCGGCGTCCGTGCAGGATACGCATGATGTCCAGCCCAAGCCTTCTCCGGAGCCGAGAATGACACGAAACCGCGGAGAAGCCACTCAAGAAACCATGGAGGGCCCACGGAGGGGCCACGAAGGAGCCACGGCGAAGCCACGGAACAGCCACGGAGGAGATGGCCGGCCTTCTGAGATTCGTTCTAGGATTTGGGGAAGTGCCGCAGGGCAGTGCGGCAGCACGTTGGGGCGAAATGCTGACATATGACTGACCGACGCAGCGAGTTTCAGGCCCATCGGTCCCGCGGTGGGCCCGCGTCTTTATAAGCCCAGGCCACGTGACGTGAAATTCGGCAACGCGTTGGTGCTACAGCCATTCAAGCGCCCGGTCCGCGATCGTGGCGAGGGCGCCGCGGCACAGAGAAACGGCCCCTTCCGGGCACATCTCGTGGCAGCAGAAGCAGCGTATGCACCGGTGGCGGTCTATCCTTGCCATCCCCGAGGCCACCGTGATGGCCCCAGGCGGGCACGACTTTGTGCAGACTCCGCAAGCGACGCACTTGGCAATGTCAACATGCGGGCTTGCGGTGACGTGCTTTCGAACGGCCCTGACGAACGTGAATATGCCCGAGGTCGCTCGCGCGGCGGGCGGTAGGGCGAAGCCAGTCACGTGGAATTCCTCCGGGCGCGCCCCCACGACTTCTATCTCTTCAGGGCGTGTGCTCCCCGCGCCAACCTCCCTTGCGGCCCGGAGGTACGGCACGCGCATGGGGTCCACGCCGGCGAGGCGAAGCGCCACCGTGTCCAGGGCAACCGGATCCTCCGACGCCAGTATGGCTCCGATGTGCCTCGTCCGCCCGTGTGACGGCCCGTCGCCGTCCATGGCCACCACTGCGTCGAGAACGGAGAGGCGCGGCCTTACCAACGTCATGAGGTCCAGCAGCATCAGGGAGAACGTACGAGGGTCCTCATATCTAAGGTGCATCCGGAGTTTCTCGGCCCCTGGGATGCACCCGAACAGGTTCTTCACCGCGCCGGTAAACGTCATGAACCCATGGGTTTTCATCTTGGCAACGTTGATGATCCCCGAGGCGTCCACGACGGGCCGCGCGAGGACGAGCTCCTTGCAAACCCGGCCGGCCGGGTGCTTGCGCGCGACTCCGTCATCAAAGGAGACAAGGCGCGCGCCCGCCTCGCCGCAGGCCGCAGCTATCCCGCACTTGTCCGCCACGGTCAAGACGCTGCCGCGACCGGGGCTGTCGCCCACCACAACCTCGGCGCCAGACCGCCTGAGAAGGTTGAGGACGGCGCCCACAACCACCGGATGGGTCGTCACCGCCCTGTCAGGCGGGTAGGGTGACAGCATATTGGGCTTCACTAGCACAAACCCGTCACGTGGCAAGAATGCCTCGACGCCGCCGAGGAGGTCGATGGCCAGGCCAACCGCCTGTGAGACGTCGTCCCGCGAGTATGACCTGCACGCGCCAAGAGCTACCCTGGTCTTCAGCGTGATCCCTCCAGTCTGCATCCCTGGCAATCCCTGGCACCGACCGCCAGTGCCCTCTCAAAGGGCAAGGTACAGGCAAACGCGCCTGTACCCCGTCGGCCAAACCCATCTACATGCTCTCCGGTGGCCGCGAGCCTACATCATCAGCCCCATCGTCAGCCCGGTACACAACGTACCCGGTAGACAGCATTTCTTTTAGGAACCCGCTTCGTTCATTGCTCTCGTCTACCAGCACTGGCTCAATCCTTAGGTCCACATTTCTTGTCAGTCGGAAGAGCTGTGTATGTGCGTCCAGAAAGTCGCCGTCGAGTCCGTCAACTACCACTGCCACGTCTATGTCGCTATCCGGCCTTGCAGTCCCCCTGGCGTAGGACCCGTATAGAACGACCATCTTGGCGCGGAATTGCTTGCTGAGCAGCGCCGAGTACCTTCTGGTGATAGCTATAGCTGTCCCTTTATCCATTGCAGCAGCTCCCTTGTCTTTCTCACTATGTCTTCACAACGCTCCTGGTTGAGCGACCGGAGCACTCTATCCTTGTGAGCCGGATACCGGGCGTCAACGTCCAGCGGCTCCAGGAAATCCAGAAAATCCTCAGGAGAAGAGCTAGAGAAGCGTAAAACATCGCGTAATAAGCCCGGTTCACCACGCCGCTCCATTCCGCTTCCCTCGCGAGGATCTCGGCCTGACGAAGAGCGCTGTATGCTTGCTCAAGCCTGTACCTGATGAGGACTTCTCGCTCATCTGGCCTCATACGACAATCCCCTCCTCCATTACGGCGTGAATGAAGGGGGACGCCCTCAGGGGCGTTCTTAGCACTTCGTCAGGAGTGAA
>JBLNDA010000124.1:0-44478 GCA_050261175.1 Clostridia bacterium
ATACCGGCTTCCCCGGTGACCGGGACCAGGTACTGCATCTTCGTGTTCGATAGTTGCCGAAGCGGCGGAATGGTCAAAGCTCTCAATACCTCCGCTGACGCTTCAACTCCGGAGTGGATGAAGAACTTCAAGCCCGGCCTGTCACGAATGGCGCGGAACCTCAGCGCGGCGGGGTACGTGGTGCTCATGGCGTGCGATGATACCGAGTATTCGTATGAATCCACCACCCTCCAGAACGGGGTCTTCACCGAATTCCTGTGCGAAGGGATAGCCACTAGGCAGGCAGACTCCAACCATGACGGGCTCATAACCGCCAAGGAGGTATTCGACTACGCTGGGCCTCGAGTGGGGGACTATGTTTCGAATCATCCCGGGGAATTCGGGCCAGATGCAGTGCAAACCCCTCAGCTTTTCGCATCGCCTCGTGAGCTCGAGAACGTGCCGATCTACCGCACACCATAGCGCCTGACCAGGACTCCGGACCAGAAAGCACGCTTCTAGTAGCGGCCGCCCGAGCTGAGGGGGCGGCCGCGTTGATGTCGCAAACCTCGGGATCTCAATCCCCTCGTGTGAGTCGGTTCGAGCCGATGGGTCCGGCAACGCTCTCGGTCCGTCCCTAGGGGGTCACGATCTGCGAAAGCTAGCGTGAGGTTTGCTTCGCAGAGCTGCAAGCTGCCCTGCATCCATCGATGAGGTGATGGGCCTTCTCTACGTATCCACCCGAAGTCCCGGCGGACCTACGCGTGTCCTGGCTGGGACGGCCCCTCTGCGTTCTAGTGGGCAGGCTTTCGGGATCCCTAGGTTGCACCTCAGGAGTCGACCGGTGACGAATATGGTCCTCACCAGCTTATCTGTTCCCTACGCCACAGACTCCTCACGAAAGGTGCTATACATTGCGACGTATTCCACGCGTCGCTCTCTCAACCCCGCCCGCTCTGTGCACCACGCACCTCCTTGCAGTCGCCGTTCAGGAGGCCCGCAGGCAAGGGGTCTCTCTACCACCGGGGCATCATGATGGCGACTCAACCCGGCGGACAAGCTACCGAGCCCGCCAGACTAGGTGGGCTTTCGTGCCTAATGAGTATCACCGGGTAATTGTCGACTCCGCCTGGCAATTCCAGGATTACTTGACATAGATCTGGGAAGTGGTAGTATGGAGCCTGGAGCAGGTTCGGAAGTCTGAAGCGGGAGAATGACCGCAACTCATGCAGCGGCGACAGTCGTTCCTCGTCCCAAGAGGTCGTGCAGTGCTCGTCTTTCCCGGCTGTTGGGTTGATGTCTGCACTTGACCTGCTAGAACACTGTAGGAGGAGCGTGGGGATGTCGAAGGTGACGGTAGCACGTGTCGTGCGGCACAAGGGGTCTCGCCTGGGCGTGGGCGTTGTTTCAGCCATCGCGGCGAGCATTGTCGTCGCGGGTTGCTTCGGGAGTCCCTCCCAAGTAAGCGGGTCGGTGGACGGGTACGTGTTCAAACCAGCGGAATACGGCGCTTCCGCGTCGGGGGTGGGTGCGGCTGCTGCCACCAAGACGGACGGTGACCGTGGCGGGACTCTCGATGCGGCGGGAACCGCCGGGGGCGGCCTGAAGGTCCATCCGGCCGGGCAGCGCGGTGTTCCGTCCCCGCCTGAGGGATACGAGCCGTGCGCGGGCGCTATGGTGAGCGTGACCGGGTCTAGCGGCACCGCGGTCACGGACGCGGCGGGATACTTTAGAAAGGACGGGGTTTCACCCGGGACGCAGACGGTCAGCATCGTGTACGAGCCCTTCCGGCTAGACACGAAAGTCCTCATCCGCAGCGGGCAGGTCACCACGCTGAACGAGACGTACGGCAACCTGCTCGGGAGATGGACGGTCATGGTATACATGTGCGCGGACAACAACCTCGAGTCCGCGGCGATAGCCGACCTGAACGAGCTGGAGGAGGTCGGTTCCACGAGCGAGGTAAGCATCTTGGTGCAAATCGACAGGGCCGAAGGGTTTGACGCGAGCAACGGTGATTGGAGGGGGACGCGTCGTTACTACATAACCCGGGACCCCAGCGCGCCGGGCTCGTCCGGGTACGGCACCATCGTGTCCCCTTTGGCGCCATGGGACGGGAACAACCGTGACACGGAAGTGGATATGGCGAACCCCGCGGCGCTCCGCGACTTCGTGGCGTGGTGCGTGGCCTCCTATCCGGCTCAACACTACGTGCTCGTGCTCTGGGACCACGGCGACGGCTGGACCGTCTGGCGGGGGCCGCGCACCGCGCCGCGGGCGATTTGCCTCGACGACGAGAGCGGCCGGGCGCTCGACGTGGACCAGGTGCGCGCGGCGCTCGAGGGCCTGCCCCGCCTCGACGTCATCGGTTTCGACGCGTGCCTGATGCAGATGATCGAGGTGGCCTACGAGATGCGCGGCATCGCGGACATCGTGGTAGGCTCGGAGGAGATCGAGCTCGAAGAAGGCTGGGATTACAACGAGGCCCTTTTGGGTCTCTGCTCCGACCCGTACGGTACTTCCCCCTGGGACCTGGCAAGAGCCGTTGTGGACTCCTACCTTGCCTCGTACGGGATTGCCTCGGGCGTTACGCAATCGGCCTTCCGCCTCGAGCAGGCCGATGACGTTGCGGCCGCGGCCCAGGCGCTCAAAGACGAACTCGTGCGCCGCATAGAAGCGAACTCGGGCGGCACCGATGCCTCCAAGATCATGCAAGCCCTGAGCGCCGCCAGGCTCGAAGCCGTGCGGTACTGGGGCTACCCGTACTTCGACATCGTGGACTTCGCCGCGAAGCTGCGCGCCCGCGTCGCCGATCCGGCCTCGGGCGTGTCGGGCGCGTCGAAGGAGGCGATTTGCGCCAAAGCCGACTCTCTCCTGGAGGCGCTCTCCGGGCCGTGGCTCTATGCGGGAGGATCCGAGGCAGGCGCCTACGGAAACGGGCTTTCCATCTACCTGCCGGACCGGTATGCCGCAGCCGGTGTTTACGGGTACGATTACCTGCAGTTCGAGCAGGATACGCAGTGGAGCGACATCTTCGACTACGTCGATCCGTAGCCGCGCCGCCGTAGAGATGCCGTACAGATAGATGCCGTACAGATGAAGAGCGGCTCGCTCACGTCAGAAGGTGCGGAGCCGCTCCTCCTGCTTGTGCTTGCGGAGCCTATCTCGGCCTATCCGGCCCGGCCTACCTTCGGGCCGCACCCTTCCTTGAAGAGCGCCTCCGCTACGCGCATTATCATCGGCACGCCGCGCACCTCGGTTTCGAAAAGCGGCACCACCGCGCGCACGTCGGGGAACGTCTCGTATATCTGCTTCATGTAGTTCTGTTGCATCTCCACGCGGTTCAGCACGAACTGCGACGTGCCCTCCCCGAGATCCTCGGCTCTTATCACGCCGTTTACTATGACCCCGCCCACCGGGATGCCGAAGTCGTTGAACCAGCCGATGAACCGCCTGATGACGGCGATGGGCAGCGCCTCCGGCAACGTCACGAAGAAAAACGCCGTTTTGTCGTAGTCACATAGGAGCTCACGGGCATGTCCGATGCGGTCCCTGAACGAAAGGAGGTAATCGAGGAGCGGGTCCTTCTCCTCCTTCCTCCGGAAGGAAAGGGCCTTACGCAGCGCCGTGGCCTCTTCGCGGCTCTTCAGCATCTTGTTGACCCACAGCGAGTAAACCTGTGACATGCCTAGCAGGCGCCTGGCGTTGGCCGTGGGCGCGGTGTCGAAGACGTACACATCGTACTTGTCCTCGAACATGATGTTGATCATGTTCTCGAACATGGCCGATTCCTCGAAAGCCGGGTTCATCGTGGCTGTCTGGACGAAGTCATCGGCCTTCGTCGGGATGTCGGCGAACTTGAGGAACATCCGGATCTTCTCGCTGATCTCACGCTTCGACTTCTCGATGGTGTCTTTCGTGTCGATCTCGTACGCCTCAAGGCCCGGCGCGCCTTCCACGGGTTTCGGGCTGCCGAAGACGTCCTGCCCGAGGAGGCTGCTCAAGGAGTGGACGGGGTTCGTGGACGCGAGGAGCGTCCGGCGGCCCTGCTTCGCAAACCAGCACGCCGCGGCGCCCGCCATCACGGTCTTGCCCACGCCGCCCTTTCCGCCGAAAAACACGTACTTGAGGTTCGGCTTCGCCGCGAGGAACTCCGACATCGAGCCGGATATGGCCGGCTGCGCTATGCCAACCGCTTGTGCCACTTTCACCACCCCCCGAACATCGCGCGGGCCATCTTCTCGATCATCGGGATGCCCCTCACGTCGCTTTCGAGCTCCGGGACGCGTCCGAGCACGCTCTTGCCGAAGGACCTGTCGATCTCCTCGAGGAATCCCTTCTGCATGGAGATCCTGTTGCGAAGGTACGCAGGGATGTTCTGGTCGAGGAGTTCCTGGGGAACCACCCGGTTCACGATGTACCCCCGTATCGGCACGGAGAACTTCGCGAACATCTCGGCGGCCTTCCTGGTATCCAGGATGACCATTTCTTCCGGGGTGAGGACGAAGAAGAACGCGGTTTTTTCCGCGTCTGTGAGTATGCCCGACGACGCGTTGATGCGCCCCTTGATGTATTGCAGCTCGTTCAGGATCTGGTCCTCCTGGACCTCCTTCTCCCGCCTGACGGTCGCCATCACGCGGTCGTACTCGCGCATCTGCTCGCGCAGGCGCGTGATCTTGCTGATCCACTGATCGTACACCGAGGCCATGCTGAGGTAGTACAGCGCGTGGCCCAGCGGGACAAGGTCGTAGATGTAGTAGTCGTACCCGCCTTTCACGACGATGTTCACGACTTCGTCGAATATCGCGCTCTCTTCCATAGCCGGCTCGGCCGACGCCGCCTGCATGTAGTTCTCGATCTCCTCCGGTACCTCCTCGAAACCGTACATCTCCCGGATCTTGCGGCGGATCTCGTCCTGGTACTCTTTGATGCGGCGGTCCGCGTCGATCTCGCAAGCATAGAGGTTGGGCATTATCTCCACCTCGCCCTGCCCGAAGATGTTCCTCTCGAAGATGTCGGACAGGGATGCCTGCGGGTCCACAGAGAAGACGAGGACCTTGCGCCCTTGCTGTGCCAGGTAGTAGGCCGTGGCAGCGGAGAAGGTGGTCTTTCCCAGGCCGCCCTTGCCACCATACATGATGTACCTGACGTCCGGGTAGTCTTCGAAGAATTTCGCCAGTGACACGGAGTCGCTCACCTCCAGCGGACGTCCGCGAACGTGGGCGTCCC
The DNA here is from genome assembly GCA_050261175.1 of Clostridia bacterium. Classification (GTDB taxonomy): domain Bacteria; phylum Bacillota; class SHA-98; order UBA4971; family UBA4971; genus UBA6256. The sequence continues at coordinate 5,209 of JBLNDA010000124.1, forward strand.
AGGTTCTAGAATATGGCATCCATGAGGTCCTTTTCTCGGAGCATGCGACGTTTCCACGTGGATATCTGCGGAACCACGTAAGGCAACAGCCTCAGCGAGTAGTAGGGCGGGAGGATCGGAACTCCAAGCATGTCGCCCATGGTGATGAGTATGAAGAGATGCTCCATGCTCGAACGCGTCTTGAGGGCGAACCGCGTCATGTCGTGGGCCGCCATCCCGTAAATGAACTCCTTGGCGGCCTGGAGAAGCCCTCCGCCCTTGCGGGCGGCCGCGTCCTTCTTCGGCTCCGATGCAGGACCCTGTGCGGTTTCAGGCGAGTTCACGTGCAAGCACCTCCGTAAGATCCTTCTCCCTCAGCATACGGCGTTTCCAGCCCGGTAGCCTGGTTACGAGGTAGGGCAGAAGGCTCAGTGAGTAGTACGACTGCGGAATCGGCACTCCGAGCAGGTTTCCGGCCAGGGCGGAAATGAAGGTCTGCTCGTATGCGGCGCGACGCCGCCTTGCGGTTTCGACTATCTCATACCCTGTCAGACCGTAGAAAAACTCCCGCGCTCTTTGAAGCGCCTCTTGAAGCATGGCCCGACCCTTTTGCCCTTTCGTCCGCCTTTTCGTTCCTCCGCTTGCGCGGATAGGTTCCGCACAGGGTTGCCGGTGTTGCTTTCTGGGAGGGCGGGCTTGAGGCGCTGAGGCGCGTCTGGTTCAGATCCACCGCGCCCACCGCGCCCACCCTGCCCACCGTGCCCACCGCACCCGCCGCGCGGGCACGCCGGATTCGAAGCGCCACCCGCCCCGCAACCACCGGCAACCCTGGCACCTCTGCTCCACTGAAGGGCGCCGGCGCAAGTCGTGGCGCCATGCCGGCACCCAGCCAGCGCCTGCCCCTGCCCTTCGCGGCCGTTACCGCTAGGCCTTGGCCGCGGGCGCCGCCGCGGGCGCCTTGCCGAGCTTGCCGGCCCGGGCCTTGCCGAACATCCTCAGACCATCATACGCGAGCACGAGCGCCGCGATGATCAGGAACACGGCTATCGCGGCGGATATGACGTTTCCGCCTATGGCCACGCCCACGCTCTGTCCGGCGGGCGGACTGGCGGTCCCCGCCGACAGCCGGGAAGCGGTGACGATGAGGTTTCTCGTGGTGAGCACGAGCGCCGCGATGGTGGTCACGAGCATGAACAGCATCGGGACGAACGTGAAGTACCAAGCCTTACCCTCTTTGGCCAGCCAGATGGAGGCGAGCATGAGCGCGAGTGCGGCCATGAGCTGGTTCGCCCCGCCGAACAGGGTCCAGATGTAGCTCCACGTGCCGGTCATCACGAGGATGTAGGTGAGCAGCACCGCCACGAAGGCTCCGACATAGGTGTTGCGGAGAAGCGGCATGCCTTCGCCCGCGATCTCCGCGGTCGCTATCCTCATGAACCTCACGGCCAGCTGCATGATGGTGATGGCGAGGATCACCAGCATCGCTCCTGCAAACGCCTTGCCGAACCCGACTCCGATGCCGAGTTTATTGAGGAGCGCGCCCAGGCCGGCTGCAAAGATACCGGCGGGGCCCAGCGCCTTGAGGTTCGCGGCATAGTCGTCGAAGGTCGCGAAGGAAGCCGCGCCGATGATGAGCGCGAGGAGCCCCAGGATCATCTCGAGGTACATGGAACCGCCCGCGACGTAGCGCGTATCGGTCTCGCTCTCGAGCTGCCTCGCCGTGCCGCTGGACGACACCAGGCTATGCCAACCCGAGATCGCGCCGCACGCGATGGTGACGAAGAGAATAGGCCACAGCGGCCCCACGCTGATGGAATAGGTGGTGAAGACCGGCACGCTGAAGTTCGGGTGTCCTACGAGTATCCCGAGCACTGCTCCCAGCATGCCCAAGGCCACCAGGTAGAACGAGATGTAGTTGATAGGCTGCGTGTAGCTCCAGATCGGCAACACCGCTCCTATGAAGCTGAAGAGAAGCCCGAACACTACCCAAGCGGCATACGACCCGCCGATGGGGATCACCGTGCCGAGCCATATGGCGAAGATGGATAGAACGACCATGAGGATGGTCACGGCGAGGATGTCCATTTTCTTCTTGTAGATGAGGAAACCGGACAGCAAGCCGACGCCCATGAGCGCCAGAATGGCCAGAGGCACGCTGGGGGTGCCCTTGAGCATGTTGGCCACGATACTGCCGAACGCTGACACTATGAGGAGTAGGTAAAAGTACATGAAGCTTAAGAGTATGACGCGGCCTCTGGGGGATATCAGCTTGTAACTCAGAGCGCCGAACGTCTCGCCGTCGTTGCGGAGGCCGATTATCGCGCTAGAGTAGTCGTGTATCCATCCTATGAAGAAAGTGCCGAGCAGGATCCAGAGGAGCCCCGGCAGCCAGCCCCATTGCAGGGATATTATGGGACCGAGCACGGGACCAAGCGCAGCGATGGACTTGAACTGGTATCCGAAGAGCACGTGCTTGCTTGTGGGGATGAAGTCCACGCCATCCATGTACATCTTGGCGGGAGTGGCTCTCTTCGGATCCACCTGTATGACCTTCTCATCGAAATACTTCGCGTACCAGTAGTACCCGATGATAGCCACGGCAAACCCGATGATCAGGGCAACAACGGAGTTCATTCTTCTCCCTCCTTGCGTCTCCGATTCGCATCCCTGGTTCCTCTGCCGAGCAGCTCGAGGAGCCCATCGCGGTCATGACGTACGAAGGCGGAACCCGATACGGAACGGACCACATGCAAGCGGAAAGAAGCTGCCGCCTCTGCGCGGCGCCTTGTCACCACCTCCTCCACCAGATGTGTCGCACAACCATGCCGGGAGAGGCGCCGCCCGGCCGAGTTGTGCCGATTCAAACAATGTGAAGATTCGCCGGACGCCGCTGTTTTCCTGCTTCTCACTCTTGCGAAGCGGAGTGTTGCGCCGAGTGAGGGGTGCCACCTGTGCCGCGCCCCCGGCGCGGCCATCGGAACACAACATGAGTAGGTGCAGGGCCTCATATATCTTTGGTATGACAGCCATCCGCAATGATGACTGAGATAGCCAGGGGTGCCTTCCGGATGATCGGAAAGAGAACGTCATATCATGCGCTGGCGTTACTCGCTGCGGCGGTTGTGGCGGCCGCGTGGCACGCCGCCACGTCAGGCGCGCCGGAGCCCGCGCGGGAACGCGCGCAGGAACGCGCGCCGGCGCCCGGGGCGTTGCCGCCGGCGGCGCACCGTGCGAGTGAAGAGTCCGTGAGCCGTCCGCGGCCGTACAAAATAGTCGTCCCGACGTGCGGCGAGACCAATCGTCGCCTGTATCTCACGAAACCTCCCTTCAAGGGACACGATGTGGTGGAGCTGCAAGAGCGTCTGCGGACCCTGGGCTTCTTCTCAGGCAAGGCTGACGGCGTGTTCGACTTATCCACCGATGCCGCCGTCCGCGCGTTCCAGCACGCTGTCGACCTGGAGCCTGACGGTGTGGTTACTCCCGACATGTGGCTCAAGATGGCCACGGGTCCGGCACGGACCCTTCCCGCGCTTGCGGAGGGCGACATCCCCGAGGGCGAGCGAAGGATAGTGGTGGACGTGACGAAGCTGACCCTGACCTTGTACGCGGGCGACAAGGTCGTAAAGCAGTACCCCATCGCCATCGGGAAGTGGCATACGCCCACGCCCATCGGGGAGTTCGCCGTAATCGAGAAGGACTACGCCCCCGGAGGAGCGTTCGGATCGCGCTGGATGGGGCTGAACGTTCCCTGGGGCGGGTACGGCATCCACGGCACCAACCGCCCGTGGTCCATAGGAACCGCGGCAAGCGCGGGGTGCATCAGGATGTTCAACGAGGACGTGGAGGAGCTGTTCGAGCTCGTCCCAGTCAAGACGAGGGTCTTCATCATCGGCTACGAGCCCGAAGGCGAGATCGCGCGCGAACTCGGGCCCGGCGCCACAGGGCAGGATGTCCAGGTGCTGCAGTATTATCTGAGACGCGAGGCCTTCGACGCCGGTCCGCTCGACGGCAGGTTCGGTGAACGCGTCGAGGCGGCCGTCAAGGAGATGCAGAAGTTCTACGGAGTTCCCGTTACGGGCAGGGCAGGGACGAACGAGCTCTACCTGCTGGGTCTGAGATGATGCCGACGGATGGGGAACGGAGGTTTGACTATGCGATGGCTTCGCACGGTTCTCGCGGCCGTGTCGGCTATCGTGGTGATAGGGCTTGCCGGCGCTGCGGTCGCGGTTTTCACCAGGCCCGAGCTGATGCCCGCCGGGCCGTATCATCCCCGTGCCCTTTACTACAAGCTCCTCGGGTTCCGGGTTCACCCGTGGGTGAGGGTGGACCCGACGAAGTCGTACACGCTCAGGGTCTGGAGCACCCGCTGGCCGCTCTTCAGGGACGGGTACGGGTATGACGACCTTATCGACGAAGCGGAGGCTGAGTTCCGAGCTGTCTACCCCAACGTTGAAGTGGAGTACGTGCTGCTGAGGTTGGATGAGATCGGGCCAGCCATCGCGGAAGCCGTTGCCAACACCACGCAGCCGGACGTCTGCGTCGCGCAGTTCGACCCTTCGCTTGTGGAGAGCGGGCTGGTCGTGCCGTTGGACGCCTTCATGCGCGGCCCGGCGGCGGGTGACGCGCCGGCCGAGGCCTTCGAACCCCGCGCCCTCCAGGCGCTGTCACTCGGCGGCCGCATATGGGCGTGGCCGGCGTGGATCTCGGTGCAGTCATGGGCAGGCAACGCCCAGCTCCTGCGAGAGGCCGGAGTGGACGTGGAGAGGGTGATGACGTTCGGATGGTCCTATGATGACATCCTCGCGATGGTGCGGGCGGTGGCCGCGCGCCAGGCGGGGGTCGATGACCGCTACCGCGCGTACGCCCTTGTTTTCGACGCGGGATCCACGGCGGCGGTGGACATCTTGATGTGGGCCGCCGGCCGCGGGCTTGCCCTCGAGGCCGACGGCAGCCTCGCCTGGCAAGGCGCGCCGATGGCGTCAGTTCTGTCCTTTCTGGAGCAAGCAAGGGGTGAAGGCGCGTTTCCGGAGCCCGCTTCGTGGATGGGCGGGCGCATTCTCGAGCTCTTCTGGACGGGCAGGGCGGCCGTCATAGGGCCTGTGGGCCCGGGGTTCGCGCGCCATGTCCGCGAGCGACAGGAGCGAATGGCCGAGGGAAAGCTGCCGGCCACGTACAAGAGCGTTGAACCCGTGTTGCTCCCCGTCCCGCATCCGCCCGGCGTCACGGCGAATGCGTGCACGTCCGTGACTTCAGCGACGGTGTTCAAGCACCCGGGCCGCGGCGGCGAGGACGCCGCGCGGCTGGCCGTAGAGTTCGCGCGGTTGCTGGCGAGGAAAGAGGCGCTGTGGCTTGCGAAGGAGATGTGCGTCGTGCCCGCCCACCTTGCCGACCGAGAGCACGTGCTCGGGATGATCGGGCCCGATGGGGCAAGCGAGCGGTTCTTGATCGCCTCGGCCGCATCCGGGGTCGCTCTGCGCCACAAGTCGGCCGAGCTCGTCCACAAGGAGACGGAGGTGCGCAGGGAGGTGATTGCTCCCGCTGTCGCAAAGTTCTGGAAGGGCGAGCTTCGCGCCGGAGACTTCGACGCGTACGTCAGCAGGGGTCTCCGGGGCGGCGCGCCCGGCAGCGCCTCCGGCGGCGCGAAGAGGAATTGACGGGGGTCTGGAGAAATGATAGCCAGTATGCGGACCACAGGGGCTTGCGACGTCCAGGAGGCGGTTTGGAGTGCAATCGTCCATTGTGTACAGGATCGGGGACTCATTGTACATCAATCTCACCAACCGTTGCACCAACGATTGTGAGTTCTGTATCCGCCGGACCTCCGACGGAGTGGGCGATGAGCGGTTGTGGCTGGACCAAGAGCCCACCGTGGAACAGGTGATCGCTGAGCTCGAAAAGGCGCCGACTGCGCATCTGAAGGAGGTCGTGTTCTGCGGATTCGGCGAGCCCATGATGCGCCTGGAGGAAGTAAAGGCCATAGCGAAATGGCTGAAAGAGCGCGGGATGTACGTCAGGATGAACACCAACGGCCACGGGAATCTCATTCACGGCCGCAACGTGGTGCCTGAACTCGCCGGCCTCGTCGACTGCATGTCCATAAGCCTCAACGCATCGAACGCCGCGGCGTACGACGGGCTGTGCCATCCCATATACGGTAGACAAGCCTTCAAAGCGGTTGTCGCTTTCGCACGGGAGTGCAAGAGGCACATTCCCCGGGTAGTGTTGAGCGTGGTGCAGGTACCCGGTGTAAGCATATGGGGATGCAGAAGGATCGCGTCCAGACTGAAAGCCGAGTTTCGCGTGAGACACTACGATTCGCATATATGAGATGAGGCGGACGTGTATGAGACTGATGAGACGGACGCGAGACGGATACGAATTGATTCTCTCGGGAGGCCGCAATGGCACGATCATCGGCACGCGTGCATAATAAGGTAAGTACCTGCTGATAATGGTGTCGGACGCCCTGACACACGGAGATACACGGGCGGCGCGGCGACATTTTGCGATCCGAGGAGGATTTTGACGGTTTTGGGCGAATACTGAAGAATAAGCTCTTGGGCTGCCAGGCGAAGCCTTCGGGCCTGGCCGGGGACAAGCGTATGCGACCAGGTAAGCTGGCACTCGAGGACGCGGCGCAAGTTCGCAACGGCCCTTGCCTGATCTCAGGGGGGCGGGTTCGGCGCTGCAAGGAGGATGACGAGATGACGACTGGCCCCTGTGGAAAGCGGGAGCGGGCGTCGGTTCTGGTTGAACGAAAGAGGGAAATCGCGCTCGTGGTTTGTGCCGTAGTTCTGTTTGCAACGGGCCTTGCCGGGGCCGCGAGGGAAGTCAAGGTGATCGTCGACGACGCGGTCATTTCGGTGCCAACCAGCGCGCTGAGGGTAAGCGACATCCTGAAGCAGGCCGGGGTCGAACTGAACGAAGGGGATGAGCTGACTCCAGGGATCACGGAGCGCGTGTACGGCTCGGCGGTCATCACCGTGAAGCGGGCGGTTCCCGTCAAGGTGTTTGCGGACGGCCGGATGATCGAGGTCCGGTCCACCGGGCCCATGGTGAAGCACGTTCTCGCCAAGGTGGGCGTGCTGCTGAGGCCGGATGACAAGGTGAGCCCTGGCATGGAGGTGGGCCTCACCCCCGGGATGCAGATAAGAGTCATCCGCGTGACGTCCGAGGTCGTGACGAGGCAGGTACGGGTGGCGTACCGGATCGAGAAGAGGCCCGACGCCGGCATGGATCGGGGCAAGACGAGAGTCCTGCGGCCCGGTGTTGAGGGCGTGAGGGAGCAGAGAGTGCTCGTCACGTATGAAGATGGCAGGCCGGTCAGCGAGAAGGTGCTGTCCAGCAAGGTGCTGCGGGAGCCCGTGTCCAAGCTGCTCGCCGTGGGCACGCGCAACCCGGTGCGCACCCTGCAGACGTCTCGTGGAACGTTCCGGTACCGCGACTCCTATACGATGCTTGCGACCGCGTACGAGCCGGGCCCAAGGAGCTGCGGCAAGTACGCCGACGGGTACACGGCCATCGGGATCAAGGCCGAGCCGGGCGTTGTGGCGGTTGATCCGAAGGTCATCCCTCTGCGGACGAGGCTCTATGTCGAAGGATACGGCCCGGCCATCGCTGCGGATGTGGGAGGGGCCATCAAAGGCAACCGCATAGACCTGCTTTTCGCCACTGTGGAGGAGGCCCTGCGATACGGAAAGAGATGGGTGAAGGTGTACGTTCTGGAGCCGTAAGACCCTGCGCCCGCAGGTTGAGGGGAGGCCCCTCGATCCGGCCGAGGAAAAACCTCGGCCAGAACTTTCTAGTGGACTCTTCGTACCTGGACCCCATCATCAGCGCGGCCGATCTCGGCCGCGCTGATGCTGTGCTCGAAATAGGGGCCGGCACGGGCGTTCTCACTCGGGTCCTCGCCGAGCGGGCGGCGCACGTGATAGCGGTGGAGCTTGACGATAGGCTGGTGAGGATCCTCCGCGCGGATTTCGGGGGTTCGCCGAATGTGGACATCGTTCACGCCGACATCCTGGACCTTTGCTTGACAGACTTAATGCAATTTGATAGACTTGCTTACAGGAAATGCAAGGTGGTCGCCAACCTGCCATATTACATCACGTCGCCCGTTATCCTGAAGCTCTTTGAAGAGCTGAGGTTCCTCGAGCGCATCGTGGTGCTGGTGCAAAAAGAGGTTGCAGAAAGGATGGTCGCCGCTCCGGGCTCCAAGAGGTACGGAGCGTTTTCTGTAGTTGTGCAGTATCACGCCGTTCCGGAGATCGTCGCGGTCGTGCCGCCGGAGGCGTTCCGGCCCGCTCCGAAGGTTGACTCGGCGGTGGTCCGCCTCCTCATGCGCCGGGAGCCGCCGGTCAAGGTCGCCAGCGAAGACGTGCTGTTTGCCGTGGTGAGGGCGGGGTTCGGGATGAGACGCAAGACTCTGCTACGGGCACTTGCCATGGCGGGCCAGGCGGGTTTGGTGCTTCCGGGGGTCGACGAGAAGGCGATCCGGCAGGCCCTCGAAAGGGCCGGCATCAGACCGGAGAGACGGGCGGAGACCCTCAGCCTCGACGAGTTCGGCAGGCTGGCTGACGCGCTTCTGGCCGCAAGGCTGTAAGAGGCATTCATCCTCGAGACATCAAGGTGAGGAAAGTGGTCTTCATCAGCCCGACAAAGGGCAAACTCAGCTTCAACGAGACGTTCAAAGACATCATGAGTTATATGCAGGAAGTCCCCGGTGTCCCCTATAAGCTCATCATCGGAACCGACTCGCAGCTTCGGGAGGATGCGTGCTTTGTCACGGCCATTGTTGTCCACAGGGTCGGCAAGGGAGCCCGGTACTATTACAGCAAAGAGAGGGAGAGGATGGGGCGCAGCCTGAGGCAGAGGATTTTCTACGAGACCGCGAAGAGCCTGGGGGTTGCGAGCAAGCTCGCGGAGAGGCTGGCGAAGAACGGTTACGGCGATCTCGACGTGGAGATCCACCTGGACATCGGGCAAAACGGTGAAACGAAGGACCTCATCCGCGAGATCGTCGGTATGGTGACCGGGACGGGGTTTTCCGCGAGGATCAAGCCCGACTCTTACGGAGCGTCGAAGGTGGCGGACAAGCATACGAAATAGCCGGCCATACGAGGCCGGGAGGGCTTCGGGGATTCTTCGAGAAGCGCTCGGGAGACAGCCGCAGGCGCCCGCGGGACGGGCGCCTGCGCGTTCACGCGGGAGGCCGACCGCGACTGCAGACGGGACCCGCATCGGCACCTTTTCTCGTCCACCTCATAGTATGTTGGTGGTAACCGAGACGGTGCCGATGGAGGGGAGAGCGTGGAGCTTATCAGGGTTGGAGACGCGGTCTCTCGGAAATCGCACGGGTCAGACGTCATATTCTCGGTGCTCAAGGTGATATCGGGTCCCGCGCGTCGCGCGATGGCCGTCCTCAAGGGGTTGAACGCCCGCCTGGTGGCGGATGCTCCTCTTGTGGACCTCGTGCGCGTGCATCAGAAAGATATAGAAGCTGCTCGCGAGCAGGTGCACAAGCTTTCGAAGGAGTCCCTGGACAAAGTGTTTCTGCGCCGGATGGCGGAGGAACTCAGCACGACCGGATTCCGCGGACGAGAGGTCAACGTGCTGCCGCCAGGGTTGAACTACGGAAAAGTGCCCGGGCGCGTCCTTCACCTTGATGGGGACGGGGACTATCTAGGCAATTGCGTCAGGTATTATCAGGAACTCGGGGTGCCTGTCGTGGGGGAGCACGTTCCCGAGGAGGCTCAGCCTGACAAGGTCGCGCAGCTCATTCGTACGCACCTGCCTGACATCCTCGTGCTCACGGGGCACGACGGCCTCATAGCGCGGCGCGGCGACAGGACGAAACTCGAGAACTACCGGACATCGCGGTATTTCGTGGAAGCGGTGAGGCGCGCCCGGCAGGTGGAGCCGGACAAGGATGCGCTGGTCATAGTGGCGGGCGCGTGCCAGTCCCACTACGAGGCCATCCTGGAAGCCGGCGCGAACTTCGCGAGTTCCCCGGAGAGAGTCTTCATCCACTGCTACGACCCGATCCTTGTAGCTGAGAAAGTGGCGTTCACCCCCTTCGACAGCGTGGTTTACGTGACCCACGCCATCGAGAACACTGTAAGCGGCATCAAGGGAATCGGGGGGATAGAGACCAAGGGCAAGCTCAGGCTGAGCCTGCCGAACACCGGGCCGAGGGCCGAGGCGGAAACGGCATAGGCCAATGCGCGTGGGCAATTGCATGGCAAACGACTGAGAGACAAGGCGATAGGATGGCGAATCCCGGCAATTCCGGGCCTTGGCGGCTGGAACGGGCACAAGGTCCCGTTGACAGATAGGGAGGGGTTTGGTTATACTACTAGCCTTCCTTGACGGCTTCCCAGCTCTATGATAAAATAAGTGAGGTATGGCCCGCCAAGGAAGGTGGTAAGATGGCAGCCAGAAACGCCCTTGAGGACATCAAGAGAGACCTGGAGTCATTCGTCGGCAAGACCATCACTCTACGAGCAAACCAGGGTCGTAAGAGAGTCCTCGAGACCGAAGGGGTTCTTGAAAACACGTACCCCAAGGTGTTCGTGGTGAAGTTATCTGAGAAGCCAGGAGTAGTGAAGCGCGTCTCATATACCTACGCCGACGTGCTCACGGAAACCGTGAAGCTTTCGGTAAGGTACATGGATCGCGAGAGAAGAATCGGCTGTGCGGGCTGAAGAAAATGGATTCCGATCCGAGACAGGCAGGGCGCCGCGTGGCGGGGCGCCCTGCCTTCGTTTTGTGCGGAGTGTGCGCCGCGTGGGTTCCCGTGCTTTCCCCTCTTGCAGGGATAGGGGACGGGTGGGAGCGGCTCGCGAACACACGAGCTCAGACGCTTATTGGTGTGAGTTCCCAGTTGAACGGAGGTCGCGCTGCCCTTACTATGAAAGTAAGGGGAGGTGTCTATGTGATCAAAAAGACATTTCTAGCAACAGTGGTCGTACTTGCCAGCCTCGCCGTGTTGATGACGTCGGCCCAGACCTTCGCGGCTACCTACTACTCGAGCGGCAACAAAACCTACTACTTCAGCGGCCCAGGGAATTCCGGATACTACCAGAGCAGCGGCAGCTCGGGTACTTACGGAAGCTACGGCGGCACGTACTACAGCGGCGGCTCGTACTCAGGTTCGGGAGGCACGTATTACAAGTCCGGGAACACCTGGTACTATTACAGCGGCGGGTCCTACACGCCGTCCAGGCCGGCTCCTCAGCCTCAGCCACAGCCGCAACCCCAGCCCCAACCCCAGCCGCAGCCCACCCCGACTCCAGGCCTCAGCGCCGACGAGCAGCGGATGATAGACCTTGTCAACCAGGAGAGGGCCAAAGCAGGCCTCGCGCCTCTCTCGGTCGATACGAGGCTCGTTGACCTCGCACGCAAGAAGAGCCAGGACATGGTCGCCAACAACTACTTCAGCCACACATCGCCTACATACGGCGATCCTTTCGCGATGATGACCAATGCCGGCATCAGCTATCGCACCGCCGGTGAGAACATCGCGGGCGCTCCCACAGTCGACCAAGCCCACTCGGCGCTCATGAACAGCGCCGGACACCGGCAGAATATCCTCAACCCCAACTACAACAGGATAGGTGTGGGAGTGGCCAACGGAGGCCCGTACGGAAAGATGTTCACGCAGCTCTTCATAGGGACGTGGTGAGCGCGACCACGACAAGCCGAAGCGCGGGCGTGGTCTGGCGCACGCTCACGTGACCGGCACGCCAGCGGCGCTCCCTGTCTGCCATGTTCCTGTGCCGGGCGCGGGCTCCCTCTTCTCCACAGAGGAGGGAGCCTTCTGCTCCGGCGTGACCCCTGCCCCTTCGAAGAAGAGGACGAGCCCTCCGAAGATGGCCTCGGCGAGCAGCCCGCGGTGGGACGGTGCGAGGAGCAGTTCCTTCTCTTCCGGGTTCGACAAGAACCCGACTTCGACGATGACCGCGGGAACGCTGGCCGCGTTCAGCACGTAGTAGTCCCCTTCCAGCACCGACATGCCCTGGTGGGGGGCGACGTCCTTGATCCTGCTGTGGACGCAGGTGGCAAGACGCTTGCTCTCCGGGTTGTTGCGACTGTAGAAGACGATGGCCCCCCTCGTTGATGGCGAGCGCACCTTGTTCACGTGGATGCTGACGAACGCGTCGGCGCTCGTGCGGTGGGCGATGTGGATGCGGGCGGCGAGATCGCGCCTGTGCCGCGTGGTCTCGTTCTGTACTATCGGGCTCATCTCCCAGTCCCCGTGGCGCGTAAGGATGGGCACGGCCCTGGCTCTCGCGAGCAGGTGGCACACGTCCCTCGCTATCTCGAGGACAATCTCCTTTTCCATTACCCCCTCTCCGTCATGGGAACCAGGGTCGATGCCGCCGTGTCCGGGGTCCACGACGATGACCTTTCCGACAACCGCGGAACCGGGGAGAGCGATGACCGGCAGCGCCCTTCCCGTTACCACCGCCAACGCGGCGAGGAGGAGGGCGCCTGCGAAAACGCTTGCAAGGGCCCGCCTCACGACCACCACAACCAAGACTTTCCCGGATCTCGTCACAGCGGCGCCCCCCTCTCGGATCAACTTATATGCTCCCGGAACCCACGACAGACGCTGGACATAGTATATCGCAGAGTCTTGACCATGCCCGCGAGCATGCCAGGCCGCGGCCTGGCCGCTCTTGGTCTGTCCGGGACGGTGATGCTTCGTGGATCTTATAGATATCGGCCCCGTATTCGAGGCCGCGGGGTACGCGGAGGTCAACCGGAACATCCTATTCCACCTACGCAGGCTGGGGGTTAACATCCGCATCAAGCCCCTGCCGCTGGGATGCACCCGGGTCGACCTGGACCCCGACACCCAAGCCGTCCTTGAAAGCATGGTGCGCAACGTGCACATCACACTCGGGCCGGCTCTCTTCGTCTTCCTGGGCGGGTTCTTCGAGCGCGAACCCGGCTGCCATTCCATCGGCCTAACGATGCTGGAGACCGACCGGATACCGCCGGACTGGGTCGCAAGGTGCAACCTCATGGACGAGATCTGGGTCCCGTCGAGGTTCAACAGGGAGACCTTCATCGCAAGCGGCGTTGACGAGACGAAGGTTCGCAGCATGCCTTTGGGTGTCGACGGGAGCCGGTTCCACCCCGGGCTTTCACCCCTGCCCATCCCGGGCAGGAAGGGGTTCGCGTTCCTCTCGGTATTCGAGTGGATCCCTCGCAAAGGCTACGATATACTGCTCCGGGCCTATCTTGCGGAGTTCCGGCCCGATGAAGACGTGTGCCTTGTACTTAAGGTCCATGACAACTCCGCGTACGATCCCGGCGGCTCCCGCATAAGGGCCGAGATAGCGGCGCTGCAGCAGGCCGCGGGAAAGCCTGCGGGCCCGCCTGTCCTCGTCCTCCCGGCCTTGATGAGCCCGGCCGACATGGCGCGGCTGTACGCAGCCGCCGACTGCTTCGTGCTGCCCACTCGCGGCGAGGGGTGGAACATGACCGCCATTGAAGCGATGGCCTGCGGCGTGCCGGCCATATGCACAAGCTGGTCGTCGCACCTCGAATTCATGACACACGATAACAGTCTCCTTATAGACGTCGAGGGCCTGGAGCCCGTGCCCGCCTTCGGGATACCCAATGACAGGGTATACGCAGGCTCTCGCTGGGCGCGCCCGAGTGAGGCGCATCTTCGGACGCTCATGCGATGGGTTTACGAGAACCGGGAACGAGCCAAGGAAATAGGCATGCGAGGATGCAGGGACGTGCTGGAGAGGTTCACTTGGGAGAAGACCGTAAGGCTGATGTACGCTAGGCTGCTTGAGATAGAAAACGAGATAGAAGGGCGACGCCGGTCGGCGTCGCGTGCTGCGGCCGGTGCAGGGGGCCCGCCGGGTGGCTCTCCGTTCGCTCTTCCGCCCGTCCCGGGGCCTGAGGATCGCCGGTATTGCGATCGTCGATGGAATCCAAAGCGCAGAGCCGTGTCGAAACTCGACATTTCGATCACCCGCGACCCCTCAGGAAATCCGAGAGGGTCTGCCAGCTCTCACCTGGCGGGGCCTTTCAGACCGCCGCGAGGAGCTCGCGGCCCCTCCCCTGACGCGCCTCCGCCCGCTGGGTCGGAGACATGGCGCGCCTTCTGCGACGCCCGGCTCTCCCCGCAGACTTTGAGGAGCGCGGGCTGGAAGGCGGTTCCCGTCGCCCGGACTCCGGCGGCGGGTGGTGTCAGAGAGAGGGTCGCCCCTAAGGACGCCGGATGGAGAGGAGATTTTGGGGACGCGCTTCCCGATTCGTACACGCAAGGCGGCGCAGGCGCGGGAGCGCCGGCGACGCGCCGTGTCGCGCGCGTCCTGATGGTGGTGCCCTCCTGGGGAAGACCTTGCGGCATATCCGAATACGCGAGAGCGTTGGCGGAGTACCTGGGCCACTGGGGCGTAGAGGCGACGGTAGTGACCTCCGCATCGCCGGAGGCCATCTTGCCACTCCTTGGAGGTTCGCGTTCCCGCATGCGGGGCGGGAACGCCGAAGACAAGCCCCGCGACATGCACGAGCGCACGCAAGATACGACTGGAACCGACATCGTTCACTTCCAGTATGAATTCGTGCTGTATGACATAGCTGAGCTCTCGTCGACCGTGGCGGCGCTGCGCGGGGCGGGAGTGCCGGTCGTGGCCACCGCCCATGATTTCGCGCCGGGCTTCACCCGTTCCAATGAGTTCGTCGCCCGGGCGTTCTCGCATCTCATCGTGCACTCGCACGAGGCGCGGGCCGAGTACTGCAGGGTAGGCGCGGATCCGGCGCGGACCACGGTGATCCCTATGGGCTGCAGGAACTACTCGTTCGACTGCGAGGCTCCGAGCGTCGGGGCGAGGCCCGCCGTGGGCTTCTTCGGGTTCTGCCTGCCCCATAAGGGGATCGTCGAGCTTGCCATGGCGGTGCGGGAAGTCCGCCGGACGTATCCCGGCCTGAAATGCTTTGTGCTGTCGTCCATCGCGCCGTACCACAGCTCGCGCACGTTCGCCGCCCGGCTCGAGGAAACCCTGGCCCGCCTGGGGGTCTCTGACGACGTGACGCTCATCGGCGACTACCTCCCGGAACCCGAGGCGGTGACGATCCTCCATGCCATGGACGTCAACGTGCTGCCTTACCGGGATCACGGTCTGATCGGCACGTCGGCGGCGGCGCGCACCGTGATGGCCGCCCAGAAGCCGATGATCGTCACCGATGTCCCGTTCTTCTCGGACCTAGGGGCAGAGGTGTACAAGATCCCCTCCGCGCACCCCGACGAGATCGCGAAGGGGCTCAGGAGGCTTCTCGGTGATCCCGCGCTCTGCGCCGAACTCGTGCGGCGGATGGACGACTTCCTGAGGCGGAACCACTGGTCCGGCATAGCGCTCAAGCACGCGGAGCTTTACGAGCGGATCCTCGAAGAGGCCGCTGCGGGTCATGGTGGGTCGGAGGTGTAGTCTCATGTATCCTAAAGCCCGCTGGTCGACGTGGATCTCGGGTGTGCAGGCGGGCACTCCGAGCGCGCGGGGTTTAAAGGGACTGCAAACCACATACCCGGTATCCAGCGGCGTGTCCAGCGGCCGTATCTTCATCTGGCGTGGTGATTCCAACGTGGCACGGCGCACGTTTGAGCGCCCGCTGCAGCGGGGGCCAGGTCCGCGCCGGTACCCGGGCACGAGCGCTGCCGCAGGCACGGGCAAAGGCACGTATATGGCCATGGCGCCGGCCCGCCGTCCCAGCCCGAGCCAATGCCCGGGCCCGGGCAGCCTCCCTGGGGTCCTGGTGATCGTCCCTTCGTGGGGTCAGAGGTGCGGCGTCGCCGAATACACGAGGTTTCTCATTGACGGACTGCGCGCGCAGGGGTTCACGGCGGAGATCGCAAGGGGTTACGACCACGAGGTCTCCTCTATATTGCGGCGCGGAGGGTTTCGCGTCGTCCACGTGCAGTTCGAGTACCAGTTGTTCAAGGCGTCACACCTTCAGCGCCTTGTCCGCCAGCTCAAGGCGCGGGGCATGCGTGTCGTTGCCACGGTTCACGACTTCCTGCCCGGCCAGGTGGCGGCGAACAGCCTCATAAGGGACGAGTTCAGCGATATAATCGTGCACAGCGCCCGGCTGCGCGACGAGCTTTCGAAGCTTGGTATCGGCCCGGAGCGAATCCACGTCATCCCGATGGGGTGCCCGAGGGTGGCGCTCAGTGATGAGAGTGCGGTGCGTGCGAGCCTGGGCGTGGGGCCGGGCCCCGCCCTCGGGTACTTCGGGTTCGCCCTGCCTCAGAAGGGGATCATCGAGCTTGCCGTAGCCGCCAAGGCGCTCAGGGACACCGTCTTTCCCCACCTCAAGGTGTACGCCTTCGCCGCGCCTGCCTTCTTCGGCAGCGGGTACCCGGGCGAGCTTGCGGCCTTCCTGGCGGGAGCGGGGCTTGCCGAGGGCTTCGTCTTGCGAACGGAGTACCTTCCCGTGCATGAGGTGGTGAATTCCCTGCACGCCATGGACATAAACGTCCTTCCTTACAAGGAAATGGCGTACGTCGGCACGTCGTCCGCAGTGCGCGTCCTGATGGCGGCGGAAAAACCCATAATTACTACGGACATTCCTTACTTCGACGACCTGGACGGGGAGGTCTACAAGATCCCGTCCGCGGACCCGGCCTGCATAGCGGAGGCGGTGCTGTATCTCATGGCGAACGCGGCCAAGCGTGAGGAGATGGTGTACCGCATCCGCAGGTACCTGGAGACCCACAACTGGGAGCAGATCGCCAGGCGGCACGCTAGGCTATACGTTCGTCTCGCTGCAATGACCACCGGGGGCGGGCCCTCTGGCCCCGGAGCCTGCGCCAGCGCGGGCGAGGCCATGGTGGGGGCAGAAGGATCGACGCATGACACCTGGAACGGGGACGGCGTGCCTCACGTGGCAGCGGTGCCCAACGAGGTATGGGAGCGAGTGGTAAGACGGTTCGGCAGGAGAGGGTGATCACGTGAAGACCGGACAGATGTCGGACGGGCCACGCGCGAGATGGACCGCAGTCCGCGGGCTCGAGGCGCCAACCACCCACGGGCGCGCCGCCCCGGACGGGCTTTGGGTGGGCGGGGCGGGCCGCGGCGCCCTGGATCCGAGGCCGACTGTGAGCGCCATGTACATCGTCAAGAACGAGGAGGAGTTTCTCCCGTTCTCCATCAGGTCCATATACAACGTGGTCGACGAGATCATCGTGGTGGACGGCTGCTCCACCGATCGCACCGTTGAGATCGCGAAGAGCTTCGACAAGACTCGGACCGTGCTCTATTGCGACAGCCCCGACTACTCGGTGAACAGGAACCTCGCCCTGGAGGCAGCTACCGGGGACTGGCTCATGCCGATGGACGCCGACATGGTCTTCTACAGCGATATCGATGAGGTGGTGCCGCGGCTGATCCGGAACCCGCGCGTGGACGTCTACTACTGCTGGTTCTATCACCTGATGCGGGAGCCGGGCCTCATGCAGAACAGCAGCGACTATGATCCACTGTATCGCAGGGACTTCTTCCTTGTGAGGCGGAGGCCGCGACTGCGATGGGTCGGGGCGGTTCATGAGCGCCTCAAGGGTACGGGCCCGAACGTCTCCGACTCGGGTCTGCACTTCGTCCACTACGGGTACGTGAAGCCTCAGCGGGAAGTGTTCAGGAGATGGGTCAAGTACGCCATGCTCGAGGGGAAAGGGGAGAACGCGTACGAGGGAGTATGCCCCGACACCATCCTCGACGACCGTCCGGTGAGGCCGTTCACCCGGGGTCATCCCGAGGTGATCGCCGACTACATCCGGCGCAGGGGTGGCTTGCCGTGAGCGGAACGTCGGGCTGGCGCCGAGCGGGCGCGCTGGGACCGCCGCGCGGCGTCCCGCCCGCGGTGAAGATCAGCCGGCGGGTCTGCGCCGGGGTGTTGCCGGCGCAGGTAACCTGGGAGGGTGATTTCGCCAGCTTCCACAGCTTTGCCCATGTGAACAGGGAGATGGTGCTGGCGCTCCTCAGGAACGGTGTCCAAGTGCGCATTGCTCCCGCTCCCGCTCCCGGGCCTGTGCCGCGCGTCGTCGGCGGCGCCGAGCCGCGTGCATTGTCGTGGAGCAGGTACAAACCACTTCAGGACGCCATGAGGATCCCGCAAGACGGAGACGGCCGGCTGGTCCCGTGGGCCCCCGGCGCCGGACGAAAGGCGAGCGTCCGCGTGAGGCACGTGTGGCCGCCGAACTTCACACGGCCGCGGGGTTGCGATAGATTCGTCCTGGTTCTGCCCTGGGAATACGGTTACCTCCCGTCCGCGTGGGTCGGTCCCGTGATTGGGAACGTCGACGAGGTGTGGGCATACTCGCGTCACGTGCGCGACTGCTACGTGCGCAGCGGAGTCCCGCCGGACAAGGTGGCGGTGGTGCACCCGGGGGTGGATCCTTTGCTCTTTAACCCGCAAGCCCCGCGGGCACCCGTTCCCTCGACGCGCGGGTACCGCTTCCTCTTCGTGGGGGGAGCGGCCACAAGCCGCAAAGGCCTTGATGTGCTGCTGAGGGCGTACGTCCGGGCGTTCCGGCGTTCCGACGACGTGTGCCTGGTGGTAAAGGACTACTTCTACGGGCCGGTGAGGGACGAGATCGCCGCTGTGCTGGCGGACCCGGGCGCGCCGGAGGTGGTCTATCTGTACGATGACGCGGACCCTTGGATGATGCCGGGTTACTACACCGCCTGCGACTGCCTGGTGCTTCCGTACAGAGCTGAAGGGTTCGGTCTCCCGGCGCTCGAGGCCATGGCGTGTGAGAGGCCGGTCATCGTGACCGGGCATGGGGCCGCCCTTGATTTCTGCGGCCCCGGCGAGGGGTACCTGATTCCCGCGGAAGAGACCGTCTTCCCGGAGATGCGCGTCGGGGACTTTCCCACCTGCGGGCCGCCCGCCTGGGCGGAACCAAACGAGGACGCGCTCGTGGGGCTTCTGCGACACGTGTTCACCCATAGGGATGAAGCCATGGGAAAGGGGCGCGCGGCCCGCGCCAAAGTCCTCGCGGGCTTCACGTGGGACCACGCTGCCAGGGAAGTGGCTCGCAGGTTGGGCGGCTGAGCTGCTCCTGCGCTTCCTCCCGGGTGGACCTGCTGGGAGCCGGATGGCAAAAGGGAGCGCTGGTTCATAGAATAGGGTGTAAGCAGCGGGACTCTGCGGAACACCGGCGTGCGGGCGTGCGGTCGTATGCCCGTATGCCGCGGAGCCGCATGAGGCGAATGCTCAGGGAGGGCGATCACATGACCACCGTGGCGAGGACGTCAAGCAGCCCTGAGGTTCAATTCACCCTGCCGATGAGAGCCCTGAAGATCAAGGAAGTCCGCGCGGACGTCACGAGAGTGGACGTCGAGGTGATACCGGACAAGGTCATCGTCCAGGGAATCATCTCGAAACAGGTCTTCTTCGTGGGGGAGGACAACATCGTTCACCATTTCCCCGAAGAGATGCGCTTCTCCGCGCTGGTCGATGTGCTGGGCGCCCGTCCCGGAATGCTCGTCCAGGTGCACCCGAGCATCTTCAACGTCATCGCGGTTCTAAGCCCTGACGGAAACCAGATCCTCCAGAAGGTCATCGTTGACGTGGACGTGGTGGTCACGGACTTCGTCCAGATCCACGTCGCCGAAGACCCGTCCGGCACAGCGGTCATCACCGAGGCGGTGGTCGGCGAGACTACGGAGCAGGTACTAGAGTCGGGCACGGTGGCTCTAAACGTGCCGGCCACGAAGGTGACGGAGATCCGCGCCACGCCTGAGATCACCGGCGTCACCGTGAACCCTGGCGAGGTAGTGGTGAACGGCAACATCTTGAAACAGGTATTCTTCGTAGGCACAGACGGGTCCAACCGTCACCAGGGGGTTGCGGCGCCCTTCTCGGTGACGGCGGCGATCCCCGGCGCTCAGCCAGGGATGAACGTGCAAGTGCACCCGACCGTGAAGGACGTGGCTTTCTCTCTCGATCCGTCCGGCACCCTCGTTGCTGAGGAAGTGCTACTCGACGTCTTCGTGAAAGTCACCGAAACCGTAGAGATAGTCCTCGCGACGGGTGAGGGACCCGTCATCAAGACCGAGCGCGTCATAGGCCAAGGCTCGACGGAGGTGCTGGAGGAAACCACGGTCACCCTGGCGCAGCCTGCTGAGAGCATAGTGGCGATAAACGCCCGCGTCGAGGACGTGCGGGCGCGCCCCATCGAGAACAAGGTAATCCTCCAAGGGGCGATAGCGAAGGACGTGACGTACGTAACCGCCGCGGGCACGCAAGTCACCGAAACCTTCACCATCCTGTTCAGCGACTTTGCCGAAGTGCCCGGCTCGAGGCTCGGCCTGAACGTGTTCGTAAGGCCTGAGATCCGGGCGGTGGTGTTCGACCCGGCCCAGACAGGTGTGAACATTTCGGAGAAGGTGGTCGCGGACATCTTCGTGACTGTCACGGAGACGGTGCAGATCCCCGTCGCGCTCGAACCGTACGGTCCTCTGGTGAAAGTGCAGCAGGTCATAGGGGCCGGCACCGCACAGATCCTGGCCGAGAAGATAATCACGCGGGTGCTGCCGATCAGCATCCAATTCGCCAGGATTCTGATCACGGAAGCGGTGGAGGTCCGGAAACAGGTGCTGCTCGAGCGGACTATCCCCGCGCCGGTGAACGCAATCAAGATTCGGGCCGTCGACACGGTAGTCGAAGGCGTGACCTCCAGCGTCATAGGCGGGAAGGTGCTAGTGGAAGGCGTTGTGAGGAAGCAGGTGTTCTTCGTCGGAACCGACAATATCGTGCATCATGTCGAGGATACGCTGCCGTTCAGCACGCTCGTGGAGTTCCCCGGGCTCGCGCCCGACGCGAGCGTCACAGCCTCGGTGCGCGTAGAGAACGTGATCATCAAGATCGTGCAGGACGGCACGGCCTTCCATCAACTCGTCATCCTCCTCGTTACAGTCAGCTCGTCCACTCAGCAGATCCATCAGGTCGTGACGAACGTAATCGGGCCCGGCGTCGTCGTGACGAGGGAGCGGTTCCTGTGCGACGTTGTCGAGGATAGCACGGTCACGCGGCGCCCGCTCGACATCGTGACAGATCTGACCGGTCCGAGGGTGGCGACGGTGACAAGGGAGACGCTGCCTCTCATAAGGATAGTGGACGGAACGGTCGGCCCGGAGCCGGTCTCGGTGGTCACCGGAGCGACGTTCAACCCGTGACTCATCACACTTTGGCGGGGATGTCAATACGATATAGGGAGAAATCCACGGAAGGGGGACCGGCTGTGGCACTCGGTGCAGGTTGGCAACTCGTCACCATCTTGTCCGTGGCCCTCGCCCTTCTGGGGGTCTTGATCGGAGTGGCATGCCGCAGGCGACTAGGCCGCGCTCTGTCGTTCGCATGCTCCGATGCGCCGCGTTCGGCTGTTCCCGTGCCCGTAGCATTCGGCAGCGGGGACGATAGCCGGGGCGATGAGAACCCAGGAGCGGGGCTGGACGGGCGTGCCTCCTGCGCCCCGGAAACCCTGCCCCGCTTCCGGATGGCAGGCGCCGCCCCATCCTTCTCCGGTGCGTGCGCCGCTTCTCCCCTGCACGACACGGAGGGAAGCCGGACACCACTTCCATCCATCCGATCTCACGCGGCACACGGCGCTGTTGAACCCGAAGGCGCCGGCGGTGTCGCGGCGACCGGGAGCGACCCGGGAAACCCTCTGCCCGTCCCCAGGGCAAGGAACCTTTTCCTCCGCACCAGCTCATGGCAGGAAAAACGTGAACCGCCACAGGCTGCCGCGCCTCAGGCAACTCCTGCGTTTCCACGCGTGTGTGCGCTTCCACGCGCGTGCGCGGGCGGGAGTGCGCCCGAGGCCGGACAGGAGCCGGTACCAGAAGGATCCGGGTCTAAGTCCGGGTATGGTCCCGCGCTCGAGCGCGTGCCCGAGGCTGCGCACCCACTGCGGGTCTCGCCTACGACGGAACCGGAAGGCGCGGCCGCTGACGCGGCCACGCCGACCTCCGACCTTTCCGATGCCCAGAAAGATTTCCCCGGCGGCCCGCCGGAGCCAGGCGCCTCGTCTTTGCCTGAGGGGCAGCCTGAAGGGCAAGGCTGGGCCGGGCAGGACGCGGCGAACGCGGCGCGCCAGGCGCAAAACGTCGAGTCTTCGCGCGGTGCTCGCGTGGATGAGCAGACACGGGGGCGTTTTGGCCCATCCGATCAACATAGGGAACGACCTAAGGAAAGGGGGGACGCGAGGAAGGCTGGGCCCGCCTTCCTCAAGTGCTCAAGAGAAAGCTCCCTCAGGGGCTTGAAAGGAGGCTCACAGATGGTTGACATAACACAGATCGTGGACCAGAAAGCGACGATCAAGGTGGAGAGGGTCATCGGTCACGGCACGAAACAGGTCCTGCTGGAGGAGACGAAGACCGTGCCGGCCATCAAGATAGTAGAGATCGTTCCGGTCCTGACCAACGTGCGATCCATCGTGAAGAACGGAAAGGTCATTGTCCAGGGCACGGTCCACAAGCAAATCTTCTTCATCGGGACTGACAACCTCGAGCACCACCTTGCGGAGGATATGGACTTCAGCGAGCTCGTGGACATAGTGCCGCTCGATCCCGCCCGTCCGGTCACCGAGGGCATGAACCAGCGCGACATGTCGGTCATCGAGAACAGCGTGTTCGAATTCGATCCTGCGACCGGTAGTCTCACCCAGAAAATCATACTCAGGCTCCAGGTGAAGGTCACAGACACCGAGCAGCTCGCGGTGGCTCTGTCGCCCTATGGCACGTTCATCAAGGCCGCGGTGGTCGTCGGGGAGGCGACCAAGCAGAAATTCATCGAGGAAACGAAGACCCTGCCGGCGACGAAGGTCACCGAGATCATCCCGCGCATATCCAGGATAAGGCACATCGTGAAGAACGGCAAGGTCATCGTCCAGGGTACTCTGCACAAACAGATATTCTTCGTGGGCACCGACGACCTCGTCCATCACATCGCTGAAGACATACAGTTCAGCGAGCTCGTCGAGGTGCCGCCGCTGAACCCCGACTTCCCGGTGCAAGAGGGCATGGACTCGCAGGACCACTCGGTCGTCGACAACCTGGTATTCGAGTTCGACCCGGCCACCGGGACGCTGACCCAGAAAGTCATCCTGCTCCTCGGAGTGAAGGTAACGGAGACCGAGCAGATACCTGTGGCCATGGACCCGTACGGAACGGTCATCGCGGCCGACCTCGTGGTCGGACATGGCACGAAGCAGAAGCTGATCGAGGAGACGAAGACGCTGGCGGCCACGAAGATCGTAGACGTGGAGGCCAGGATCGGCGAGATCAGTTCCATCGTGAAGAACGGAAAGGTCATAGTGCAAGGAGTCGTGCACAAACAAATCTTCTACGTGGGCACCGATGATCTTGTGCACCATCTGGCGGAGGACCTGCCCTTCAGCGAGATGGTGGAGGTCACTCCCATCGATCCGGATGTGCCCGTCCGCGAGGGCATGGATGAGCAGGACCACTCGTTCATAGAGAACATCGTCTGGGAGTTCGACCCCACGACCGGCAGCTTCACCGAGAAGGTAGTGATCAGGATAGACGTGAAGGTCACCCAGTTCGGTCAGATCGGAGTCGTCGTCGATCCGTAGCCCTGCGGCGCGGCGTGATGAGGGCGGCACGGCGGGGCGCTTGACAAGGCAGGTATCAGGCATGATACCTGCCTTTCCAATGTAAGGAGCGTAAGGAGGCGAAGACGTGCGGGTCCTTCTCCAGAGCAGAGGCGATCTCCTTGTCCTTCCCGCGGGCGACACGGTGCAGGTCCTGGAGACGAAGAAGGCCCTCCGCGAGCTCGGCGTGGATGCGGATCACAGTGGAGAGCTCGCTCCCGACCTCGAGGGTTACGACCTGGTTCACCTGTTCAACCTGACCAGGGTGGCTGAGACCGCTGCCCAGTGCGAGAACGCCGTAAGGCGCGGCAAGCCCGTGGTGGTGTCGCCCATCTACTGGAATCCAGAAGAGTACATCCTGCACGAGAATCCCCGGCAGCAGGGTGCGCTGCTGAGATACTGGCGCCAAGACAACCCCTTACGCCGCAAGGTCGTGGAGTCAGCCGCCATGCTCCTTCCCAACGCTGAGTCCGAGGCGCGCCTCGTCCAGACGGACTTGGGGGTGACGGCGCCTTTCCGCGTTGTGCCCAATGGCGCGGATCCCGGCTTCGCGCACGCGGACCCGAAGGAGTTCGTCAGGAAGTTCGATGTGACCGGGTTCGTGCTGTGCTGCGCCAGGATCTCGCCAAGGAAGAACCAGCTTGCACTCGTGAGGGCAACGCGGGGTCTGGGGCTTCCCGTGGTGTTCATAGGGCCTGTGAACGACCCGTTTTACTTCGAAGCCTGCAGGAACGAGGCCGACGCGTCCCATCACTTCCTCGGTTTCATGCCCCAGCGGGAGATCGCCGGCGCCTATGCCGCGGCGCGGGTTCACGTGCTGCCGAGCTGGTTTGAGACGCCGGGCCTCGCCAGCCTCGAGGCCGCGATGGCCGGCTGCAATGTAGTGTCGACCGACAGAGGCACAGCGCTCGAGTACTTCGGCGACCTTGCCTGGTACTGCGACCCTTCGGACGTCGATTCGATAAGGGCGGCTGTCGTGGCGGCGTACAGGTCATCGCGCCGCCCGGAACTCGCGGCGCTCGTGAGAGAGCGCTTCACCTGGGAGCGCGCCGCCCACGCGACCGCGAAGGCCTACGCCGAGGTCCTGGGTCTGGACGACAGGGTGTGAGAGGCGCGCCGCCCGGGCCAGCGGCACCGCGCAGCGGGAGCGCGGCCTGCATGGGACGGCGGGCGGCAGAATACGGCCACGCCGTCATGAATACCCATTCAATACGATACCGGGGCGCGACGCAGCGCGGGGCGGGTTCGCTCCGGCAAAACGAGGCGCGGGCGCGGGGGAGACGCAGGGCGTCGGGGAGGCGCCGCTAGGTTGGGCGCGTTCGAAGGGATCATCGTCAAGACTGAGACTTTGCGCGTCGAACGAGTGGTGCGCCGGATTGCGCGCGAGGTCACGCTCAGCTTGTGCCGCGAAGCGCCGGAGGACGCGCGCGAAACCGCGGGTGTCACCGTGGAGGTGCTCGACCCCGTGTGGGACGTGTTCGACGGGTCGGCCGTGGCGTCGGCGACTGTTTTGGTATGGGCCTACTGCCTCGCCGCCGGGGGGCTCGTGCGAGCGGTCTCATGGACCGAGGACCTCCGCGTATTCGTTGAGGAGGCGACGCTCCGCCCCGGTATGCGCATCGAGGCGCTCTTCTCCATGGAACTCCAGAGGGCCTGGATCGACGAGGACGGCGCTCTCGATGCCGGCCGGGAAGCGCACACCGCCGGAGGAGCCGCCCGCAAAGTGCGCGCCGTCGCGACCGCCCGCATCGACGGCCTCGTTCTTGAGACCATCGTGCTCCCGGTCGTCACGGGCGTCGAGACGCCTGTGAGATGCGGGGACCCGCACAGTGAGGAGAGGGAGCGTGCGGAGCGACCGGGAGACCCTGAGCGGACGGAACGGCCCGCTCCATGTCGCGCCCGGGCGGAGGACCGCCGGCGCCGCGGCTGGATTCGGCCCGTGCTGCAGCGGCTGTACTCCCACGCGACGTCCAGGATCGCCGGAATCTAGTCGACAGGCCGCGCGAACCCCGTTCACCGGACACGGGTACCTTTGCACCTGCGCGGGGAGGGCCCTTGCGCCTGCGCGGGGAGGGCCCTGTGGGGCCGTAACACGGCGATGGATCCGGGCATACAATGCAGCATGAGCTTGCAGCGGGGATGGACTTCGCTGCGCGGAGGGTATCCTGAGAAATGGCCGAGTCCCAGGGTGAGAACCCGTGGAGGCGGACGCTCCGCTTCGGAACGAAAGGTCGCGACGTAGCCTCGCTCCAGGAGCAGCTGTCGCGCCTGGGCTACTACACAGGGGAGGTAGACGGCGTCTACGGCATCCTGACCAAGGACGCCGTGCGGGATCTGCAGAAAGCCCACAGGCTCCGGGTGGACGGCATCGCGGGCAAAGAAGTGTTCGCCTTGATACGCTCCGGGCTCGCGAAGCCGGTGCTCAGGCACTTCGTGGCCCGTGGCGAGACCTGCACGCACATCGCGAGGCGCTACAACGTTCCCATCGAGCTCCTCCTCAGGGCCAACCGGTTGCCCGACCCCGAGGTGCGCGAGGGCCAATGCCTGGATATTCCGGTTTCGCGCCTTTTCGCGTTCTGCGCGGGAGGCGGCGACTCCGAGAGATCTTGGGATTCCTACGAGCGCCATCTGGCGTTCATCTCCACGGTGGCCCCGCGCTGGTTCACCCTGAACGCTGACGGCACTATCACGGGCGAGCCGGTCAAGAGGGTCACGGCCCTCGCGGCTCTGGCTGACATCAGGACGGCGCCGGTGGTCGCTGCTTGCGCCGCCGGAGACGCGGCCGATGCCGGCGGTCAAGACGCGCGGCCGGACGAGGGCGAGCGCGACTTCACGTGCGCAAGCGGCAGCGCGGACGGCGGCGCGCTCGACGCGGTGTTGATGGATGTCGCTGCGCGACGCGCCGCGGTGAAGGGCATAGCCGCTGCTGCGGCGCGAAGCCGCGCGCACGGCGTCGTCCTGTCGGTGAGCGCCCCCGGGCCCACGGACGCCTACGCGTTCACCTCCTTCGTACGCGAACTTGCTTGCGTGCTCGAGCGTGACGGGCGGGATCTGAGCATCGAGATCCCCGCGCCGCCGGCCAGTGAGAGCGAAAGCGCCGGGAAGGGCGCGCTGGAGTATCAGGAGCTGGCAAGGGTCGCGAGACACGTCATCGTGCGGCTGCACGAACCACCGGAGAGCTTCTCCGCGCCCGCGGCTCCCGCGTCCCCCGCGAGGGCCTGCGCCCTCCTCAAGGGCATGGTGCGTGAGCTTCCGCCATGGAAGATGGTCCTCGAGGTTCCGCTCTTCGGCATCGACTTCTCGGCCGCTCCAGGGGCGCCACCGATGCGCCGCACGCACTCCGAGATCGAGGACATCCTGGACATATACAAGCCATCGGTGGCCCGCACCGAGCCCGGCGGCGCCTGCACGTTCAGGTACCGGTCCTTCCGCGTGAACCATACGGTCTTCTTCATGGACGCGACAACCGTCGCAACCTGTATCGATCTCGTGCTCAAGTTCAATTTGGCGGGGCTCGCCGTCGCGGACCTCGGGGACGAGGACCCGCTCATATGGGACGCCTTCAGGACCAGGTTCAAAGCCCTCCGCGACTCCGTTTTGCCCGCCTGACGGGGGCACCCGGCAGGCGGCGGAGGAGGAGAGGGGTAGAATGGTGAGAGCCCTTGTCACGGGGATCACCGGCTTCGCAGGGAGCCATTTGGCTGACTACCTGTTGGATCGAAAAGACGTGGAAATCTATGGAACAGCACGGTGGAGGAGCAGAACCGAGAACATCGAGGGCATCAGGGACCGGATAAAACTGGTTGAGTGCGACCTCCTGGACGCGACCGCCGTGGACCAGGCAATCCAAAAGGTCAAGCCGGATCTCATCTTCCATCTCGCGGCGCAGAGTTTCGTGCCGACGTCCTGGCTCGCTCCAGCTGAGACGCTGATGAACAACGTCCTCGGAGAACTCAACCTGTTCGAAGCTGTCCGGCGCGCCGGGATCGACCCGCTCATCCAGATCGCTTGCTCATCGGAAGAATACGGCCTGGTACACGAGGACGAGGTGCCCATAAACGAGGAGAACCCCCTCCGCCCTCAGAGCCCTTACGCGGTGAGCAAGATCACCCAGGACTTCTTGGGGTACCAGTACTTCCGTAGCTACGGTCTGCGCGTGATCCGCACGCGCACGTTTAACCACACGGGGCCGAGGCGCGGCGAGGTGTTCGTGACATCCTGCTTTGCAAAACAGATCGCGGAAATAGAACACGGGCTGGCTGAGCCAGTCCTCAAGGTGGGGAATCTCGAGGCGAGACGTGATTTCACCGATGTGCGGGACGTCGTGCGCGCCTACTGGCTTGCGCTCGAGCGTGGAGAGCCGGGCGAGGTGTACGTCATCGCCAGCGGTCGCGACTACAAGATATCTGACGTGGCGAAAATGCTCCTTTCCATGTCCGCTGTCCCGATCCGGATCGAGCAGGACCCCGCGAGAATGAGGCCTTCAGACGTTCCGGTGTTGCTTGGCGACTCTACAAAGTTCCGGCGGAGGACCGGCTGGGAACCGCTCATCCCGTTCGAGAAAACCCTTGCGGACTTGTTGCAGTATTGGCGGGCCAGGGTGGCGTGCGGCGCCGCGTGCAGGGGGAGCAGCCGGGAATACGTCACCCCCGCCGTCGCTACCAACCCCGACAGCGCTGGCGGCGCCGGCGGTGGCGGCGTCCACGAGGACGCAGCCCGGGGCTGTGGCGGGGGGAAGCGCGTGTGAAAGCCGTGATCCTGGCCGGTGGCAAAGGGACGCGCCTGCGGCCCCTGACGCAGAACACTCCCAAAGGGCTTGTTCCGATGGTCACGAGGCCTTTCATCGAGTACCAGATCGAGCTGCTCCTGGCTCACGGGATGCACGGGATCCTGCTGAGTTTGAACTACATGGCCGCCGAGTTCTCCCGGCAGCTGCAAGACGGGGCGAGGTGGGGCGTGTCCATCGAATACGCCTTGGAGGACGTCCCGCTAGGGACAGGCGGCGCCATGAAGAACTGCGAGGCGTACCTGGACGGTGAGCGGGCGCTGGTGCTCAACGGCGACGTGCTCACCGACATAGACCTCGGAAAGCTCATCGCCGAACACGAGGAACGAGGGAACGACGTCACCATAACCACGGTCACTGTGGATGATCCCGCCGCGTACGGTCTGGTCCTCGCCGACCCGAGCGGGCGCGTCACGGGCTTCCTGGAGAAGCCGGGTTCGGACGAGGCCGCGGTCAACACGATAAACGCGGGCATATACGTGATCGAGCCATCGGTCATCGCGGGCATGCCCCAAGGCCGCGAGCTCTCTTTCGAGCGGGAAGTGATCCCCGCGCTCCTGGCGAACGGCGCCGCCGTGCGGGTGCACTCGAGCCAGGGCTACTGGCTCGACATAGGCACCTTGCGCAACTACCTGAAAGCCCACATGGACATCCTCGACAGAAGGATGGACGCGGTGATCCCAGGGCGCAAGGTGGGCCGGGGTGTGTGGAGCGGCCGGAACGTGGCGGTCCACAGGACGGCCCGTCTCACGGGGCCGGTCGTCATGGGACACCGCGTGTCGATCCAGGCGAGAGCGGAGGTGGGTCCGCGGGTCGTGCTCGGGAACGGGTGCAGCGTGGGCGAAGGGGCGCAAGTGTCGGAGTCGGTGCTTCACGAGAATGTCCAGGTGGGCAAGGGCGCTAGGATCCGCAGGTGCGTACTTGCGGCAGGGGCGCAGGTCGGGGACGCATGCCGCTTGGACTCGATGGCCGTGGCGTCTTCGAGCGTGGTCGGCGCGTGGACGTGTGTCGACCCTGGGCTCTCGGCGCCCTTCGCGGGTTAGGTTGACAGAAGAGGCCCGCCATCCTTCGGGCGGCAGGGTGTCCGCACCCGCACGACGGGCTGGTGGCGCGCGGGGTCCCCGGAGCGGCGTCTCAGATAGAAATATATGCACATTTTGGTTAGTCACCCGCATATAGTAGAAATGAAAAGCGAGTGTACTGGTTTCATGCCTGTCACGAGAAAGGGGGAGAGGAGATGGCTGTGGGTATCGAGCTCAAAGAGGAGCTCCTCAAGGTCGAACAGGTCATCGGCGAAACCGTTGCGCGCAAGGTCCTGCGTGAGATGCTCACGATTCCTGAGAACCTGCCTACCGCAGAGAAGATAATCAGCGTCGACGCAGACATCCTGACGAGTTCATTCCAGCTCATAAAGGGCAAAGTCCTGGTGGAGGGCACCATCAGGGTGAGGGCGCTCTATGTGGGACGGGTGGCCGCCGGCACCCAGCCGGTGCAACTCTTTGAGCAGGATGTATCCTTTGAGGTCATCGCCGAGATCCCGGGGACGGACCCCTCGATGAACGCCTTCATCGACGTGGACATCCACGATACATCATTCGATCTGGTTGACGTCCGGACCCTAGACGTGCGGCTCGTTCTGTCCGCGACGGTCAAGGTGACGAGGACCGAGCAGATCGAGGTGGTGACCGAGGTCACCGGCCCGCCGGATCTCCAGGTGGCCAGGGAGCTCCTTAAGGTAGAAGACGTGGTTGGGGAGGCGACGGCTCAGGCTCTCGTCACCGGGAGGCTTACGGTGCCGCCTGAGAAGCCGGATATCGAGTCGGTCATCAGCGCGGAGGCGAAGCCCCGCCTCACTGATGTCCAGGTGCTCGACGGACAGGTGGTGGCGGAAGGCCTCATCGATGTGGACGTCCTGTACGCGGCGGTGCCTCACGATCCTTACTTGCCCAGGTTGCCGGTGCATTTCTTCTCGACCCAGCTCCGGTTCTCCCAGGTGATCGAAGTTCCCGGGGCGGCCGTGGGTATGCGGGCCCAAGTGAGGCTCGCGCTGGAGGCGGTGAGCTTTAGCGAACTTGACTTTCGCACGGTCAGCGTTGACGTGGTGCTCAAGCTGACCGCGAAGGTGACGGTCGTCAGGCAGCTCGAGGTCGTCACCGAAGTGACCTCCAAGACCACCGTGCTCGACGTGGAGAAGAGGCTGCTCCGTGTGGAGGACGTCATCGGCGAGGACACAGTCCAGACGATTCTGAAGGAAACCCTCGAAGTGCCGAGGGAGAAGCCAAACATCGAGCGCGTTCTGAGGATCGATACGTCGGTCAAGGAGGCGTCTCACAGGATCATCGACGGCAAGGTCATTGTCGAGGGTGTCGTCGAGCTCCAGACGCTTTACGTGGCCCAGACCCCCGAGCGCGATCAGCCGGTGCACCATATGTCGCACCGCCTGAAGTTCACGCAGGTGGTGGAGGTCCCCGGCACTCAGGAGGGATTCCTGGCCGAGATACGCGTGGCCATCGAGCACGTGGACTTCGAGGTGGTCGACGACAGGCGGTTCACCGCGAAGGTCCTCGTCAGCGTGTTCGCGAAGGTCACCGAACCCGTCCAGCTCAACGTCGTGGTCAACGTGGTGGTCGTGACGCCTCCGGAGGTGCCGTGCCCGCAGCCGACTATCGTCATGGTCACCATCCAGCCGGGCGATACGCTCTGGGCCCTCGCGCGCAAGTACAACACGACCGTGGCGGCGATAATCCAGGCCAACCCGGGCATTCAGCCGGAGAATCTCCAGGTGGGTCAAGTCATCCAAATCCCTGCCTGCCCGGCGCCGAAGGGCTAGGCCGGGTGAGCGGCAGCCCGACGACCGGTCTCGGTCAACTTTCTGGTGCCAGGAGCGCCACCATTTCACGCCTTGACGATCCGGGCGTCGGGCGCCTGGGCGAAGGCCACGGGATCGTGCCCGTGGCCTTCGCCCGAACGGCGGGCGTCGCGGTGGTTTGACAGGGCGCGAGCCCATGTCGTGCGGAGCGGTCAGGGAGCCGGCCGGTCGTCGCGTCTCTGCGGAGTTCAGGAAAGCACGATTGTGGGAAAGGGAGGGAGAAGGGAAATGGTTCTGAGGAGGGAGCGGCTGAAGCTCTTCGAGGTTGTCGGCGAGAAGGTGGCGACGGTCACCCTGAGAAGCGTGCAGTCTGTGCCCAACGGAAAGCCCGACGTCCAGAAGGTTTTGAGCATCGTCAACGTAACGGTCTCGGCAACCGGGACGCCGCTACCGAACAAGGTGGTCGTGGAAGGCACGGCGACGGTGCAGACCATCTACGTTGCCGCCCTGCCTGAGCAGCCAGTGCATCACATGGAGCACACGATCAGCTTCCTTCAGTTTGTGGATGTGCCTGGGACGCAGCCGGGAATGACCGTCATCGTCAGACCGAGGGTCACGTTCTCCGACATAGTGATCAGAAACCCGAGGGAAGTTGAAATCGAACTCATTATCGAGCTCTTCGTCAAAGTGACGCAGCTCGTGCAGCTTGACGTGGTCACCGACGTGATGTTCAAGAGCATCCCGGTGAAGGTAGAGAAGAACCTCGTGCGAGTCGAGCGGGTGGTAGGCGAGAACACGGGCCAAGTGGTACTGAGCAACACCCTGCCGGTGCCGGCCGGCAAGCCGCCGGTTTTGAAGATCCTCGGCATCATCAGCACCGAGGTGTTGCCGACCGAGGTGAGGGTCATCCCCGACCTGGTCATCATCCAGGGGCAGATCAGGACCCAGATACTATATGTAGCGAATCTTCCCGACCAGCCCGTCCACCAGATGCATCAGACGGTGAACTTTCTTGTCAACATCAGGATCCCAGGAGCCATGCCCGGCCTCATGGTTGAGCTCTTCCCGACCGTGGAGTTCGCGCAGGCGACCATCGTGGATCCGATGACGATCATGCAGGACCTGGTCATAAGCATATTCGTGAAGGTTACCGAGATCCAGCAGATGAGGGTCGTGACCGACGTCAGGTCCGACAGGATTCCCATCAATGCTGTGCGGCAGCTAGTCGCGATCGAGGACGTCGTCAACGAGGTGACCCAGCAGGTCAACATCCGCCAGGAAGTCACGATTCCCCAAGAGAAACCGGCTGCGGCCAAGATCATCAGCGTCTTCAGTTCGGCGGTGGAGATAACCCGGTCGGACATCCTCGATGGCAAGGTGATCCTCGAGGGGAGGCTCGTCCTGCAGGTGA
This sequence comes from Clostridia bacterium, assembly GCA_050261175.1. Taxonomy (GTDB): domain Bacteria; phylum Bacillota; class SHA-98; order UBA4971; family UBA4971; genus UBA6256. Next base: position 37,832 of record JBLNDA010000124.1, read on the forward strand.
TATACGTAGCGGCTCTGCCGGACCAGCCGGTCCACCACATGCACCTCGAGGTGCCGTTCACGACGTTCGTGGACCTGCCGGGCGCGTTCCCTGGGATGAACATCCTCGTCCGGCCGAGAGTGGAGTTCGCCACCGTCCAGCTCCTGCCGGTCGGGGTGACGCCGCCGCCCGAGATCGGCACGCGGGACGTGCTGATCCAGGCCATTGTCGAGCTGTTCGTGAAGGTCACGAAGACCGTGCAGAAGCATGTGGTCGTCGACGTGTTGGTGCCCGACGAGTTCCGGGATATGAACTAGGCCGATCGTCCGAGACCTGCGCCACTATACCAGGGCCCTGGGCCGGGCTTTCGACCGGGGGACCCTAGAGGAAGGGACCTCCAGCGTTCGCGCGGGGGTCCTTTACTGCGCCTTTGGGGCCTGTCAGGCGGCGACCAGCGGCCGGCGACCAGCTGGCGGCGGCGAGCAGCCGGAGTCACCAACCAGGGTCACCAACCAGAGTCAGCGACCGGATGTCGGCAATCGGATGTCGGCAATCGGACGGCGCGCCTCTGGGCGGTCCGCGACGGCCCGCGACCGGCGGTCGCCGACGCCACGCGGCCCGCCGCGCCCCGCCGGGCGGTGGCGCCGGACAGCATCCAAACATATCATATCCTGGTAAAGAGCTTGCAGGAAGGAGGGAGTGAGGTGTCTTCAGGTGTGACCGTAGCAGGTTTTCCCCGAAAGAAAGTCAAGGTCGAGGTGGTGGTCGCCGACGTCACCGCCAGCATCGTCGCCAGCGGGCGCCTGGTCGTGCCGCCTCCGAAGCCGGATATTGCGTCGATCCTCGACACCCAGGCACGGGTCGCTATCACCCAGGTCACGGTCGTGCCGGGGGCGGTGGTCATCCAAGGAAGCGTGGATGTGAACATTCTCTATGTGTCCACGGCACCGTCGCAACCGGTACATGCCTTCGAAGGCATGCTGTCCTTGTTCGGGAGTGTGAGCGTGCCGGGAGTCCTCCATGGCATGATCCCGGAGGTGCTCGTAACGAGCGTTTTCGCAACGTCACGGCTCGTCGACCCGAGGACTGTCGAGGTGAGTGTGCTGGTGTCTCTCAGGGTCCGAGTGCTCAGGGAGGAGATAACCGAGGTCGTGGTCGAAGTGCCGCCCTCAATCGTTGTTCCCACGGTGAAGGTGCCCGTGGTGCCCGTCGTGAAGCGACGGGTGGTCACTGTGGAGCGAGCTGTGCTGCAGGGAGAGGCTGAGACCATCACCGTCGGGACGATATCGATACCGCCCGACAAGCCCGGCGCGTCCCGGATCATCAGGACAGACGCGGCACCGTCTGTCACCACGACAAAGGTGCTGCACAACAAGGTCGTTGTGAACGGGGCGGTCTCGGTACGCATACTCTATGTGGCCATCAGCCCCGGCCAGCCTGTGTTCTCGGTTGACGGTGCCCTCAGCTTCAGCACCATCGTGAGCCTGCCTGGCGTGCAGCCGGGGATGTTCGCGTTCGCGTCGGTACAGGTCGAGGCAGCGGAGGCGGAGATCGTAAACGCACGCACGCTGAGGGTAAGGGTGGTGCTCCGCGTATCGGTGGTCGTCACGGTCGACAAGGATCTTACGCTCGTCACGGCTATTGACGACCTTCCAGACCCTCTAGTCCCTGTGACCAGGGACTTCCTTGTGGAGGAGGTCGTTGGCCAGGTGGAGGACAACTCCACCGTCTCGGTGCGCCTGATCGTTCCGGCTGGTCTACCGGAGATTGGCAGGGTAATCGAAGCTTTCGCGCGGGCGAAGGTAACGAAAACAGTCGTGGTGGACGGCTTGGTGATCGTGGAGGGGATTCTCAGGGTCACAGTGCTGTTTACGGCGCTTCCGTCGCAGAGAGTGTTCGCCACGGTGGAGACGGTGCCGTTTTCGGTGACCCTCGCGATTCCAGGGGTGATCCCGACGTTCTTTGCAGTGAGCGACGTGGATGTCGTAAAGGTGGTTGCCGTGCCAGTCGAGCCAAGGGCCGCCAACGTAAGGGTCGTGCTCCGGGGCTGGGCCATGGTGACCCGTGTGGATACTGTGTCAGCTGTCGTGGGTGTGAACGACACAACGACATGGGCTGGGGGCGGCACAGCGCCCGCGGCGCCTGGGCCATCCGAGCTGCCAGGTCCGCCGGTGGGCGGAGGGCAGGCTCAGGCGTCAGGGCGGGTCCACGTGGTGCAGATAGGCGAGACTCTCTACCAGATAGCGCAGCGCTACGGCACGACGGTCGCCGCGATCGTGCAGGCGAACTCCCTTCCTGATCCCGATCGAATCGAGGTCGGCGACACGGTGGTTATCCCGTGAACCGGGACCGGGCTAGGGTTCGCTAGTTCCTCCGTGTTTGCCAACACCTGGCGGGTTGCCGGTGTAGCACTCTCTCTTTGAGTCACCGGCAACCCGTTCCAAGAGTCGGGAGCATTTCTTCGCCTTCACGTGGAAAGAAGGGCACCTCGGGGCAGCGGCAGGACAGCCGGGCCGGGTTGTCGAACTAATAGCAGGCTGCTTTCGGCGCAGCAGCTGTGGTAGGATCATATCGTGTGGAAGAGGGGGAAAGAATTGGAGGGGAAGTATGCGAAATACGCCGAGTTGGCGAGGAGCCTCGGGGCTGTCGACGCCCTTGTGATCGATGCGCGACACATCGTGTTCGATCCCAGGACCTACCTCAAGTGCATGTACGGCTGTTCCACCTGGGGGAAGTGCTGGGTATGTCCGTCGGCCCCGGGAGCTCTGAAGCCGTGGGAGGCCGAACGGGTGCTGTCGCGCTACAGGTACGCTGTGCTCATCCACACGCACGACAAAGACTCCTCCCAAAGGATCTCGTTTGCCGTGGAGAGCCGGGCGTACGTGGACGGGTACTACTTCGCGTTCAGCATGAGCGATTGCGGACTGTGCGCCGAGTGCAGCCTGCCGGAGGACAAGCCCTGCCGCTTCCCGGGCAAGGCGAGGCCTGCCATGCAGGCTATGGGGATCGATGTGTACGCCACCGCGCGAAGGCAGGGGCTTCCGATAGAGACGCTTGCTGACGAAAGCCAGGAGCAGAACTGGTATTCACTCGTAATGATCGATTAGCCGTAAGTTAAGCACGACCGCGCGAGACCCGAAGGAAAAACTGGGAGTGGAGGAGGCGACGACAGGCCGGCAGCGGGACGCGGCAAGACGCCTCGCACCGGGTAGGGCCCCGCCGTGCCAGGAGGTCGCGCCACGAAGGACATGGATGCGGCAAGATTCATAGAGCGGCTCAAGCTTTCACCAGAGTACCGGGACCAGATTGTCCACGTCGAGAACATCCCTGCGCGGCAGGCGCGCTACGGCGATGTCGTGCCGCCGCTTCACTCGCGCGTGGCCGCGATCCTGGCGAAGGTGGGCATCGAGCGGCTCTACACCCATCAGGCTCAGGCGATACAGGCAATCCGGGAGGGGCGCCATGTTGCCATCGTGACGTCCACCGCGAGCGGCAAGACCCTCTGCTACAACGCGCCCGTCCTCGAGAGGCTCGCCGTCGACCCAGGAGCGAAGGCGCTTTACCTGTTTCCCACGAAGGCACTCGCTCAAGACCAGCTTCGGGGCCTTCTCCGCTACCGGGAGATCGATCGTGACATGCCGATCGTGGCAGGCACCTACGACGGCGACACGCCGCCGAACGCCAGGCGTAAGCTACGCGACGAGGGGAACATCATCCTTACAAACCCTGACATGCTCCACCAGGGCATTCTGCCGAGGCACCCGTCGTGGGGGCCGTTCTTTGCGAACCTGGCCTTCGTGGTCATCGATGAAATGCACACCTACAGGGGCGTGTTCGGCTCGAACGTCGCGTGTGTCATCCGGCGCCTCGAACGCATCTGCGAGCACTACGGCTCAAGCCCGCAGTTCATCTGCTGCTCCGCGACCATCGCAAACCCGAAGGAGCTTGCGGAAAAGCTCATAGATCGCCCCGTCACGGTCGTCGACGACGACGGCGCGCCGCGAGGGCCGAAAAAGTTCGTGTTCTGGAACCCCCCGTTCGTGGACGCGGCGCGGGTGGAACGAGGAAGCTCCAGCGCGGAGGCAGAGCGGCTCCTGGTGGAGCTTGTCCGGGACAGGGTCCAGACCATCACTTTCGTGAAAGCGCGCGTGGTGGCGGAGCTGATCTATCGGTTCGCCCAGGAGCGTCTCCAGCAAATAAGCCCGTCGCTGGCACGCGCGATCAAGCCATATCGCGGGGGCTACCTTCCGGAGGAGCGACGTGAGATAGAACGGCGCCTCTTCTCTGGTGAGCTGCTCGGGGTCACGTCGACGAACGCCCTTGAGCTCGGCATCGACATCGGTAGCCTCGACGCGGCCATTCTCACGGGTTATCCGGGCACCATCGCGAGCACGTGGCAGCAGGCCGGGCGGGCGGGGCGGGGGCAGGAGGAAGCTCTCGTGGTGCTGGTCGGCCAGTCCACGCCGATAGACCAGTATCTCATGAGCCATCCCGAGTACTTTTTCGGGCGGGCGACGGAGGGCGCGGTCATCGATCCCCACAACCCGTACATTCTGGCAAGACACCTGCGCTGCGCCGCGTTCGAGCTGCCGCTAGGGGCGAGGGACATCGCGCGGTTCGGCGAGTACATGCCCGCCATCCTCGAAATCTTCGAAGAGCAGCGGGAAATAGTGCGCCGCGGGAACAGGTGGTACTGGTCGCACCCCTCATACCCATCGGAGGCGGTCAAGCTGCGCAACGCGTCCGACAACACCTACACGATAGTGGACACGACACAGGACCAGGCGGAAACGGCGGCCGCGGGGCGCGACCGCCGGCCGCCTTCCGCGAAAGACACCGCGGCGAACCGCGTAATCGGCACCATGGACGAGCTCTCCGCGTTCGAGCAGATCCACCCCGAGGCGATCTACCTGCACGACGGCGAGACGTACTTTGTGTCGCAGCTCGATGTGGACAAGAAAGCGGCCTTCGTGGAGAAGGCGGATGTCGACTACTTCACGCAGTCTCTCTCCGAATCTACAGTGAAGATCGAAAACGAGCAGGAGAGCACGAAGTTCCATAAGGCCACGGCGTCGTTCGGGGACGTCACAGTGACCTCGCTGGTCTACATGTTCAAGAAGATCAAGTTCCACGGCCGCGAGAGCATCGGTTTCGGGAAGGTGAGCCTTCCGCCTCAGGTCATGGGGACGGTCGCCTTCTGGCTGGTGCCGCCAATCTCCACGCTCAACCTGGTACGCAAGTGGGGCAGGGATCCATCCGAGGGGCTTTACGGCATCGGCAACGTCATCACCGAAGTGGTGCCGCTCTACGCCATGTGCGATCCCAGGGACGTGGGGGCGGTGGTCGACTCACTCAACACCGGCTCACCGACGCTGTTTGTATACGACCGCTATCCCGGCGGGGTGGGGTTTGCCGAGCGCGCTTACAGGTCGCTTGAGGACGTGCTCCGGGCCTGCCTGGAGATGGTGAAGGCGTGCAGGTGCGAGGACGGCTGCCCGTCCTGCGTCGGCGCGCCAGTTCCGCCCTTCGCGCAGAACGACCCCGATCTCTCGCCGCGGGGCCGGGTCCCGGACAAGGAGGCTGCTCTCATCATCCTCCACGATCTGCTGGAGATGGAGCCGTATACGCCCAAGCCCGTAGAGAGGTCCACGCTGGGGGCGGCGCCGGGGGAGGGCGTCGGCTGGTATGGGGCTCCCGGACCTTTCGCGGCGTCGGCGGGATCGTTTGCGGCTGATGGGGACGGAACCGAGACACGGAGCGGGGGCGGCGGCCGAGGCCCAGGGGCAGGTGCAGGTCCAGGCCCAGGGCCAGGCCTAGGCCTAAGCCTAGGCCCAGGACCAGGGCCAGAGCCAGGCGCGGGTCCGGATTCAGGCCGAGGCTCAGGTTTCGCCTCAGGGCCTGGTTCGGGCATGGTTCAGGGTAGAAGCCTGGGGCGATCCATCCGTGGCCCATCGCAGCACCCGGGCGGCAGGCCGGGCCGCCCAGGCGCCAGCGATGATGTCGGTGAGCCGATTCCCCTTCCCGTGCGCCGCCTGCCTGAGAGCGTGGAGGCCCGGCTGCGGCGCGAGCTTGCGCGGTTCGGCCGTGCTGTCACGAGCGGGAGCGGGGGCTATGGGAGCGGGCACCATGGCAACGGGGGTAGGAGCTGGCGCGGGAACGAGAGCGAACAGAGGCCGCGGTGGTAAGTGGGAGTAGGGGGCGGCCTGCAACCGGCACAATGAACACGCGCTGGCCACGGGCCGGGGGTGAAGGCGAATGGCGGTCGTGCCGGATTTCGTCCATTGCTTCTTCTGGGACGCGGACCCGAAAACGTTGGGTCAGGACAAGTATTCCTTCTTCGTTATCGGACGTCTTCTCGAGGAGGGGACGACGCGGCGATACGGTGGGTGATGTCTCATTATACTGACGAGCAGAGGCTCGAGGTCGTCAAGAACTCGAGGCGTCTCTCACGGAACACCGCCCGCCTGTGGCAGAACTACGACAACCTGCCTGGGGAGGACGTCAGGTGTTTGTCGACGCCGTTCCGGCAAACGGTGGACCCTTTCTGGCCATGCTGGCCTGACAGGCTGCTGGCTAGTGCTGCTGGCTAGTGCTGATGGCTAGTACCGCGCAACCGCATTCTACTGCCCTGCGAGAGTGGCGAAGCACTTCCGCAGGCGCTTGATGCC
>JBLNDA010000125.1:0-74676 GCA_050261175.1 Clostridia bacterium
CGTCCTGAGCCAGGATCAAACTCTCCGTGAAATATCCGAAGAGCTATCTCTAGCTCCCTCACACAAGCTCCAAAGTGTTACCGCACCTTACCATACTTCACTGTTTAGTTTTCAAGGAGCAGAATCAATTTCAGCAGAGCCGTACCTCTGCCGCTTTTTGATACTACCACGACCCCGGGCCCCTGTCAAGGCCTATCCGCAATTCTCGCCGCAATCCTCTCATAACACATCCTTAGTAGCACCTTTGCGGTCGCCCAGCCAGACACGGCTGTGGGTGTTGGCGGCGACCACGGGGACAAACCCCAGGCGACCACAGACTCAGCTCGCCCCGCACCTGCACGCTGTGCCTGTGCCGTGATGAACTCCCGGAGCTTGGTCGCCAGCTCAGGGTCGCTCCTGGGATCAGGATATGCTGTCCCGTAGGGTTCTTGTGACGCGGCAGGAGGCCCGAAGAGCACGCGCACGTCTTCTGCGAACGCCTCCTCCGGCGACACAGCCCACGCAAGCGTGTTAACCTTGCCGTCAGCTGTCCACCGCGATATGCCCCTCAGGCTCATGTAGCGGCGCCAAGCCGAAGGGTTGTCGCGATACGTCGCGCCCATGGCAGCAAGCTGTATATGATGGCCGACCTCGTGCGCCACTGTTACAGGGACCTGGTTCGGGATGACCTCCCGTCCTGCGGCTGCCGCTCCCACAACCGTGTACCCGTCCGCACCGAGGCCACTCACGCCGCCCATGGAGAAGGGCAACAAGTAGACCCGGTACCCATCGAGGGAAGGGCGCGGCAGGTCCATTGCCCGCAGCGTGCTCACAACCTCGTCCACCTGGGGCAGCCTGGACGGATCGGCCTCATACAGGGGAGTCCCGTCGTTCAGACGGTACAGTGCATCCGCCTCCCGAACGGCCGCCTCGCGCACCGCAGTCTCTCGCGCGGCACTCACCCACCCCACCAGCGGCGACCGGAGCGCCGCCACAAGGGCCTCACGCGTCCGCAGTGCCACACTGAGGACGTGCAACCAGCCGGTCGGACTGGTGTCGTACACCGAAAACCCGAGGTCCGGGTCGTGGTATGACGGACTTTCATCAAGATGGGTGATCACCTCACGAAGGCGGACGATCTCGCGAGATACCCGTCTTGTCAGGACCGCACCGTCTTTCAGGGCTGCGTCTCCGTGGTTCGAGCGCCTGCCCAGGGCTTCGAGGTACTCGACATCCCGCTCGAACCAGTCCCGAAACCCGGTGCTCTGCCCGATCGCGGGGTCGTCCACGGGGCTCTCCGCGCCCACGGGCTCCATTACCGCGGACGCCGCCGGCCGCCCGGCCCCGCCGGCCCCGCCGTCCCCGCCGGCCTCGCCGGCCTCGGTGCCCTCGGTGGCGCGAGTGCCCGAGGAGTCGTCGCTTGTGATTAGGCCCGGGCCGCGACGCTGTGCCGTGCCACCGACATCCCGCGCAACTTCGGCAACCGCAGGCCTGGTAGACACGGCAGACAGGGCCGCCGCCTGAGAAAGGCTGGCCCCGGCCACCGCAAGAGCGGTTGTGAGAAGCAGCGCCACGACAATGCCAACTGTCGCCCGGCCTGTCCACCATCCCGGAGTTCCGGCGGTCACATCACTTCCCTGCCGAGCATACGTCTTGTGCCCAACGCGTCCAGCCTGGCCGGACACGATCGAGTTCCTCCCTCCCACTCTAGCTGGAACGGAGCAATGATACCATACGCAACGTATTATGTAAACCTCGCGTCGGCAAGCCAGGTAGGGCCGCGCCTCTTGACACCGTGCCTGCACTTGGATATCGTGGAAAACGATGGCTCACCACGACAGACGGCGGTCGGCTTCGCGTCAGCTGTGCGAGTGCTGGAGCGCCGCTCGTGGACTCTGATGTTCCCGTGGACTCTGACATTCGGGAGGCGAAAACCCGTGGCGATGCGATGGACGGAGGACCTCGCAACAGGTGTGGATGAGATCGACAGCCAGCACAAGGAGCTATTCAACCGGGTCAACGCTCTTCTCTCCGCGATGAGCGAAGGCAAAGGGAAAGAGCATCTCCACACCGTCGTCAGGTTCCTTGAGGATTACGTCGTAACCCATTTCAGCACCGAGGAAGGATACATGGCCCGGCACGGCTATCCCGGAATGACAGCGCACAAGGCAGAGCATGCTGCTTTTGTACGGGACTTCGGAAACCTTAAGAGAGACTTCGAGATGCAAGGGGCATCGTCTGCACTCGCAATCCAGGTGCAGCGCAGGGTATGCGACTGGCTTGTGCATCACATCGGCCAGAGCGACAAGGTGTTCGGGGTACACCTCCGGACGCGCGCTGCCGGCACCGGCGCCACGTGAGATGCGAGGTGTGTGGCCCCATAAGAGCGTCAAGAGCGTCGTCCCCGGAGTGCAGCACCGGCAACTCCTGGCAAACTGGCAGTGACGTGTGGCCTCACACTTAGCTCACACCGCCAGATGCTAAGAGGGAGAAGCTCACTGCGATGTTAAACGACCCTCAAGTCAGCCTATTCGACCTGGTATCATGCTTATCACGCGCCATGGACCTAGTCAGCCCGGCGGTGTCCAGCCATCATCTCCGCGTGGCTTACATCGCCCTAAGCCTCGGCATGGAACTCGGCTTACCCCCTGACGAGCAGAGGGACCTGGCGCTTGCTGGATCGCTGCACGACAGCGGGGCGCTCTCCCTGAAGGAGCGTCTCGCTGCCCTCGAGTTCGAACTTGCCAGCCCCCAGACCCACGCTGAGACGGGCTACAAGCTTCTCATGACCTTCCGGCCTCTCGCCCACGTGGCCAGGATCGTTCGATACCACCATGTCCCTTGGAAGGACTCGAGCGGGTCAACGTTCGCGCACGACGACGTGCCGCTTGCAAGCCACGTCATTCACCTGGCAGACCGCGTTGCAGTGCTCATCCGTGAAAACGATGAGATCCTGGGCCAGGCGAGGAGCATCTCCGAGCTTGTGCGGACGCGGTCCGGGACGATGTTCGCTCCCGACCTTGTCAACGCCTTCCTGAGCCTTGCCACGAAGGAGTTCTTCTGGTTTGACGTTGCCCTGCTGCCGCCTTCGGAGATGATGTCGCTCGTCGCCCGCGCGGGGACGGGGACGCCGGCTTTCGCCGAGCCCGCCAAGTTTCGGCTTGATCTCGAGGGGCTCCTCGGCCTTGCGGACCTCTTCCGGCGGATCATCGACTTTCGCAGCCCCTTTACGGCAACGCACTCCGCCGGTGTGGCAGCCACCGCCGCGCACCTCGCGTGGCTCGCCGGGTTCTCGGAAATGGAATGCAGGATGATGAGGGCCGCAGGCTATCTCCATGACATCGGCAAGCTTGCAGTGCCCGTAGAGATCCTGGAGAAGCCGGGGCCTCTCACGGAACACGAGTTCAACATCATCAAACAGCACGCCTTCCACAGTTACCGCATCATTGAGTTGCTCCCTACGCTCGACGTCGTCAACCGGTGGGCCTCGCTCCACCACGAGCGCCTCGACGGGCGGGGCTATCCTTTCCACTACTCAGGACACGAGCTGTCACTCGGCTCACGCATCATGAGCGTAGCCGACGTGTTCACGGCCCTGACCGAGCAGCGTCCTTACCGCCACGCAATGGAAGCGGCGAGGGCGCTTGATTTCATCCGGGAGCTCGGCAGCGCGTCGGCTCTCGACCCGGAAGTCGTGTCTTTGCTCGCAACACACCTCGACGAAGTTGATGCCGACCGCAGGGCTGCCCAGGCAGCCGCAAGCCACGACTACCAGGCCAGGACTGCAAAGAGCCCGGCCTGAGCATGGCCTGCGTCTCGCCGGTGTCGGCGCATTATCCCACGATGCCTGGCAGATAATATGCCCTGAGGAGGTGATCACGTGGACGACCGTCTATCTCCAGATGACCGAGCAGGCGCCAGCGGCGGCGGACAGGGTTTCGCAGCAGGTGGCAGGAACGGTGACGACGCAGGCAGAGGCGGCAACAACAGAGGCGGACGGGTGAACACGAGCGCCTGGATAATCGGCGCGCTCGTCGTCCTGATCGCAGTGTTCGCCGGGCTCAGGTTCGCCAGGGTCCCGGCGCCGACACGTCCCGCACCTACGCGCCCAGCCCCGACCGTGCCCGCACCGACGCCGACACGTCCGGCCCCGACAGCTCCAGCTGCCAGCGTGGGCGATCTGGAGCGCACTCTGAGCAGGGTCGAGGACGCCGTGCGCCGCAAGAATTGGTCCACCGCGGACGCGGAATTCACAACGCTGCGTTCCACCTGGGAGTCGCTTCGTCCCCGTGTGACCAGCACGAACACGACAAAGGACATCACGACGTTCGACGCTCGCTTGGATGAGCTCAGGGCGGACATCAGCGCGAAGAACGAGGCGGATGCCAGGGCGGACATAACGGAACTCAAGGCTATCGCACGCAGGTTCCAGATGGCCCCAACCCGGGGAACGACTTCGGGATAGGCGACACGGCAGGGCACGTCCGGCCGCCTTCTGGCGGGGCATGGATAAGCGCGCCCGGGAGTGAGCCCGCCCGGGCAGCAGGCGCGACCGCTTGGGATCTCCCGCTCGCGGGCGGCGCCGCACGCCGCACGGGCGAACGTGCAATGAGCGTCAGCGGGCGGCCACCGGACGCGGCGGCCCAGAAACGAGTGGCGCCGGCACCCCCTGGAGCCAAACCAGCGGGGAGGCCGGCGCCTTCGCTCATTGTATTCCTTGTATTCATCCCATTCCTTCGACGCGCCCTCACGGACCACGGACCATGTCCCGTCTATCTGCCCGATCGAACCAGCCGGGCGCCGCGCACGTCCCGGCCGGCGAAGGCTCCTGCAGGCCGTCCGCCTCGCGCGGGCGCCCCAGGCGCCCCAGGCGCCCGGCACGGAACGTTAGCCTTTGACGACCCCGACCGGCCTCATCCGAGCGACCTTGCGGGATATGCCTGCCCCGTGGCAGACGCGCACGACCTCGTTCACGTCCTTGTACGCCTCGGGAGCCTCTTCGGCAAGCGAAGCCTTGCTGGCGGCTCTGGCGATGATGCCACGCTCCCGCAGCTCCGCTTGGAGCGCCCCACCGCTCACCGTCTTCTTGGCGGCTGCCCTGCTCATCACGCGGCCGGCGCCGTGGCAGGTCGAGCCGAACGCCTCTTCCATCGCCCTTTCGGTGCCCACCAGCAGGTATGAATTCCGTCCCATGTCTCCAGGCACGAGCACTGGTTGCCCTATGTCGCGATAGTCGGCCGGCACGTCTGGATGGCCCGCCGGAAACGCCCGCGTCGCGCCCTTGCGGTGCACGCACACTCTCCGCCGTCTTCCGTCCACCACGTGCTCCTCGATTTTCGCGATGTTGTGCGCCACGTCGTAGATGAGTTGCATTTCGAGGTCCTCCGGCGAGCGCCCGAACACCTTGGCGAAAGCCTGGCGCGTCCAGTGCATGATGCACTGGCGGTTCGCCCACGCGTAGTTCGCGGCGCATGCCATGGCGGCGAAGTAATCCTGCCCCTCGGGGGAGTTCAGCGGAGCGCACGCGAGCTGTCTGTCGGGAATGCTGATGCCGTACTTCGCGACCGCCTGCTCCATCGTGGCGAGGTAATCCGTGCACACCTGGTGACCGAGACCTCGCGACCCGGAGTGGATCATCACCACGATCTGGCCGGGAGCGAGCTTGAACCTCTCGGCGAGGCCGGTGTCGAACACTTCGTCGATCACCTGGACCTCCAGGAAGTGGTTGCCTGAACCTAGCGTGCCGAGCTGCGGCATACCTCGCTTCACGGCCCTGTCGCTCACCTTGCCCGCCTGGGCGCCCTTCATCACGCCCCGCTCCTCGGTGTGGTCGAGGTCCCGCGGCCAGCCGTATCCGTTTTCCACCGCCCAGAGCGCGCCTTTCTCCAACACTTCCGCAGTGTCGTTCTTACCCAGCTTGATGAGGCCGGTCGACCCGACGCCCGACGGGATGTCGTGGAAGAGCTGGTTGACCAGCTGCTCGAGATGCGGACGCACGTCATCCTCGAAGAGATTCGTGCGAAGCATTCTCACACCGCAGTTGATGTCGAAGCCCACCCCGCCGGGGGATATGACACCCCCGTCCGCCAGGGTCGCGCCCACGCCCCCTATGGCGAAGCCGTACCCCCAGTGGATGTCGGGCATCGCGAGGGACATACCCACGATCCCGGGAAGGAACGCGGCGTTCGCCACCTGCTCGGGAGCCTGGTCCTCCCGAATGCTCCTGATGTGTCGCTCGTCCGCGTAGATGAGGCCGGGCACCCTCATGCCTGCCTTGTAGGTCACGGGGATGCGCCAGCGAAACTCGTCCACGCGCTCGAGAGGGCCACTCCATCCGTTGGCCACTGAGACGCACCTCCTGTGTCTTCAAGACGGGCCCGCCATGCCCGCTCTGGATGTCCTCCTGGATATCATCGATATCATCGCCCTAAATATCGAAGATGGCCTGAGCCACCCACCCGCCACCGCAGACTCTCTCGCCGCCGGCCGCCTCGCCTGTGTCGTCACCCGCGGCGCCCGCCCCCGCGGGCCCGGTCCCGGCGCCGGTCTCGCGCTCGACCTTGACCATGTGGTAGCTGACGCCTTTGATCTCCATTTCCAACGCATGTCGTGTGAGATCTATGCCTTCGCCACGCACCAGGGCCGTAACCGTCCAGGCGGCCGGCCCGCCAGCCCGTTCCGCCGCGCCGCCCTCGAATGCGCCCCGTGTCCCATCGTCACGCGCTCCCCTTTTTCCGGGGCGCACCGTGCCCGTCTCGCCGTCGCCCGCCGGCGGGCACTCCCGGTCGGCAGGCCGCGCGGGCTCTCGCCCGGGCCTTGACTTGGGCTCACACCTGGTCACGCGGATATCCTCGATCTTCGCCACCAGGAATCTCTCCGCGTCTATCAGATAGACGAACTCCGCCAGCCACGCCACGAGGAGGCCCTCCAGATCGGCGGCGCGAGCCTCGACGCGCCTTTCTTCCTTCGGCTGGATACACCCGGGCCCGGGCGCTACGAGCGACATCAAGCCTGCGGCCATGTTGGCGAAGGTCTCCTCGAGTGTCCGTCCGCGGGCGCGGACGCCGATGTCAGCGGTATGCTCCAGGACCTCGTACGGGCGAGACACCGCCGTATCAGCCCCCGTTCTTGCCGACCACCTGCGCCACGGACACGACCTTGTCGCCGGGCTCGAGCTTCATGACGCGAACGCCTTGCGTCGATCTGCCCAGCTGCGGAATGTCTGCGGCGTTCATTCTGATTATTATGCCTTCCGCCGACACGATCATCAGCTCGTCGTCACCGGTCAGGACTTTGACGTCGGCCGCCGGCCCGGTCTTGGGCGTCACCTTGAGGGTCTTGATGCCCCTGCCCCCTCGCGACTGGAGTCGGTACTCCCCGAGAGGCGTCCGCTTGCCGAAGCCGTTGGCCGTCACGACCAGGAGGTCGCAGCGCTCCCTCACCACGTCCATGCCGACCACGCTGTCGCCTTTGGCAAGGGAAATGCCTTTGACGCCTCGCGCGATACGTCCTAGAGGCCGCACTTCCCGTTCCTTGAACCTTATGGACTGACCTTGGGCGGTTACGATTATGATCTCCTCGTCCCCCGCGGTCAGCTTCACGCTCACGAGGTCGTCGCCCTCCGCAAGGTCGATGGCGATGACGCCCGACCTCCGGACGCTGTCGTACGTAGAAAGCGCCGTCTTCTTGACCACACCCTGCCTCGTCGCCATCACCAGGAACTTGTCGTCAGCGAAGTCGCGGATGGGTATGACCGCCCGAATGTTTTCGCCCGGCGAAAGGGAGATGAGGTTCACGACCGCCGTGCCCCTCGCCTGGCGGCTCGCCTCCGGCACCTCGTAAGCCTTGATCGAGTACACCTTCCCCTTGTCCGTGAAGAACAGGATGTATTCATGGGTGGTTGTCACGAAGAGGTGCTCGACGAAATCCTCCTCTTTAGTGCTCATGCCCGTCACTCCGCGGCCGCCCCTCCTCTGGCTCCGATAGGTCGTAAGAGGCAGCCTCTTGACGTAACCCTGGTGCGTGAGGGTCACCACGATGTCTTCCTCGGCGATGAGATCCTCGATGTCGAGTTTGGTGGCCGCCGCGGTGATCTCCGTGCGTCTCGGGTCGGCATACTCGTCCTTGATGGCCAGGAGCTCCTCTTTGATCACCTCGAGGACCCTTTTCTCGTCGGCGAGTATGCCCTTGAGCTTGGCTATGAGCTTGATGATTTCGACGTATTCGTCTTCGATCTTCTTCCGCTCGAGGCCGGTGAGCCTTTGCAGCCTCATGTCGAGGATGGCCTGCGCCTGCTTCTCAGATAGCCCGAACTTCTGCATTAGCCCTTCCTTGGCCGCCTCGGGAGTCCGCGACTGCCGTATGAGGGTGATGACGGCGTCGAGGTTGTCAAGGGCTATCTTGAGGCCTTCGAGGATGTGCGCCCTCTCCTCGGCCTTTGCCAGCTCGAACCTGGTGCGTCTCGTCACGACCTCCTTCTGGTGCTCGATGTAGAAGTGAAGTGTTTCCTTGAGGTTGAGCACCCTCGGCTGCCCGTCCACAAGGACCAGCATGATGACGCCGAAAGTGTCCTCCATCTGGGTGTGCTTGTACAGCTGGTTGAGCACGACGTTGGGATTGGCATCGCGCCGGAGTTCGATGACTATGCGCATACCCTCCCTGTCGCTCTCGTCGCGGAGGTCGGTGATTCCATCGATCTTCTTCTCGCGCACGAGCTCCGCTATGCTCTCGATCAACCTCGCCTTGTTGACCTGGTACGGGATCTCGGTCACGAGGATCCGCGTCTTGCCGCCCGAGGCCGTCTCGATCTTCGCCCGGGCCCTCATCTTGATGGATCCTCGCCCGGTCGTGTACGCGTCGCGTATTCCGTCCCTGCCCATGATGAGGCCGCCGGTGGGAAAGTCCGGCCCTTTTATGACCATCATGAGCTCTTTGATGGACGCGTCCGGGTTGTCTATCAGCATCACGACGGCGTCCACGACCTCGCCCAGGTTGTGGGGAGGTATGTTGGTCGCCATCCCCACCGCGATGCCTGACGATCCGTTGACCAGGAGGTTCGGGAACCTGGACGGGAGCACCACCGGCTCTTTCAAGGACTCATCGAAGTTGGGGACGAAGTCCACCGTCTCTTTGTCGATGTCCGCGAGGAGCTTCAAGGTGATCCTCGCCATGCGCGCCTCTGTGTAGCGCATGGCGGCGGGCGGGTCGCCGTCGACGGATCCGAAGTTCCCGTGGCCATCTATGAGCGGGTACCTGTGGGAGAAATCCTGCGCCATCCTCACGAGCGTCTCGTATATCGCGGCGTCCCCGTGGGGATGGTACTTGCCCATGACTTCGCCCACGATCGTCGCGGACTTTCGGTGCGGCTTGTCCGGCGTAAGCCCCAGCTCGCTCATGGCGTACAGGATGCGCCGGTGGATGGGCTTGAGCCCGTCCCGCACGTCAGGAAGCGCCCGCCCGACGATGACGCTCATCGAGTACAGGAGGTAAGAGCGCTTCATCTCGTCTTCTATGCATATCGGAATGACTTTCCCGTCCGTCGGTTCAACCAAGCGCGAGGACCTCCCTGTCAAACCGTGTGAATCCGCGTGAGTGTAAGGTCATGATCACCTATATGTCGAGATCCGTTACTTCCTTCGCGTGTTGTTGGATGAATTCGCGCCGCGGCTCGACCTTGTCGCCCATCAAGGTTGTGAAGATCTCGTCCGCCGCCATCGCGTCCTCGAGGGATACCTGCAGGATCGTGCGAGTCTCCGGGTTCATCGTGGTTTCCCAGAGCTGCTCGGCGTTCATCTCGCCGAGACCCTTGTACCGCTGCACGGTCACTCCCTGCCGGCCCACCGTCTTCAGGATCGCCTCGAGCTCTCTCTCACTGTATACGTAAAAGTCCTTCTTCCCCTGCCTCACCCGGAAAAGCGGCGGCTGGGCGATGTACACGTTGCCGTTCTCGATGAGCGGCCTCATGTAGCGGTAGAAGAACGTGAGAAGCAGGGTGCGGATGTGGGCGCCGTCCACATCGGCGTCGGTCATCGCCACGACCTTTCGGTAGCGGAGCTTGGATGGGTCGAAGTCGTCGCCCACGCCCGTCCCGAGCGCCGTTATCATCGCGCGGATCTCCTCATTGGCAAGGATCTTGTCGAGCCGCGCCTTCTCCACGTTCAGTATCTTGCCACGTAGAGGCATGATGGCCTGGAAGCGCCTGTCGCGCCCTTGTTTCGCGCTGCCGCCCGCGGATTCTCCCTCAACCAGGAAGAGCTCGCACAGGTCGGGTTCCCGGAGGGAGCAGTCGGCAAGCTTCCCGGGGAGCGACGACACCTCGAGGGCCGTCTTGCGGCGGGTCAGCTCCTTCGCCTTTCGCGCGGCCTCCCTGGCGCGTGCGGCGGAGAGGCATTTCTCGACGATGGCCCGCGCCGCGGCCGGCTTCTCCTCGAAGAACTCGGCGAGCGCCTCCGCGACTACCGAGTCTACGATGCCCCGGATCTCGGTGTTGCCAAGTTTGGTCTTGGTCTGCCCCTCAAACTGCGGGGCGAGCAGCTTCACGCTGATGACGGCGGTGAGCCCTTCCCTCACGTCGTCACCTGTGAGGTTCTCCTCGTTCTCCTTCAGCATCCCGACTTTCCTGGCGTAGTCATTGATAGTACGCGTGAGGGCCGAGCGAAAGCCGCTGAGGTGCGTGCCGCCCTCGGTAGTGTTGATGAAGTTGGCGAAGGAGAACGTGTTGTCCACGTACCCGTCGTTGTACTGAAAGGAAACCTCCACCGAGGCGTCGCCGACGTCGCGCGACACGTAGAATATGTCGGGATGGATGGGATCCCTGTTCTTGTTCAGGTGCTCGACGAAAGACACGATCCCGCCCTCATACTGGAACTCCACGTTCTTCCCTTCGCGCTCGTCGGCGAGGGTGATCCTCACGCCGCGGCTCAGGAACGCGAGCTCCCGCAGGCGGTGACTGAGCGTGTCGAAGCTGAACTCCGTGGTCTCGAAGATCTTCCGGTCCGGGAGGAACGTTATGGTCGTGCCGGTCACGTCGGCAGTCCCTTTCACCTCGAGGTCTGTCACGGGCTTTCCGCGCTGGTAGCGTTGGCGATGCACTTTGCCTCCCGACCGGACTTCCACCTCGAGCCACTCTGAGAGGGCGTTCACCACGGACACGCCGACCCCGTGCAGGCCGCCAGACACCCGGTACGCGCCGCCTCCGAACTTCCCGCCGGCGTGCAGCATCGTGAGGACGACCTCCACGGCGGGCCTCCCCGTCTTTGGATGGATGTCAACGGGGATGCCTCTTCCGTTGTCCGCCACGCGCAGCGAGCCGTCCTTCTTGATGGTTACGTCTATGGCGTCGCAGTAGCCAGCGAGAGCCTCGTCGACGGAGTTGTCCACGACCTCATACGCAAGCTGGTGGAGCCCGCGCGCGCCCGTGCTGCCGATGTACATGCTGGGTCTCTTCCTCACAGCCTCGAGACCCTCGAGCACCTGGATCTGCTCGGCGCCATACGGCGCCTCGAGAACGGCCTTGTCTAGGCGCGCATTGGGTTGGGACCCATAGCCGGCCTGATTGTTCGATGCATTACCGATGACGTTACCCATGATACCGCCGCTCTTTCCATGAGAAAGTCGCCAATCTTGGCTGAAGAGTGCGTCTTTCAACCGCCAAGAACCGTGATGTTGTCACCACGGTTCCTGGCACGGTGCCCCCTGGGATCATTGTACCAAACTTACGTTTGGAGTCAACCCGCGTTCACGCACCGCATTCATGGTATTATACCGCCGGACCCTTGTCAACGACGGGGGCCGGCGCGCCCGCGCCCTGGAGGTCGGTGTGCACGACCTCGAGGCGCCTGCGCAATGTCGCAAGGGATATGGGGGATAGGTACACAACGGAAGACGTGACAACGACGCACCTGGGCTCTTGCCCGTCACCCAGCCCGTCCACGGAGACGACTCGATGGCTTCGCCCTTCATCCGTTCGCGACAGGAACTCCGCTGAGAGCGGAGACTTCATCGCGGTCTTCAAGTCGAGCATGGCCACGAGGTCTCGCACAGCTACGCTCACCTGCCCTCCGATATGTACGAACAACTGTATCAGCTCCTTGTTCGTTCCTGCGCGCTGGATGGCTCGGTCTGCATGGGGCCGGTGCCGTCACCCCGTTCGCCCACGCTCATCCTGGCGGCCGTCGCAGCCCGGGCGAACGCCGCCCTAACCTCCGGATCAGCGATCGCGGCCGAGAGGGTGTCGATCTCATCCATCTCGCTCCGGCTCAGTCTTCGCCCCGCGCGCAGGCGGGCCGCGACCCCGTCCCCGACCGGTGCCCCAGCGTGCCTGTCCCTGCTCCCTGGCTTAAGAGATCCCCTGACCTGAAACCGAACGTCCACGATCGTGCCTTTTCCAAGGTATCTGTTGAGTTTCTTGATGATGTCCGCTTTCAGAAGCGACAGCTCGTTGGCCCAGACCGAGCTCTCTACCGCCACGAAGAGAACCCCGTCCTTGCACCGGGTTGCCCTGGATGCCCTGGCGGCGGTGGATCCTACGGCCTCAGCCCAGAGATCTACCGCCCGCGCTCTCCTGGCCCGCCGCAACATCCCGAGCCGCTTGAGTCCTCCATCGAGCGCTTCCCGCAGCCGGACCACTTCAGTTCACCTCTTCCACACGCCCCGCGTTCACCCGAAAGCGCTTCACAGGGCCGCCCGTCTCGCCGAGCAACCTTTCGTCGGTGGTCGTGATGATGGTCTGCACCCGGTCGTTGAGGTACTCCCAGAGTCGCGCCCTCTTTCCGGGGTCGAGCTCGCTCGAGACGTCGTCGAGGAGGAGGATTGCATCCTCGCCGACCTCGCTCTTCACGAACTCCAGCTCGCCCAGCCTGAGTGCGAGGAGGACGGAGCGCTGCTGGCCCTGGGAGCCGAACACCCTCATGTCCACGCCGTCGACGAGGAAGCTGACCTCGTCCCTATGGGGACCGACCAGCGTCACGCTGCGCATCAGCTCTTCAGGACGGGCCTTCTGGAGTTCGCGCCGGAAGGCTTCTTCCAGCTTCCGCAGCGTCTCGCCGTCGTCGCCCCGCATCGTGGCGAGTGGTGCCATGCTCGCGTGGAAGGATGGCCTGTATACCATCTCGAAGGCGCCGTCAGGGGATATGTGGCGGTGGGTCACCTTCGCAAGTATGGACAGTCTCCTTATGGCCTCCGCCCTCTTGAGCATCACCCGCGCCCCAGCGGCGGCGAGTTGCTCGTCCCATACGTCAAGCGCGCAGTCGCGCCTCGCGGGCGGCAGAGAGTCGTAACGCGCCTCCTTGAGAAACGCGTTCCTTTGAGCGAGGATCCTCCGGTATGCGGAAAGATGCCTTCGATACGCGTCGCTCACCGCGCCTATCTCCGTGTCGAGAAAGCGCCGTCGCTCCACGGGGCCGCCTTTTATCATCCGCAGGTCATCGGGGCCGAAAACCACGACGTTGGCGGCGCAAACGTTCTCGACCGACGCGTCGTGGGGGACTCCGTTGAGCTTCACGGTCTTGCCGGCTTCTCTCGTGCAGCCTACCTCCACGAGGAGCGGCTCTCCGCGACGAATGAACCGGCAGGCCGCGTAGAAGCCGCTCTCGCCCCAAGAGATGAGGTCGGCGTCGCGGGAGGTCCGGTAGGACGATCCCGTCCCGCAGAGGTACACAGCCTCCAAGATGTTCGTCTTGCCCTGGCCGTTGTCACCGGTAATGACGTTTTTCCCGGGGACCGGCTCGAGCTCAGCGGAAGCGTAATTCCTGAAATGCCTGAGCTTCAACTTCTCAAGCACCATCGCCGGCATCCCCCGCAACCTCGAAGGCCTGACGCGCCCGCTCCCCGGCGCCGGCGCCACCCGCCTCCACCGCGCCCCCACTGGGGGTTACGGCCACCACGTCACCGGGACGGAGTTTCCTCCCACGGCGCAGCTCCTGGCGGCCGTTCACGGTGACCCGTCCTTCCTGGACCAACGCCTTGGCCTGGCCGCCGGTGGGCGCGACGCCGGCCCATTTGAGAAACTGGTCGAGCCTTATCTCCGGGCTCGTGATTGGGACTCTCACGGGCTTGTCGGCGGCGCTCATGAGTTCACCGTCACCGGCATTATGAGGTAGAGGTAGTCCGTGCTTTCGTTTCGAGCTTGTCTCAGCACGACCGGACTCACGGGACCCGTGACTTCGATGGCAAGCTCGTCGTCGGCCACGGCCCGCAGTGCATCAAGGAGATAACGAGCACGGAGAGCCGTCTCTCCTCTCTCCCCCTCGGTCGCCCCGACCGCCACTTCCTCGAAGGCCATGCCGACGTCGGGAGCGTTGGCGCTTATGCTGAGGGTATCTGCTCCGTATCCCAGCTTGACCGTGCCGAACTCGTCCTTTCCGAGGACGGCCACACGCTCGACCGCATCCAGGAGCCTCAGCCTGTCCACGACCATCCGGGTCTTCCAGGCTTTAGGGATCACCCGGTCGTAGTTGGGGAACTGCCCGTCGATGAGCCGGCTCACGATCGTCGTCTTACGGCATTTGAAAGCCACCTGATTCTGTGAAGCAAAGATCTCGACTTCGCCGCTCTCGTTTTGGACTATCCTTCCGACCTCATTCAGCGCCCGCGCGGGGACTATCATTTGTCCCGTACCAGCTTCGCTTGAGGCGGTATTCCCTCCGTCGAGCGTAACCTTGCGGAGCGCCAGCCTGAACGTGTCAGTGGCGGCCAACCTCGCCTCGTTTCCGCCGAAGGACATGAGAACGCCGGTGAGGAACGGGCGGTTCTCGTCGGTGGCGGCGGCGAATGCAGTCTGCCTCACGAACTCGGAAAGGTCCTTCCCTTGAACCTTCCACCACACATTTCCTTCCACCTGTGGGAAGAGCGGGAACTCAGCGGCCTCCATGGAGTTGATACTGTACACCGCCTTCCCGCTCGAAATGGTAGCGACTCGCTTTCCTGGGTCAAACTCGATCCTGACTTCCTTCTCGGGGAGACGCCTCACTATCTCCCCAAAGTATCGGGCGGGAAGCACCATTGCGGCGTGGCCCGTCGCGCTCACCGGCATGAACGTCTCCACGGACAGCTCGAGGTCGGTTCCCACCAGGCGAAGGCCTTCAGCTGTGGTCTCGATGAGAATACCCGAGAGGATCGGTAGCGTGGTTCGCGACGACACGGCCCGTTGCACCGTGGCGGCACCCGTAGCCAAATCGTCCCTCTCACACGAGACTTGAACTGGTGTTTCCACCGGACTCCCCGTTTCCATGCTTGTCTGGCCGAGTGTCTCAAGGCTATCCATGATTGTCGAATCCCCCTCTCGCTATTGAAGTCAAAGTCTGAAGTCAAAGTCGAACCGAACTCGAACGCAAGCGCGGTGCCAAGGGCGCTGCTTTGCTGCCTTTTTGCTGCTTTGATGATGCGTGATCCGTTTGTACGGTTGTCCACAGGGCTGTACTCCGGATCGTCTTTGTTAGTACATGTACAGTTCCTTAGTACTAGTAGTAGGGGCTGTGGATTTGTGGATAAGCCCGGCGGCGCGTTGAGGCGCGCGGCGTTTCGGTGTGGACAAACCTGTGGATTTCGTCACGGCCTGTCCACAGTATACACAGGCCGAGAGAATTCGACACGTTAGCCACAGGAAATCCACAGGTTATGAAGGGTCTATCCACAGGAAGCGCACAGTGTGCCCTGGCGCGGGCGCTATAGTGGGCCAAGGTCAAGTCATCTCCTTCAACCTGGCGATGATCGTGCGGATAGTGCCTGCAAGGGCCTCGTCCTCTTCCATGTCCGCGCGTATTTTCGAGCAAGCGTGGAGGACCGTAGTGTGATCCCTGCCTCCGAAGGCGAAGCCGATTGTGGGAAGGGATTCCTCAGTGAGCTCGCGGCACAGGTACATGGCGACCTGCCGGGGATACGAGATGGTCCTCGTTCGCTTCTTCGCCTTCATGTCGTCGGTGGGGATCTGGTAGAACTCCGCGACCGCCTGTTGGATGTGGTAAATCGAAACCTGTTTCGGCCTTTCGGACGGGATCATGTCTTTCAGACATTCCGCAGCTGTGGCCACGGTGACGGGGCGGTTGTGTATGGAGCAGTGAGCGGCGACGCGCGTGAGGGCGCCCTCGAGCTCACGGATGTTTGAGCGAATCTGATTCGCGATGTACGCAAGTACCTCGAGGGGCATGTCAAGCTGCTCGAGCTGAGCCTTCTTCTTGAGGATGGCTATCCGCGTCTCGAGGTCGGGCGCCTGTATATCGGAAATGAGACCCCATTCGAAGCGTGAGCGGAGCCTATCCTCGAGGGTTGGGATCTCTTTGGGCGGGCGGTCGCTGGATATCACAATCTGCTTGCCCGCCTCATGCAGAGTGTTGAAAGTATGGAAGAACTCCTCTTGGGTACGCTCCTTTTGCGCCAGGAACTGCACGTCGTCGATGAGCAGGACGTCCACGTTGCGGTATCGCTCCCGGAATTCCACGGTCTTGTCGTCCCTGATCGCGTTGATGAGGTCGTTCGTGAATCTCTCACAAGGCGCGTACACCACGCGCGTAGACGGGCTGTGCTGAAGGACGAAGTGCCCTATGGCCTGCATCAAGTGGGTCTTCCCGAGCCCGACGCCTCCATAGATGAAGAGGGGGTTATAGGCCCTGCCGGGAGCCTCGGCGACGGCGAGGCAGGCCGCGTGGGCGAACCTGTTGCTATTTCCCACCACGAAAGTGTCAAACGTGTACTTGGGGTTCAATCGGGTCGTGTACAGGTCGTCGCCCATGAGAGACCCGGCGTGGGCGGAGTCGTCCGCTTCCAGGTCGTCCGTCTTCTCCGACGGGACGGAGCAGACGAATGACACGTCCAGGTCCCGCTCCGTGAGGGCCTTGAGAGTCTGCCGGATGGGCTGCCGGTAGTTGTCGCTGAGGAACTTCCGGCCGATGTCATGGAGGGTCCGTACTACGAGCGTATTCCCGTCGATGGCGATTCCCTGTGTACCCCGCAGCCATGTCTCGAAACTGGGCTTCGGTATCTGCCCTTGCATCACCTCGAGAACCTTGGCCCAGAGCGTATCCGCACGTTCAAGCATAAGTCATTGACCCCCTGAAAGAAGGCTCAGCCTCGCCCGTCCGCTCACCGGCAGGTCATCTCGCGAGGCGGGCGAGGTAAGTCATGCCCCGCGAAGTGAGGCGCCGTTTGCCGCTCCCGTCGGCCGGCTCGACGAGCCCGTACTCCTCGAGGGAGACGAGATCGCGGTAGGCGGTGCTGAGGCTCATGTCGAGCTCCTTCACGATTGTGGACGGCCCCGCCTCACCCTTTTCGGCGAGCACACGGAACACCTTTCGCTGTCGCTCCGAAAGTATCTCATCCAGCTTTTCAAACAAGCTCTTTTCCTGATCCGTCTGGGTGAAAGAGACCCCATCGTCTCCGGCGCCTTTCCAGGGGCCCGGGAAAACCTCCGGATGGGGCCCAGGGAAAGGAGAGGCAGGAGCCCTCTCCCTGCCGGAGGACTTTTCGGAAACCTCTGGAGGCGTTTCGGACGACTTGGAAAGCGAGGAAAGCGTGACCACACACCCGCGTTTCAGATTGTCCTCTATGGAAACCGAGCCGCCGATCGCGCGCATTGAGTCGCGGACGATCGGAAGACCCGAGCCGACCCCACGGATAATCTTCCGCATCTCGGTGGTGGCCG
Source organism: Clostridia bacterium (assembly GCA_050261175.1). Classification (GTDB taxonomy): domain Bacteria; phylum Bacillota; class SHA-98; order UBA4971; family UBA4971; genus UBA6256. The sequence goes on from JBLNDA010000125.1 coordinate 17,615, forward strand.
TAGTGAAACCAGGGAGGAATGCCTTCTCCTTCTCGATTATCCCAGGGCCCTGGTCTGAGACCCTTATAGTATTGCCGTCGGGCAGGATGCTTATGACCGCGTCTTGAAAGTCAGCGTGGAGGAGGTTCTCGACGATCTCCTTGATAGCGACGTACGGGAGTCGTCCTCCCTTTTCATGAGCGAAGGAGTACGCCTTCGAGGCAATCTCGTTGAGCAGCTCGGCGCAGTCCCTGCCCCTGACGTCGACGATTCGCGGCACGGTGCTCAGGGAGTCGTACACAGCTATGCGGACCTCGTGCTCTCCCTGTCTTCCACGCTGGGGCGAGTGATCGGCGGATGGAGAGGGATGGACGAGGCGGCCGTGGGAGCCTTTTCGAAAGAGACGTGAAAAGACACCTGCCATGCCGTCTACGGCCCGCCTTTCGGTTGAAGTTTTCCACAGGGTTTTCCACAGCTGTGAAAAACTCTGCGGAGAAGGAACGCGCACAGGAAATCCATAGGTTGTCCACAACTTATCCACAAAAGCTGTGGATAAGATCGGCTGAGTCCAGAGAGGGGTTTCCACCTTTGAAAGGCCGGCTAGCTGGCCGTCCGCGATATCCACAAGTGATTCCGGAAAGGGTCGAAAGCCTTGTGGCGTCGTGACCCAAAACATCAACAGGTTACCCACAGAGTTATCCACAGGCTGTGAATAAGTCTGTGGGGAACTGGGAACTCTATACTTCTGACCAGGCTGCATGGAAAGGCTGGAAAACCTCCGAAATCATATTAGCAGAGCTTTTCCAGGGTGGCAAGGGGCGGGGCGGTGAGAGGAGGAGGGTGCGGGCAGGCGAGGGAAAGCGCGGGGGAGCGTGAGAGAGCCGTGGAAGGAAAGTCGCAGGATAGGGGGAACGCGGCGAAAGGGCGGGGCGGAAGATGAAAGGGGAGCGGAAAGGATCGAGCGGGGCGGAGTGAGAGGGCGGCATGTGGAGGAATCGGGCGAGCGAGCACGGAGGGGCGGGGAATATGGGGCCGCCTTGGCGGTAGGCGTGACTCTCGGCTGTTGGGGTACCGGCCGGCCTTGACACGCAGGAAGGCGTTGGCTATAATTTGGCTAGCGTACGGAGTCCGTGGAACGGACGTGGCGCAGGAGGCACGCGAGAGAGGTATGAAGCGAACTTATCAGCCGAAGGTCAGGCGGCGTAGCAAGGTTCACGGTTTCATGCAGAGAATGGCGACGAGGGGCGGGCGCCTTGTGCTGAAGAGGAGGCGTGCCAAGGGGAGAAAGCGCCTGTCTGCGTGAATCGGGAGCGCGGGCCATGAGGCCCGCGGGTGCGATTGATGCCAAGAAGCGAGCGGCTGCGCAAGAGCAGGGGTTTTACGAGGGTCTTCGAGCACGGAAAGTCCCTTCCGGGCAGGCGGGTTGTGGTGTACTACATGGAGAACGGCCTGCCGTTCAACCGCGTCGGAGTCGCTGTGAGCAAGCGTCTTGGCGGGGCAGTTGAGCGGAACCGCCTGAAGAGGGTCGTGAAAGAAGCCTATCGGGCGAGCGAGGCGGCACTTCGAGAGGGCCTGGACCTTGTGCTACTACCCAGGTCGAAAGCGAAGACCGCCTCTTTTCAAGAGGTAAGAGAGGAGCTTCTCGGGCTTCTTTCAGAATGCGGCGCCTCGCGAAAGGGCGAATGTGAAAAGTGAAAGATGTGCGCGGAAAAGGAGGGTCTGCCTGGCGTAGCGCCTGGCGTGCCATGGGCGAAGGGGCGTCTGCAGCCGTCAGGGACATGGCTCTCCTATGTCTCTGGTTATATAGGAAATGTCTATCTCCGCTCAAGGGCAGGCCCACATGCAGGTTTTACCCCACGTGCTCGGCGTATGCGTACGACGCCATACGCAAGTATGGCGTGTTCAGGGGCGGTTATCTCGCTGCGAGGCGGATCGTGAAGTGCCATCCATTCCATCCCGGAGGGTACGACCCGGTCCCGTAGGCGCGACGGGGATTGAGAAGCGACAGGAGGGTGCTTGTATTGACTCTCACGGGCATTATCAACTCCATAGTCCAGTTCCTCCGGGGTGTGACGGGGAGCGACGGGCTCGCGATCATCGTCCTGACTGTTCTGCTGAAGGTGGTCACGTATCCGCTCACAGTCAAGCAGACGAAGGCCATGGAGGAAATGAAGCTCCTCCAGCCGAAAGTGAAAGAGATTCAGGAGAAGTACAAGTCGCAGCCGGAAGAGATGCAGAAGAGGGTAATGGAGCTCTACCGGGAGCACAAGGTGAACCCTCTTGGTGGCTGCTGGCCGACCCTGATTCAGCTGCCGATCATATGGGCGCTCTTCACTGCGCTGAGGAACTATCCGTTTGAGCAGCGGTTCCTTTGGATGCCGAACCTCGGCAAGCCCGACGTGATACTCGCCGTGCTAGCCGGGGTGGCCACATACCTGCAGTCGGTGATGATGAGCACGGACCCGAGCCAGAAGATGATGAACCTCATAATGCCCGCGTTCATCATCTGGATCAGCTTGAGCTTTCCCGCCGGCGTCACGTTGTACTGGGTGGTCACCACCCTCCTCGCCGCGGTGCAGCAGTGGTGGATGGGAAGGCAGGTGGCGCAGGCAGGGCTTGTCGTTGAGACGGTGACGCGCCCGAGGAAAGGCAGCGTTCCGAAGGCTGCCGCATCGCAGCCGCAGGATGCAGAGGGGGAGTCCGGGCATGGCGCAAAGCGTTGAGAAGACCGGCAAGACGGTTGACGAGGCGGTCCAGGAAGCCCTCGAGGCGCTGGGACTGACCCGTGACGAAGTGGACGTTGAGGTGCTCGAGGAGCCCGCGAGGGGCATTCTTGGGCTCGTCGGCCAGAGGCCGGCGCGTGTGAGGGTGACGGCGAAGGCCGATACTACTGTAGTGGACGTGGCGGAGAAGGCCAGGGAGTTCCTGGAGGAATTGTTGGGGCACATGGGATTCTCCGGTGTCTTGGTGAGCGCCCGGGAAGTCGATGGAATCCTGCGGCTCGAGGTCCAGGGAAAGGGCCTGGGCGGCCTCATCGGGAGACGCGGCGCCACCCTCGACGCAGTCCAGCACCTTGTGAACCTCGTGGCCGGAAGGTGGATGCGGGTGGTGGGGCGCGGTGCGGGTGACCAGGAGGACCGGTACAGGATAATCGTGGATGCCGAGGGTTACCGGGAGAAGAGGACGCGCTCCTTGGAAAGGTTGGCCCTGACAGTGGCCGAGCGCGTGCGCAGGGAGGGCAGAAAGGCCACCCTGGAACCCATGAACCCGATGGAGCGGCGAATAGTCCACCTGGCCGTCCAGGGTTGCGAGGGAGTCACATCGTTCAGCGAAGGGGAGGAACCCTACAGGCGGGTCGTGATCGCTCCTCTAGAAGACAAGTGATTGAGAGGGACTGAAAGGCGGCGCCCCTAGGGAGCGGGATGCGGGATGTACGTATGGCAGTGACCTCCCGTTGAGCCGGAGACCTGGCAGGGGTGGGACCCGAGGAACGGGGGAAGGGTCAAGAGAGCGCCTCCAGCGGCCGGATCCGGCATCGCGGAGGAGGGCGGGGCTTGAGCAATGCGTGTCTTCGAGGCACGCATTTTGAGTTGATGGGGTTGCGTGAGGGGGTCGCGTGACGCACCCTCGGGTCACGCTCCTCCGGCGGCGAGGAGGGGAGAGACTCTCGATGGAAGGACGCGGGATCGTGGAGAACGAAACGATAGCGGCGATTTCGACGCCCCTCGGTGAAGGGGGGATAGGGATCGTCCGCATCAGCGGTCCGGACGCCCTCAAGATCGCGTCCAGGCTTTTCCGCGACCCATCGGGGAAGCGACACCGCGCGCTCAGGCCGTGGGGCCTGAGATACGGGGTCGTGGTCGATCCCGAGACTGGCGAGGAGATAGATGAGGCGCTCGCGAGCGCGATGCCGGCCCCTCACAGCTTCACTCGCGAGGATGTGGTTGAGTTCAGCTGCCACGGCGGAGTGGGCCCTTTGTCGCGGGTGCTGGAAGCGGTGCTGAGGTGCGGGGCGCGCCTCGCGCAGCCCGGGGAGTTTACGAGACGGGCGTTCCTTGCCGGGAGGATCGACCTTGCCCAAGCGGAGGCGATCATCGAGCTTGTGCGGGCCAGGACAGACTCCGCTCGGAGGTTGGCGCTGGCGAACTTAAGAGGCGGCCTCTCCGCAGCGGTGGTGTCCATTCGCGATGACGTCGTGATGCTTCTGGCGGAACTCGAGGCGGCCGTGGACTTCCCCGAGGACGAAGTGGACGAGCCGGACCGGGCCACGGTCATTTTCCGGGCGCGCGAGACAGCCTCGAAACTGCGTGGCCTCGCGGAGAGGGCGCGACGCGGCCGCGTGTACCGGGACGGCGTGACAGTGGTCATCGTGGGGCGACCGAACGTGGGCAAGTCCAGCTTGCTGAACGCTCTGCTCGGCCGGTCGAGAGCGATCGTAACGGAAATCCCCGGCACGACCCGCGACGCAGTGGAGGACTGGACGAACATGCGCGGTATCCCCGTGAGACTAGTAGACACGGCGGGGCTTCGCGAGACGGATGACCCGGTGGAGCGGCTCGGGGTGGAGCGGACACTGGAACGGCTCGAGGAGGCGGATTTGACGATTGTGGTGATCGACGGGAGCGAGCCGCTCTCAGATGGAGACGTGAGCGTGCTCAGAAGCGCCTGCGGAAAAGGAGGCGCGGTCGTCCTAAACAAGGGCGATCTCCCGCAGAGGGTGTCGGAGAGCGATGTCGCTCCGCACGCGGCTGGGATGCCCGTCGTCCGTGTGAGCGCGAAAGAAGGCTCCGGCGTGGAGTCCCTCGAAGACACCATCTTCGGGCTCGCCGTGGGCAAGGCCGCCGGGGTGAGCGAAGGGATGGTCATGGCGACTGCCCGCCAGCAAGAGGCTCTGGAGCGCGCGGCGGCCGCTCTGGACGAGGTGGAGCGGGGGCTGGGGGCAGGAACGCCCCTTGACCCCGCGGTGATAGACATCCGGGAGGCGCTGTTCTGGCTGGACCAGATCACAGGACGCTCGGCGTCCGATGACGTGTTGGACAAGATCTTCTCCGAGTTTTGTATCGGAAAGTGAGACGCGACCCGGCGCGCACCCGGGGTGGGGTGGGTTCTGCGGGGGCGGTTCGAAGGGAGGTGTCGGCAGAGGTGATGAAAGGTCATGACGCGGACGTCATCGTAGTCGGGGGAGGCCATGCCGGGTGTGAAGCCGCGCTGGCATGCGCGAGAATGGGCGCGAGCGTGCTTCTGCTGACGCTCGGGTGGGACGCCGTGGCCGCCATGCCGTGCAACCCCTCAATCGGGGGACCGGGGAAGGCCCAGCTCGTGCGGGAGATAGACGCGCTCGGCGGGGAGATGGCGCGGAACATCGACGCCACCTATCTGCAGATGAGGCTGCTCAACGTAGGGAAGGGACCGGCGGTGCGTTCCTTGCGGGCGCAGGCTGACAAGGCCGCCTACGGGGCGAGGATGCGCGAGGTTCTCTTGGGGCAGCGGAACCTTGCCGTGGAGGTGGCGCACGTCGTGGGGATCGAGGTAGCCCAGGACGGGTCGGCCGCGGGCGTCGTGACACAGGAGCGCGGCGCCGTGCGCGCCGCGGTGGTCATCGTGGCTACAGGGACGTACCTCGGCGGGACCGTTCATGTGGGGGACCGGTCCTGGGCCTCGGGACCTTACGGGCAGCCTGCCGCGGAGGAGCTCGGACGTTCGTTGGCGGGACTCGGCCTGCGGCTCGCGAGGTTCAAGACGGGCACGTCTCCAAGGGTCCGAAAGGGCAGTGTCGACGTGAGCAAGATGCAAGAACAGCGGGGGGAGGTCCTGCCCTTCGGCTTCTCGTTCGAGACGGGGGGCACTCGTGCGGACCAGGAGCTCTGCTGGCTGACGTACACTACGCCTCGGACGCATGAGATAATCCGCGCGAACCTGGGCAGGGCCCCGCTGTACACGGGGGCCATCACCGGGCGCGGACCCCGCTACTGCCCGTCCATCGAGACGAAGGTGGTGGAGTTTCCGGCGCGGGAGAGACACCAAGTGTTCCTGGAGCCTGAGACCAGGGACGGGGAGGTCATGTACCTCGGAGGGCTGTCGACGAGTCTGCCGGCGGACGTCCAGGAGGAAATGGTCCACAGCGTACCAGGGCTGGAGGAAGCGCAGATAGTCCGCCCGGGGTACGCCATAGAGTATGACTGCCTCGTGCCGACAGAGCTCTTTCCGTCTCTCGAGACCAAGAGAGTCCCGGGACTCTTTGCGGCCGGGCAGATAAACGGGACGTCGGGCTATGAGGAAGCGGCGAGCCAGGGGCTCGTGGCCGGGATCAACGCCGTTCTGAAGATCCGGGGGAGAGAACCGCTCGTGCTGGAGAGGTCGGAAGCGTACATCGGCGTGCTCATCGACGACCTGGTGACGAAAGGAACGTGCGAGCCGTACCGAATGATGACTTCGCGCGCGGAGCACCGGCTCACCCTGAGACAGGACAACGCCGATCTGAGGCTCACCGAAAAGGGACACGAGCTTGGGCTGGTGAGTGAGGAGAGGTACGAGAGATTCCTCGTGAGGCGGCGGCTCATCCAGGACGAGATCGCGCGATTGACGAGGACGGTTGTTCCGGGAGACGCCGAGACGGGACGCTTGCTGGCCGCCATCGGGACGGCTCCGCTGCAGTCCGAGACTTCGCTCGGGGATTTGCTGGCAAGGCCCGAGGTGACGTACGAGAGTCTGGGAGCGGTCGACCCGGGGCGGCCTACCTTACCGCGGGACGTGGTTCAGGTTGTGGAGGTGGAGCTGAAGTACGCCGGTTATATAGTGAAGCAGAGAAGCCAGATAGAGCGCGCGAGGCGCTTGGAGGCGCGGCTCCTGCCTCCGCACGTGGATTACGGGTCTGTGGCGGGGCTTTCACGGGAGGCGCGGGAGAAGCTCTCCGACATCCGCCCCAGGTCGATAGGGCAGGCTGCGCGGATAGCCGGAGTGTCGCCCGCGGACGTGATGGCGCTCATCGCCTATGTCGACTCCGGACGCCATCGATCGCCGCTCGATCGTGTCCGCGACGCGTAGCGGGCGCGTAGCATCAGGGGCCTCGGCCTCCGGGAAGGTGTCCCGGAGAGGTTGCGGCGGGAAGCGAGACCGCGATCGCGTATGGGGGGTGCGGCGTTGGGCGTCATGGAGGTACTGGAGCACGGAGCGGAGGAGCTCGGAATAGAGCTTGGCGCGGAGGCGGTCGTCCTCTTCGATCGCTATTACCGGGAGTTGACCGAGTGGAACCGGCGAATCAACCTTACTTCCATCGAGGGCGAGGAGGAGGTCGCAATCAAGCATTTCCTCGACTCTCTCACGTGTCTTCTGGCGGTTGACCTCCGGGAAGGCTCCAGTGTAGTTGACGTGGGGAGCGGCGCGGGATTCCCTGGTGTGGCGCTCAAGGTGGCTCGACCGGGGATCCGGCTTACGCTGGTGGAGGCGTCTGGGAAGAAAGCGGGGTTTCTGAGGGAGATCGTGGGCGTGCTGGACCTCGAGGACGTGGAGGTATTGTGGGACCGCGCGGAGCGTGTGGGCCGGATGGCGGGCCACCGGGAATCGTACGACGTGGCTACTGCAAGGGGCGTCGCGGAGATGGCGGCCTTGGTGGAGGTGTGTCTCCCGCTGGTGAGGGTGGGTGGGGTGTTCGTCGCCCAGAAGGGGCCCGACGTCAGCGAAGAGATGGCAGGCGCGCTGGCGGCCGTGGAGGCCATGGGAGGGCGGGTTGAGCGGCTCATCCCTGTGGCGCTTCCCTTTGGCTGCGGGGGGAGAACGCTTTTGGTGATAAGAAAGGAGTCGCCGACGCCTGAGGAATACCCGAGGCGGCCGGGGATTCCGGAGAAAAGGCCGATCAAGGGGCGGGCGGGCTCGTGAACGGGCCGGGTCATGATTGCGGGAAGGGGTCGCGGATGGAGATGGGCGGCGCACACAGGAATGATGTGCGCCGCTTGCGCTCTTGGCAGGCGGTCCGGCGGGAGTTTCTTGCTGGGTGGATGGGGAGGATCTGGGTCTTTGGTGCCGAAGTACTATGCTACGCTTTCGGGGAAGAGGCGGCTCGGCGATGAAGGACGAACTTGCGCGCCTGATGGGCCTGCGTAGGAAAGGCGAGGCAGGCGCGAAGGAAACCGTAAAGGAAATAGCGTTGAGCCTCATCAGATCCAACCCATACCAGCCGAGGGAGGCGTTCGACGATGAAAGCCTTCAGGAGTTGGCTGACTCCATTAAAGAGCACGGCTTGATTCAGCCCGTGATCGTACGGCAAGTTGGGGACCAGTATGAGATCATCGCGGGGGAGAGACGCCTCCGGGCGTGCCGGATGGCAGGGCTCCAGAGCGTGCCAGCGATCATTCGGGACATGTCGCCCGGCGAGAGCGCTGAGGTGTCGCTCGTTGAGAACCTCCAGCGCAAGGACCTGAACGTTTTGGAGGAGGCAGCGGGCTATCAGAGGCTGCTTGGTGAGTTTGGGCTGACGCAGCAGGAGCTTGCGAAGCGCGTGGGGAAGAACCAGTCCACCATCGCGAACAAGCTCAGGCTGTTGAAGCTTCCTCAGGCGGTGCTCGACGCGCTGGGGCGCGAGATCATATCCGAGCGGCACGCGAGGGCGCTGCTGAGACTGCCCTCGGAGCAGGATCAACTGGCGGTGCTGCGGCGGATACAAGCTCAGGGGCTGACGGTAGGGCAGACGGAGGCGCTCATCGACGAGAGGCTCAAAGAGATCCGCCGGAAGCACGTGAGGCGGAAGGTGCGCGGCCAGGAGGCGGGGGCTGTTCGCGCCTTTAAGGATATCAGGGTTTTCCTGAACTCCGTGAGGGATGTGGTAAGACAACTGAAGGCGACGGGCGTGAAAGTCGGCTTCGAGGAAAGGGACGACGGAGACGTCCTCGAGCTGAGGATACGGATCGCCAGATCGGTACAGGATGACGGCGACCAGTCTCAGGGGCCCAAAGCGGCTGAGGGCTAAAGGATGAAGGGCGGCTTGGCGGCCATCTCCTCTCCTCCCTTAAGGGCGCAGGCCCGCGCGCGGTCGAGGGAGTGGCATGCAGACCGCCGAGTGAAGGCTTTACGGCATAACATCTGCGGGGGCGTGTGATGATGGGTAAGGTAATGGCTGTGGTGAACCAGAAAGGCGGGGTCGGAAAGAGCACGACGGCGGTGAATCTGAGCGCCTGCATCGCCGTGCAGGGAGTGCCCGTCCTTCTCGTGGATGTTGACCCGCAGGGGAACGCCAGCAGCGGGGTGGGGGTTGACAAGGGCTCTACGAAACGCTGCGTGTATGACGCTATCATCAACGACCAGCCGCTGGCAAGCCTGATCCTCGAAACTGCGATCCCGGCCCTGAAGGTGGTGCCGGCCAGCATCCAGCTGGCCGGGGCGGAGATCGAGCTTGTCTCCACGATGTCGCGGGAGGTCAGGCTGCGCAGGGCTCTCGACAGTGTGCGCGACAGGTACGATTACATCATAATCGACTGCCCTCCCTCACTCGGTCTCCTGACGCTCAACGCTCTCACGGCGGCGGACTCCGTCATAGTGCCGATTCAGTGCGAGTACTATGCGCTCGAAGGACTGAGCCAGCTGCTGAACACGATTCAACTGGTGCAGAAACACCTAAATCCCGGGTTGAGAATCGAGGGCGTGGTGCTCACCATGTACGACCCGCGGACGAACCTGTCTCAGCAGGTGATAGATGAAGTGAGGCATTTCTTCAGAGAGAAAGTGTACGCGACGGTGATTCCGAGGAACATTCGCCTCAGCGAGGCACCCAGCTACGGGCAGCCAATCATCTTGTATGACGACAGATCGAAGGGCGCAGAAGCGTACAGACAACTGGCGAAGGAAGTGATGGCCAGTGCCTAGGAAAGGGCTGGGTAAGGGGCTCAGCGCGCTTATACCAGACGTGCGTCCAGAGGACGCTGAGAGGGTTCAGGAACTGCCGATCGATCAGATCCGGCCCAACCCGTACCAGCCGAGGAAGCGGTTTGACGACGCGAAGCTAGCAGAGCTGGCGGAGTCCATCAAAGCCCACGGGATCGTGCAGCCGCTGGTAGTGCGGAGAGCCGGCGAAGAATATGAACTCGTGGTAGGGCAACGGCGTCTGCTGGCGGCGCGTATGGCTGGGCTCGCGGAGGTCCCGGTGGTCGTGAGCGACCTGGGGGACGCCGAGATGATCCAGGTCGCGCTCATCGAGAACCTGCAGCGGGAGGACCTAAATCCCATCGAGGAGGCAGAGTCCTATCGAAGGCTGGTGGAGGAGTTCTCCATGAGCCAGGAAGAGCTGGCGAGGGTGCTGGGACGGAGCAGACCGTCGATAGCGAATACCTTGCGGCTCTTGAATCTGCAGCCAGAGGTGCAGGAGGCTGTTTCACGTGGAACAATCTCCATGGGGCACGCCAGGGCGCTGCTGGCGATTCAGGAGCCCGCGCTGCAGGTGGAGGCGTGCAGGCACGTGATCGAGAGGGAGTTGTCTGTGCGCGAGACGGAAGATCTCGTGCGGCGGGTACTTGCGTCCGGGCGGGTCGCGGGCGAGGAAACGAAGGAAGAGAAGTCAAAGGACCCAGAGATCGCTTCGCTGGAAGAGAAGCTGAGGCGCGTATTCGGCACGCAGGTAAGGATCATTCCCGGGAAGAAGAAAGGAAAGATCGAGATAGAATACTACAACGATGACGACCTGGAACGGATACTCGCCCTCGTGCTTTGAGGCGGCAGGACCTCTTGGGTGCCTCGGGCCAGGAGGCGAAGGGGCAGGAACACGCGAGACTGAAGAAAGGCCAGGCGCGCCTTTGCATCGGGCGCGCCTGGCTCTCTTGTCTTTTCCTTGATGCGCATGGATGCGGATGAGGCGCAGGGGGGGCGCGGGGAGGGGCGGCGACGCCTGATTCTGCGAGGCCCGATCCGGGAAGGCGGCGGATGCCTCTGCGTTCCGCCGTCCTGGTGCCTCTGGAGAGGTCGCGATAGGAACGGGCGAACACGTGTTCCATTGTCGTGGCCCGCGTAGGCCCAGTGGGCATCGGGGAGGCTTGGAAACCGGCTACGAAGGCCGGCAGGCGGTTGCTCCGTTGCCCCTAGGTGTTCCACGTGGAACACTTCCCCTCTCACCCGCCTGCCGCTGCCTCCAGTGCGCCCAGCTACGGCTGGGTGCGGGGCGGGGACGCCCGCGCCCCGTGCCGGCCCACGGGCATGGATCGGGAATGGGCTGACGGAAGCACCGGCTCACGGTCTTCCTCCGTCCGGCGGGCGGTCCTGGGAGAGACGCCTCGCCGGGAAGTGATCGAACAGCCGCCCCGGTATCTGGCTATTTCCCGGGAAATAGGACCCCGACCGGTGCGAGCACTCGAAGAGAGCACAGTCTCGTGTCTCTGCCCAGCATGGAGCAGGAAAGGCCCTCTGCCTGTCGAATGTAGAGAACCGGGTTGAGAGGAGGCGAATGCGTGGAAATCGTTTCTCGTCTTCAGGATGTGATCGGCGCCCACCTCGAAGCGGTGGCGCTCGTCGTTGTCGTCCTTCTCGGAGTGGGGACGGTGCTGCTAGCGGTCCTCGACTGGCGGCTCGGGAGGCTTCTCCGACGATATCAGGCGCTCGTTCGAGGGGCGGCTGGCGGAAGTCTCGAGGGGGTGATAGAGGACTGCGTGAGACGCATAGGCGAACTCGAAGCAGAACTCGAGGGCCTCAAGGGGTTCGTCGAGGATATGCACCTTGAGTCCAGACGGCACGTGCAGGGCCTGGGGGTTGTAAGGTTCAATGCCTTTCAGGACACGGGTGGGGACCAAAGCTTTGCCTTGGCCCTCCTGGACGGCTCCGGAGACGGCGTCGTTGTGAGCAGTCTGTACGGTCGCAACGAGTCCCGCGTATACGCCAAGCCAGTCGAGCAAGGCTCTTCTCGCTACACGCTGACCGCCGAGGAGCAGGAGGCCGTCGACCAGGCCCTCCGTCGTCGGCGCTAAGGTAGAGGCTTCCGGAACGCTCCGCTCCGGGGCGCCGGCTGCGCCCGGGGTGGCGAGCTTTGGGCGGCGCTAGCACGCGGCTGCGGCTCGTGTCCCGCTGCCGGTGTGTGCGCCGCTCATCCGTGGGCGGTGCATATAAAGGCCCTCACCGAAGCACACTTATTTGTACGCGGGGCGCGCAAAAATCCTGGCGCATATTTGACGACCGAAGCAGGAAATCGGGCAGCGACGTCGAAGTTTCAACCTGCTTTCTGGGTCGCTCTGTGAGTTCTGGTGAATGCTCCCTGCTCGATCATATTTCCGGCAGTTTTTCATATACTTCTTAGTGGACCAGCCTTTGTTCCGGCGTCGCGGAAGAAGGCGCCTACCCAGCATCCGGCGGCAGAGTGACGGGCGAGACTATCCTTCGGAAGGGGCGAACCATGATGTGGCGCAGACTGCTCAGGCGCAAGTTTGCGAGACGCCGCCGAAGCGCGCTCACGATCATGGCGATACCTACCACACACGGCACCGTCAGGAGCATAAGCATCCCGCTCCTCATGGTCTATGCCGGGTCGGGGGTGGCGGTAGCCGTTGTGGCTTTTCTGGTTCTGTCCTACTTCGGCATGACCGCGACGGTCGCCCGGTTCTACCACCAACAGGTCGTCAAGGACGCCCACATCGAGGAACTAACAAAGGAAAACGCGGAGCTCGAGCGCGTCAACGCCGCCAACAAGAAGCAGCTCGAAGGCTTCGCCAAGAGGACGGCCGAACTCGAGGAGGAACTTGCCCGCCTGGACGCCCTCAGCAAAGAGATCATGGGCATTATCAAGGGTAAGAAAGTGTCCTCTGCTCCCGTGTCCCTGGCGAGCCGGGGAGACTATGAGCGTGGTGCGCTCCCCGGGGCGGAGCGCGGCGCGGAGAGCGCGGCGGAGCCGGTCGCGGAGGATGGTGCGCTCGCCGTCCAAACGGAGTCGCGCCTGGACGAACTCGTCCGCGCTGCCGACGACATGGCCACCAGCTTCTCATCCCTACGCCGTTCCGCCATATCGTACCGGGACAGGCTTGACCACACACCCAGCGGCTGGCCCGCAAGGGGCCGGGTGACTTCGAGCTTCGGCAGGCGACGCCATCCGGTCACAGGCCGCATCCAAGCGCACGACGGCATTGACATTTCGGCGCCCACGGGAACGCCCATCCGGGCGACCGCGGACGGGACCGTTCGTTTCAGCGGCACGCAGGCAGGATACGGCCGGATGCTGATCATAGACCACGGTCACGGGCTTCAGACAGTATACGCTCACAACTCGCGCAACGCGGTCCGGGTAGGGCAGCGGGTCAAGCGCGGACAGATCATAGCATACGTTGGCAGTACCGGGACGAGCACGGGTCCGCATGTCCACTACGAGGTGCGAGCCTCCGGCAAGCCCGTGAATCCCCGGAACTACACGTGAGGCAGCGTCCCCGGCGGCCCGCACGCGCGCAGGCGCAGCATCCCCACGGCAGCCGCGCCACACGAACGTCGGGCGGCCGGCCGAACCCCACTCCCGGCACCCGCGCCCACGCGGCCTTGACGGCAAGATCCCGGACCCCTGCGTGAAGGTGAGCTGCCCGGTTTCACGACTTCAAGGGAGGGAAACCCGTGATGTTTGGTAAGCGTGCTGCTGAGCCGCAGCAACCACGGAAGGTGGATACCATCATCGGAAAGGACACCCGAATCAGCGGTCGGATCCAGGCGGCAGGCACAATACGCATCGATGGCTCTGTTGACGGCGAGATAGAAGCTGATGGGGATGTCGTCATAGGTGAGCCCGGTCGACTCGTTGCGTCGATTCACGCGCGCAGCGTCACGGTGGCAGGTGAGATCCAGGGGAACATCCACGCGGAGGGAAGGTTGGAGTTGCTTCCCACGGGCAAACTTTATGGAGACGTGAAGACCGCGGTCCTGGCCATAGAGGACGGGGCCATCTTCAAAGGCGCGTGCGAGATGACCGACGCCGCGGCGCAGGGCAGGCTGCTCCCTGGGAAAGTCGCCCCGCCCGAGCTTCCCGAGGGTGGAACATCGGAGGACGGCTCAGCATGACCTTCCGAGACCGCACCCATGCCGGGCAGCTCCTTGCCAAGAAGCTTGAACGATACGCAGGCACCAATGCGCTCGTGTTGGCGCTGCCCAGAGGCGGCGTGCCGGTGGGAGCTGAAATAGCCCGCGCCCTCTCGGCTGACCTGGACATAGTCATACCCAGGAAAATCCCGGCGCCCGGAGACCCCGAGCTCGCCATCGGCGCCGTGTCAAGCCACGGCGTTCTTCTCAACGAAGACCTCGTTCGCAACCTTTCCGTCTCAAGCGAATACATACGTGAGGCAGTTGCCAAGGAAAAGGCGGAGATCGAGCGCCGGTCACGCTTGTACCGCGGAGCGGAGCCGGCGCCGACCATCGAAGGCAGGACGGTCATCATCGTGGACGATGGCGTCGCCACCGGTTATACGATGCTCGCTGCGCTGCGCGGCGCGAGGAGCCAGGACCCGAAGCGGCTCGTGGCTGCGGTGCCGGTTGCACCTCCGGATTCTGTTCCGACGCTCGAGGCGGAAGCGGACGAAGTCGTCGTGCTCAGCACGCCCGTCCTGTTCTTCGCTGTCGGGCAGTTCTATGAAGACTTCTCACAGGTGTCAGACGAAGAGGTGCAGGACATTCTCGCGCGAGCCCGCCGCCGTCGCGGCGCGCCGCAATCCTCCACTGACGACTCCTCCCGAGGCAAAGAGAATACTCCGAAGCAGAGCGAGAGATGATATGACCCGAGGTGAGCTTGAGATGAAAGGGATCATAGCAGTCTCCGACGCTCTGCCGGACTACCGTGAGATGCTCGAAGAGGAAGGCTACCAGGTGGTAAGCCTCGAGGAAGGGCTGGACATCGCTGACGCGGTCCTCGTCAGCGGCATGGACATGGACCACTCGGGCGTATCAGCCATTGACACCGAAGCACCCGTGCTGGACGTCACCGGAAAGCGCCCGGACGAAGTGCTGCGGGCGCTCGAGCAGCGCCTGGAACTCATCTGACCGGCCGAACCACCCATGACCTCAGCTGCGCGGATCCCACCTGGCCGCCGCGACCCGCTGGCCAGTCTCGCAGCCCACGGAGGCATCCACGAAGTCCCGTGCGGCCGACGCAAGCGCCGCCCCTATGATGTCGGCCATTCTCATCACCAGGCATAGCCTTGTGTTTTGGAGGACCATGTACTCCATGTACCCTCCCACGTTTACGATGCCGGTGACATGGGCATGCCCGACCTGGGGCAGGTTCTTGCTCACACCGGTGCCCGGCCGGAGGGGCCCCCTGTTCGCCGTGATCGTCCCCACGTTTTCCAGCCTTCCGAGGCAAGCGTCCACCGCGACGATGTACGGGCTCCTGAACATCGAGTGGGCGCGGTCGATAGCGACCTGCAAGTTGGCCGCGTGAACGGGGTCATCGAGCGTACCCCACACACGGCAGCTGTCGATGCCCAGGCTGACCAGACGCGTGCCTGTCAGGGGCCCGAGCGAGTCACCGGTTGATCGGTCCGTGCCGATGCAGAAGAATAGAAGCGGCCTGCGCGCCGGGTCGGACAGGTCCCGGGACATCAGAGACCGAAGCGAGTTGGCGAGGACCGTTGTCGCGACCGGGTCGTCCACGTGAGCCCGACACACAGTGTCCCGGCTGCTGCCCAAGAACGTCAAAGGAGCGCCCTCCCCTTGCAGTCGTCCCTCCGAGGTGCAGGAATCCGGAGGAGAGAACGTCATTTGCAGTATATGACCGGCGCACCGCCCGTATTCCTGTCCGCTCGTGTCCGCCGGTCTGGGCTAGTGTCTGGAGAAGGCCTTCGGAGAGGAACAGGGAGCGGTCACCCTCGGTGGCGCCTCAACCGGCGGACGTGCCGGTGAGGCCCACTGTCCCACTGGTGATGAGGGAAGGTGCGCTAAGTATGAGGTCACTAGTTCTCTTTGGTCTTGCGAGGTCTTGAGTTGCCGGTGACTGCACGAGGGGTGTCGAAATCCGGCCACCGGGCAGACGGGCCGGATTTTGGCGAAGCGCGCCCCGCTTGGGGCGCCGTCCCCGAGTGCAACACCGGCAGCCCAGCTCCGCGCGTGCGCTCTCTGGAATCGGCGACTATCTATGGCGATCTGCTTGGTAGTTGCTGGGCTGCCGGTGATTGCACGAGCGGTGCCGAGATCCGGACACCGGCCTGACAGGCCGGCTCTTGGCGAAGCGCGCCGCGCCGTGCGGGCCCCCGTGCCCAAGTGCGACACCGGCACCCCCAGAGGCCGGGAGCATTCCTTCACCCTCGCTTCCCGGGCAGCGATACGGCACCGGAGTGCTGCGCCCGCTCTTGACTTGAATAGGAATTACGGTGTGAGCACGTGCGCCAGGAAACATCGAGAGCAGCTCCGGAAAGAGCGGCACGGCGCCGCGCCCGTCGGGGGCGCGAGCGACGCGAGGGAGGTGGAGCCGTGAGACGTGGCGGCGGACGCGGCACGGAGATCAAGCTGGCAGCCACTTACCTCGGGACGGTGGTGGGCGCCGGTTTCGCCTCCGGCCAGGAGCACCTGCATTTCTTCGCGGCGTTCTCCTCCGGAGGCGACCTCGGCGTCATGCTGGCTGGCCTCCTCTTCATCATCTTTGGGGTGCTCCTCGCTGACCTTGCGTCAAGGCACGCTACCTCGTCACCAGAGGACCTCCTCGTCTTCGTCGGGGGGACGGCGCTCGTGAGAGCGCTGGATTGGCTACTCACAGTGTTTACGTTCTGTTCGCTGTGCATCATGCTCGCAGGAAGCGGCGCGCTCTTCAGGGAGCACGCGGGCGTTAGTTCTAACCTGGGGACGGCCCTCACGGCCGCGGTGACATTGATGGCCTCCGCCAAGGGGGTGTCGGGCCTGCTCTCCATCAATACACTGTCGGCTCCGGTACTGCTCGGTGCGCCCGTGGCAGTCGCCGCCGCCTCGCTCATCTTGGCCCGCCGCGGAGTCCTTCCACCATCCCCCGTCCCTAGCCCGCAAACGTTTACCGGCAACGTCCTCCTCCCAGCGTGGCCGGTTGCAAGCGTCCTCTATGTTTCATACAACCTCCTGCTCGTCGTCGCTGCCTTCGCCTCCATGGGAGAGGAGCTCGACGACGCGAGAACCGCCCGACGCGGCGCAGCGCTCGGGGGAGCCGCCCTCTCAGTGTTCCTGGCAGCCATCCACCTCACCCTCGAGCTCCACGGAGACGAGGTTTGGCGGACCGAGGTGCCCATGCTGCTCGCCGCTTCCCGCCTCGGAGCGGGCCTCAGGCTTGCGTACTCAGCCGCGCTCTGGGTCGCCATGGTCACCACCGCCGTCGCGGGGTGCTTCGCCATGTCCCGCAGACTCGAGAAGTGGGTTCGCCTGCCCCAGCGCACGCTCGCCGTCCCCGTGACCCTGGCAGCCGCCCTACTTGCTCAGGTCGGTTTTGCCAGCCTGGTCGGCCGGATCTACCCCGTGTTCGGCTACCTCGGGCTTCCGCTGGTCCTCGGCCTCGCCGCGGCGTATGCCAGAGACCGGCTCACCATTACCATTCTGAGATGATCCCCAACCGAATCAGAATGCGCCCCGAGTCGCCGCGCTCAAGGCATCGCCTCGTCCGGTCGGGCGAGACAGCGGGTTGACTTCTGATCTATAATTGCCATGGAGGACGCCATGGACGACGCAGGAGGGCCGTCGCGGCAGACGGGTACCGGTGTCGTGGAGGGGGTGCGGTCGGTGCAGGGACGCATGGGGCAACCCTCGAGGTCGGAGGCTCCCGGAGAGGTGCGCGATTCTGCGGACGGCCCGGGGGCTGCGGGCACGGCGAGCCGGGGCCTCGGCGAGGGGTCGCGCGCCCGCGGCGGCGGTAGCGCGGAGGAGCGAATGAGAACAGGCTGCGAGCTTCTCCGTAAGGGAAGACTGGACGAGGCGCAGGCGGAGTTCGAGGCGGCCATAGCTCTCGACCCTCGGAGCGCAGAGGCCCAGAACAAGCTCGGGGTCGTCCTGGCTCACAAGGGCAAGCTGGACGACGCCAGGATGAGGTTTGAGAAGGCCCTCGCTGTTGATCCCCGGTGCGCCGCTGCGATGAGCAACCTCGGGAACACATACAAAGAGAACGACATGCTTGACAAGGCCGTGGAATTCTATAAGATGGCCTTGTCGGTCGACCCCGACTACGCCACGGCCCATCACAACCTTGGGGTCGTTTACAGGCAGATGGGGATGATCGACCGGGCAGTCGCAAATTTCAAGCAGGCGCACAGGCTTCAATTGCGCGCCGCGGGCAGGGAGAGCCGGGCGGCGACCCGGGCCAGCCGGTATCTGTGGCCTCTGATCGCAGCGGCTCTCGTCTTGACTTGCGTTCTCGTGTTCAGGAAATGACGTGCCTTCCCGGGCTGACGCTTTGATCCAGGCCTGATCCCGGCGCCGGCCCGAACAGGGGATGATGATGTGGCTGTGCGGACCCAGATATCAAGGCGGGGGCGCAGACCTGCCCACGCCGCAGCCGTTGTCGCGGCGGCGGTAGTCCTTGTTGCGGCGACCCTGCTCGCAGGGGCAGGGGCGGCCCACGCTCGCGCCTTGGCGGCTTCCTCCATCGCTGAAGGGGTACGCGTGGCCGATGTTCCGCTGGGCGGCCTCACGCGCGAGGAGGCGACGCGCGTCTTGACCAGCTTCGTGTCCGAGGTCGTCATGCTGCCGATTACGCTTCTCTGGGAGGACGAATCGTGGCAGCTCGAGCCCTCCGACATGGGTGTCGAGGCGGACATATCGACGACCGTGGATCGGGCCATGGCCGTCGGACGAACCGGCTCTTGGCTGGCGAGATGGAGGGAGAGGAGAGCTGTTGCCGCCTCCGGCCGCGAGATCCCGCTGGTTATCACGGTCGACGAGTACCTCTTCAGGGACATTCTGTTTGAGCTCGCCGCCGAGATCGACATCCCTGCGGAGAACGCGGGTTTCTCTATAGCTCCCGATGACACTGTCAAGATCCGGCCCGCCGTCGTCGGCCGGCGGCTCGATACCAGCGGGCTAGGCGCTGCCATCAAGAAGGGGCTCCTTCAGCGGGAGGAGCGGGTAGTGCGTTTGAACGTGCAGCCGGTCATGCCCCAGGTCACCACCGAGCAGCTTGAGGCAATGCGAATCAAGAGGCGTATCGGCGCTTACACCACGAGATTCGCCCCGGACGCCGAGGCGAGGGCGCACAACATCCGCTCTGCGGCCCAGGCGATCAACGGGGTGCTGGTGGCTCCCGGCGAGGTGTTCTCGTTCAACGCGGCTGTGGGTCCGCGCAGCAAGGAGACGGGCTACCTCGAGGCCCCGGTGGTGGTCGAAGACGAGCTGGTCCCCGGAGTGGGCGGAGGCATATGCCAGGTCTCGTCCACGCTCTATAACGCCGTACTTCTCGCCGGCCTGGAGATCGTGGCGCGCGCGAATCATTCAGTCGCCCCGGCGTACGTGCCGGTCGGACGCGATGCCACCGTCGCTTACGACTACATCGATTTCCGGTTCAGGAACGACGGGCCGGGCCACGTGATGATGACGTCCCAAGTCGGGAAGGACTCCGTTACCGTGAAGATATACGGGGACGCGGCTCCCGACCGAGAGGTTATCATCCGCACGGAGGTCGAGGAGAAGATTCCCCCGGGCGTCGTCAGGAAAGAAGATCTATCCCTTGCGCCAGGCCAGGAGGCCGTGGACGACGAGGGAACATGGGGCTACGTTGTAAGCGTATACCGAATCATCAAGATAGGCGGCGTGGAGAAGAGCAAGGAGCTTGTCTCGCGTGACCGCTACCGACCCAGGGCTAGGCGCGTCCTGGTTGGTGCGGGGGCGCCCCGGGCGCCTGACCGGGAAACCGCCGCCACCAGCCGAGAACCGAATCACTGAACCCGCATGGGACCGGCGCAGGCCCGGCCCCTGGCGGGGAGGGCGGTGCTCCGGCGGCTGGAGGTGGAAGCTTGAGCGAAGGCAGGTTTGACCCGGAGCTTGTCAGGGCTTTCAAATTCTACGGCACCATCAGCTTCAACATCGCAGGGTCGATGGCTCTGGGGTTTGCCGCAGGCTACGCACTCGACGCCAAGCTGGGGACACGCCCGTGCCTGGCCGTCACGGGGTTCCTCCTTGGCGCCCTCGCGGGGTTCTGGGGCGTTTACAAACTTGTTATGTCCGAGTTCCACGACAGACCGCCGAAGCCCAAATCATGAAGTCCGCTGAAGGGGGACACTTCTGCATGGCAGCAGGGTTACTCGCGGGCGCCCTCCTCGGGGCGCTTGATCTTTTCACGATGGTCCGAATGGCAAGCAAGGCGGCTGCGCTCAGCCCGGCCCGAGCGTCCACGCTCGTGCGGTGGACGGCCCTCGGTCGCATGGTCCTCATCTTCCTGGTGCTGGCGCTGGGTGCGATGGTCCTGAACCAGCCGGCCTTCCTGTGCCTGGCAGCGAGCTACATCGGCGTCCGTCTCTGCGGGCTTCTCGTGGTGACCGGGAGGCATCCAGGCGCCCGGGCCCGGCGAGGCCGCAGCCTGCCTTCCGACAGCCGGGCCGGGTGACGCCGGGACAGTCTGACGGGCCGTGCTTGGCGGCCTAATCGGGGGAGAGGACATGACACACGCTTCGAGTGAGATCGGCGCGCACCTCGTGCTGCGCTTAGGCATGTTCACGTGTCACCTGGACACCATCATCATGACCTGGATCGTCATGGCCTTGCTCGTGGTGGTGGCCGTTGTCGCGGGGAGGAGGATGAAAGACGTCCCCGGCGGGCTCCAGAACATGGTGGAGTACGGCGTGGAGGCTTTGTGGGGCCTTGTCGCCGACAACGTACCGCCGAGGGCGCGGGGGTGTTTCCCCGTCATCGCGACGCTGTTCCTGTTCATCCTGGCGTCCAACCTCATAGGAGTGGTGCCCGGGATGAAGTCGCCGACAGCGGACATCAACGTGACGCTCGCGCTCGCCGCGGTGGTGCTGGGGCTCACGATCTATGCAGGGGCGTCGGTCAAGGGTGTACGGGGGTACATCGTGGGGTTCGTGAAGCCGAACCCGTTGTTCCTTCCGTTGAACCTGATCGAGCTCTGCACGCGAGCCATCACGCTGGCCCTGCGTCTGTTCGGGAACATCTTCGCCGGCGACGTGCTCGTCATAATCCTGGGGAAACTCGTCGCGTACGCCGTCCCCGCGGTCGGCCAGGCATTCCACGTGTTTGTGGGAGTGCTCCAGGCGTATCTCTTCGTCATGCTGTCCATCGCCTACGTGACAGTGGCGGCGGAGGACTAGCCACGTGAGGCTTCCGGGGCCCGCTTCGCCTGGCCGGGTCCGGGCGTGAGCCGTACCGATGGGCCTGGCGGGGCTGCCGCCGGGCCGCGGCCTACGGGCTCTCGGCGTGAGGGCTTTCCGGATCGCGGGGGCTGGCCTCCGAGCCACGGGGCCCGCCGACCGCACGAGGGCCCGGCGGTGAGCCGGTGGGCCTGGTGAGGACGGCGACACTCAAGGAAAGGTGGAAGATCGCGGGCTCGAGGGAAGCCCGCATCGGTGTCTGAATCGGCACTCGAGCAAAAAGCGTCAAGCAAGGGAGAGGAATCACCATGACAGAAGTCATGCTTCTGAAGCTCGTTTCGGTAGCTGCCATTTGCATCATCGTGTGCGTCGCGGCGCTGGTGGCAGGGCTCGGCGACGCCCATGTGGCCGGGAAGGCCGTGGACGGCATAGCGCGCCAGCCGGAAGCCAAAGCCTCCATCTTCTCGACGATGCTCATAGGCATAGGCCTGGTCGAGGCGACACCCATCATAGCGTTGGTGGTAGCGCTCATCCTCCTTTATGCCAACCCGTTCATGGGCTGACCACGAGGTGGGCGTGGTGAGCCTGACCACGGGCGACCTGGCGGCGCTCGGCGGCTCCCTGGTCGGGGGCGGTCCGACCGACGTCCGGGCGCCCGACGGAGGCATTCCGAGGAGGGATGAACCTTGATCCAGATCGATATGACCTTTTTCGCAAGCATACTGAACTTCCTTCTGCTCACTGCGCTCCTTACGTTCTTCCTGTACAGGCCGGTCCGGAAATTCATGATGGACCGCCAGGACCGCATAAAGCGATCCCTCGAGGAGGCGGCGCAGAGCCGCGCCGAGAGCGCGAAAATGAAGCAGGAGTACGAGTCGCGCCTCGCCCAGGCGAGCCGCGAGGCGCAGGATATCATCGAGAAGGCCGTGGTGCAGGGGGAGCGGGCGCAGGCCGAGATCCTAGAGGCGGCGCGCAAAGAGGCCAAGGCCATTCTCGAGCAGGCGAGGATCGAGGCGGCCCGCGAGCGGCAGGCGGCGTTCGAGGCTCTGCGGGATGACATTGTGGATCTCGTCATATCCACCGCGAGCGTGGTCGCCGGGAAGAAGATCGATTCTTCCGACGACGAAGCCGTCGTGAAGCGCCTCCTAGAAGAGGGCTGGCTCGCCAGCGTTGGGGAGCGGAGACTATGAAAGCTATCAGGAAGAAGGCACAGCCGCCGGTCGAAAGGCCTCTGCGCGTCATCGTGAGAACCGCGAGGCCTCTCTCCCCGGAACTCGGGGAGCGTATCCGCGCCCACCTGTCAGAGGCCCTGAGACGTCCCGTGGCCCTCTCCTTCGAGCACGATCCCTCCCTGCTGGGCGGGATTGCGTTTCAGCTGGGCAACACGGTGGTGGACGCGAGCACGAGTCGAGGCCTGGAAGAGCTCAGGGCGAAACTCGCCGAGCACCTTCGCGTGGCGGTCCCGGTTCCGCCGCCGGAGACTCCCGCCGGCCGCGCCGACCTGCCGCGCGAGGCGCTCAGGTCCGCCATACGCCTGGTCGAGAGCCAGACGCCGCTTCCAGTCGTGGAAGAAGTTGGTACCGTCATCGTCGTGGGCGACGGTGTCGCGAGAGTGAGCGGACTTCCGTCGGCCATGGCCGGGGAGCTCGTGGCCTTCGACGGAGGCGGCGAGGGAATGGTGCTCGACCTGGATGTGGATGCGGTGGGGTGCATCATCTTTAGCGGCGGGGAGAGGATCGTCGAGGGGACCGTCGTCCGGTGCACGGGGAGGGTGGCGGACGTGCCTGTGGGGGAAGAGCTGCTCGGGCGCGTGGTGAACCCCCTCGGCGAGCCTCTGGACGGCAAGGGGCCCATCCTCGCC
The DNA here is from genome assembly GCA_050261175.1 of Clostridia bacterium. Lineage (GTDB taxonomy): Bacteria > Bacillota > SHA-98 > UBA4971 > UBA4971 > UBA6256. Next base: position 40,655 of record JBLNDA010000125.1, read on the forward strand.
CGCGCGAGGCGTAACATCGAGGGCCAGGCGCCCGGCATCGCGGATCGAGAACCCGTGAGTGTGCCGCTGCAAACGGGCATTCTCGCCGTTGACGCCATGGTGCCCATCGGGCGGGGGCAGCGCGAGCTCATCATCGGCGACCGGCAAACGGGCAAGACATCCATAGCGGTGGACGCCATAATCAGTCAGAGGGGCTCCGGGGTGCTCTGTGTGTACGTGGCCATAGGCCAAAAGGCCTCCAGCATAGCGCAGACCGTCGGCGTGCTCGAGGAGCACGGAGCCCTTCCGTATACCGTTGTCGTCGCCGCGTCCGCAAGCGACCCCGCGCCGCTTCAGTACATCGCCCCGTACGCGGGCTGCTCCATGGCGGAGCACTTCATGTACAGCGGCAGGGACGTGCTCATCGTCTACGACGATCTCTCGAAGCACGCGGCCGCACACAGGGAAGTCGCCCTCCTGCTTCGCAGGCCCCCCGGCCGGGAAGCCTACCCGGGGGACGTCTTCTACATCCACGGCCGCCTGCTCGAGCGGGCGGCGAAGCTGTCGAAGGAGCGCGGCGGAGGTTCCATGACCGCGCTGCCTATCGTGGAGACGCTGGCCGGAGACGTGTCGGCATACATCCCGACCAATACCATCTCCATCACGGACGGCCAGATCTACCTCGAGAGCGACCTATTCTTCTCCGGCGTCCGGCCCGCGGTGAACGTGGGGCTTTCCGTGTCGCGCGTCGGCGGTGACGCGCAGCTGCCTGCGATGCGGGAACTCTCATCCCACCTGCGCCTTGATCTTGCGCAGTACCGCGAGCTCTCCGCCTTCGCCCAGTTCGGGGCGGACCTCGACAAAGCCACTCAGGCACAGCTTCACCGGGGTGAGCGGATATTGGAGGTCCTCAAACAATCGAACCACGAGGTTCTCGCCGTCGAGGAGGAGATCGTCATGCTCTTCGCGCTTTCCGGAGAGTGGCTCGACGACGTCCCCGTGGACCAGGCGAGGTGGTTTGTGAGGGAGTTCCTCGTGCACATCAAGGAAGCGTATCCGTCCCTCATGCGCCGGATACGCGAGACCGGGCGCATCGACGAAGTGAGACGGGACCTCGGGCGCGCGCTGGGCACGTTCAAGTCGGATTTCGCGGGGGTGATGGGGCGCCGTGCAGAGTCCGCGTGAAGTCAGACGGCACATCCGCACCATTCGCGAGATCCGTCACCTCACCAAGGCCATGAAACTGGTGGCCGCGGCCAAGCTCAGGCAAGCTCAGGCGAGAGTCGAAGCGGCGAGGCCGTTCGCGAAGAAAATCAGCGAGGTGTTGCTGGACATCTCGTCGTTCGCCGGGTACGTGCATCCGCTCATGGCCGCGCGCCCGCCGCACACCGTGTGCGTGATGCTGGTTACCTCCGACAGGGGAATGTGCGGGAGGTACAACGACGACATCATCAAGGCTGCGCTGGACCTCATCGATCGCACGAGCGGCCGCCAAGCGGCAAGAGTCATCGCTGTGGGCCGCGTCGGCGGACGGGCTTTTCGCGAGCTGGGGGTCCCGATACTCGAAGAGAGGAGCCTCGCCTCCAAGCGTCCGACGTTCGCGCTTGCAAGAGCCATAGCGGCGAAGATACTCAAGGCGTACGAGGCCAAGGACGTAGACCATGTATACCTGGTCTACTCCCGTTTCTACTCCGCAACCGAGCAGCGGCCCCGGGTTTTCCGCCTGATCCCCATCGCGCCCGTCGGGGGCGCCCGCGCGGACCAAGTCTCGGCCGGCGCGTGTCTTTTCGAGCCGTCGCCGCGGGAGGTTGTGGACCACCTGGTGACCAGGTACGTGGAGGTCGAGGTGTACCGCGCTCTGCTGGAGGCGGAGGCGGGAGAACGGGGCGCAAGGATGACCGCCATGAGCGCGGCCCAGGACAACGCTTCGGAGATCATCGAGCGCCTGACGCTCACGTTCCACAGGTCGCGGCAGGCCCAGATCACCCGGGAGATTGCCGACATCGTCGGAGGCGCCGAGGCGCTCAGCGAGAAACTGGACGCGCCTCCGGTCATCGACGGCGGCTCCCGGTGATCGCCCGGGGGCACGGAAGCCGGGCCGCCGCCACCGGGGTGACTGGCGGGAGTCTGGAGAGGCCCGGCGAAGCGCACAGCGCCCGGGCGCCGTTCCAGACCCCGTTCCCGGCCTCCACTGCGGGGACGCATCTTTCGTCTCCCGGCGACAAGCGAGCCCTCAATCAGGGCTGAGAGCGAGGGAGCATGACATGAGAGGGCATGTAGTCAGGGTTAGAGGTGCTGTCATCGATATCAGCTTCGAAGGGGAGGAAGACCTTCCCCCGATACACTCGGCAGTATTCATCGCGAAACCTGGGAAGGGCGGTTCCCGGATAGGCGGGCCCGGCCACGCTTACCCGAGCGGAGGGAGCGCGAGTGCCGGCGGGAGCAGCGGCGAAGCCGAAGCCGTCGCAGGAACGGGCGAGGCCAACGTGGTGGCCGAGGTGGCAAGCCACGTGGGCGGCGGACTCGTCCGGTGTGTGGCCCTTTCCCCTACCGAAGGTCTTCGCCGAGGCATGGAGGCGTTCTCCGAGGGCAAGCCCCTCGCCGTTCCCACGGGCGAAGCGGTCCTCGGACGCGTGCTGAACGTGTTCGGGCAAGCCATCGACGGCGGGCCGCCCATCTCAGAAACGGGCGCGCCGCGCAGGCCGATACACCGCAGGCCGCCTTCGTTCGAGGAACAGGACACGCACCTCCGCATGCTCGAGACGGGCATCAAGGCCATCGACTTGCTCGCGCCGTATCCGCGCGGCGGCAAGGTGGGCTTGTTCGGCGGGGCAGGCGTGGGCAAGACCGTGCTCATCATGGAGCTCATCAGGCATGTCGCCGCGGAGCACGGAGGAGTCTCAGTCTTTGCCGGCGTGGGCGAACGGACGCGCGAAGGCAACGAGCTGTGGCTTTCCATGAAGAGATCGGGTGTGCTCGACAAAGCCGTGCTCATCTTCGGCCAGATGAACGAGCCGCCGGGGGCGCGCCTCAGGGCCGCGTACAGCGGCCTTACCATGGCGGAGGCCTTCCGCGACGAGAAAGGCCAGGACGTGCTGCTCTTCATAGACAACATATTCAGGTTCGTCCAGGCGGGCGCGGAGGTATCGGCTCTGTTGGGCCGGATGCCGTCCGCCGTGGGCTACCAGCCGACTCTTGCTTCTGAGCTCGGGGCTCTCCAGGAGAGGATTACTTCAACGCATCGCGGGGCGATCACTTCGATTCAGGCCGTTTACGTGCCGGCGGATGACTACACCGACCCCGCACCGGCCACGACGTTCAGCCATCTCGATGCCACCACCAACCTGGAGAGGAGCATCGCTGAAATGGGGATATATCCCGCCGTGGACCCGCTCGCGTCCACATCGAGGCTCCTCGATCCCCGGGTGGTCGGGGAACGGCACTACAACACCGCCCGCGGGGTGCAGGCCATCCTGCAACGCTACAAGGACCTCCAGGACGTCATAGCCATCCTGGGGGTCGACGAGCTATCCCCCGAGGACCGGCGCATCGTGGCCCGGGCGCGAAGGATACAGAGATTCTTGTCCCAACCATTCTTCGTATCCGAGCAGTTCACAGGGATTCCCGGACGGTTCGTGCCCGTGGAGGAGACAGTGCGCGGGTTTGCGGAGATCCTCGAGGGAAAGCACGACGATTTACCCGAACAAGCGTTCTATATGGTCGGCACCATAGACGAGGCCGTGGAGAAGACGGGGACCATGGCGCGCCAGGAGGCGTCGTGAGCCGTGTCCAAGACAATGCGGCTTGAGGTTGTGACGCCCGACAGACTCGAGTTCTCGGGCGACGTGGAATCGATCATAGCTCCAACCGTATCAGGGTACATCGGGATCCTTCCCGGCCACATACCCTTGATAGCGAGGCTCGCGGTGGGAGTGCTCACGGTACGAATGGGAGCCTCCCGGCTCACCCTGGCCGTGAGTGAAGGATACATGGAAGTCTCGCCGCGCAAGGTCATCGTCCTCGCGGAAGCCGCGGAGATGCCGGGAGAGATCGATGTGGAGCGGGCGCTCGCGGCCAAACGCCGGGCCGAGGAGATTCTCGCCACGAGCAAGGAACACTTGGTGTTGGCACGCGCCCGGGCGTCGCTGCAGAAGGCCATCAACCGCCTCAAGGTGGCGAAATACAAGAACGGAAGCGGAAAGGGATCTCCATCCGCGCCGGAGAAAATAGCAGGAGAATAGAAGCGGGGCAGAGGAGGGGTCGGGAGGATGAGGATAGACCCGTTCTCCATCGAAAGATGGTTTGGCCGCTATGAGTTCACGGCCAGGTACAACATAGCCGAAAGCTCCATCGAGCCTTTCACCCTGACGGAACTCGTAGAGCTCTGCGGGACCGACGTTCTGCGCGGAGACCGTCCCGTCAGCCTGGGGTACACAGACAGCCGCGGCATTCCGGAACTGCGGGAGGAGATCGCCAAGATGTACCCCGGCCGCGGCCCGCAAAACGTGCTTGTGACCACGGGCGCCATCGAGGCGAACTTCCTCGTCTTTGCCGCATTGCTGGGACCAGGCGACATCGTGATCTCGGAGTTCCCGGCCTACCAGCAACTGTACGAGGTCCCCCGGTCCCAGGGAGCGGACGTCAAGTTGTGGAGCCTCGACGAGGCAAAGAGCTTCAGGCCCGACATCTCGGAGCTTGAAGACCTGGTGAAACAAGGCGCGAAGATGATCGTGATCAACCATCCCCACAACCCGACAGGGGCACCCATAGACGCGGGCAGCATGGCCGCGGTTTGCGACATCGCCGAGCAGCGCGAGGCGGTGCTCCTGTCCGACGAGGTCTACAGGGGGCTGTCCCTTTCAGACGGCGTCGCGTCGCCGTCGGCCCAGAGATTCTCTGACGATGCGGTGAGCGTCGGGAGCCTGTCGAAAGCGTACGGGCTTTCCGGCCTCCGTATCGGGTGGATAGTTGGTCCCGAAGAGATAATAGAGAAGTGCTGGGCACTCCGCGACTATACGTCCATATGCCCCGCAGGGCCGTCGCAGCTTCTGGCACTCGCGGCGCTTCGCAGCGCCGACAAAGTGCTCGCCCGAAGCCGGTCCATCGCGCGCAGGAATTTCGCTGTGCTCGATGAGTGGGTCCGAGCGAATTCAGCGCTCGTCAGGTACGTCCCGCCGAGGGAGGGTGTGGTCGCGTTCGTCAAGTACGCCGCCGCTGTGCCGTCTCTCGAGATAGCCACGGAACTGGTGACCGAGGACGGGGTCCTGGTGGTGCCGGGATCGTGCTTCGAGATGGAGGGATATCTCAGGGTCGGGTTCGGCGGGGACACGGGCGTGCTGGAAACCGGACTCGACCTGCTGTCGAAGAGGCTCGCGTCTCGGACATGATCACCTCTGCCGACATCACGCGCCTTCGTTGCTATGTGAAGGGGGCCAAGGTATAATACTAGAAGAAGCAGGCACGAGCGCCCAAGAAGAGGAGTTGCCGATGGAGAAAGGCAAGTTCATCGTCATCGAGGGGATAGATGGCTCCGGTGTCACTACCGAGGCCGTGAAACTGAAAGAGTACATAGCGACAAAGCTCAACCTCCCAGTCCACCTCACCAAGGAGCCCACAGACGGTCCGGTGGGCGGGCTCATCCGGACGATCCTCGCCAAGAGGGTCGGCGCTCCGTCTCACAACGGGAAGTTCGAGAGCATCGACCCGAGGTGCTTGGCGCTCCTATTCGCCGCGGACCGCGTAGACCACCTCGAGGTTGACATCCGGCCCAAGCTGGAGGGCGGCGTAGTCGTCATCTGCGACCGTTACGTCCTCTCCTCCCTCGCCTACCAGTCGCTCAACGTGGACAGGCGTTGGCTTGAACAGATCAACTCCAAGACCATCGTCCCCGATCTCACGGTCTACCTGCAGGTTCCGCCGCTCGTGGCGGAGCGGAGACGAAACCAGGCAAGATGGCACGTGGAGCTGTACGAGGAGACGCCGAAGCTCGAGAAGGTAGCCGAGCACTACCTCGAGGCCATCAGCGAGCTGCGCCGGCGCGGAGAGAGAGTGGAGATCGTCGACGGCAACAGGCCCATGCGCGAGGTGCACCGCGACATCGTGGCGCTGGTGAAACCGCTTCTAACAACCAAAGCGGGGTCGGCGCGCAAGAAACGTCAGCCGCCCACCGGCGGGCTGCGGCTGGATATGCCGCTTTCAGACGACGACGGGCCCGAGACGATGGGGGTAGATGCGAAGGAGGCCGTGGTGCGATGATCGGTTTCCACCACGAGAAGATCGAGGTGACGCGGTCCGGGGAAAGCCTCGACCCGGTCAGCCTCAAGTGGAGGGACAAGGAATACAAGATCACGGAGATCAAGAAGATCTGGGAGGACGCCGCGTTCGCCGCGCCCGCGTCGGGCCGCGGCCGCTCCAAGAGCTGGTGGGACCAGCACGGCAGGCGGTTCTATCGCATCGCGGTTGACAGCGGCCAGACGCTGGACATCTACTTCGATCCAAGGAAGGAAGAGTGGTACCTGAGCAAGAGCTGGGGCCGGCCCACAGAGGAGACGTAGACGTGCGCGGCACCTTGTCCCTGGCTTTGTCTTCATACACGCGTAAAGTTCGCCTGTTCTCGAGTAACGCGAGGCTCTTCCTTTTAGGCAGCGCGCTGGCCTCGGTGCAGTCAGGTATCTTCCAGGTCGTCCTCGCGCTCTATGTCGTCGCTCTCGGCCATGCCCGCGATTTCCTGGGCGTCATGACAGGGTTCGCCGCTCTCGTCACGGGCATCGCAAGCCTTCCCGCCGCGGCGGTTGCTCGCGCAACCGGCCACCGTAAGGCTCTTCTTGTCGGGACAGGCATAGCGGCGCTCGGGGCCGCTGGCGTCTCGCTTTCCTCCACGCGGACCTCCCTTCTGCTCTTCCAGGCGTGTCTTGGTGCAGGCACCGCCTTTGCCTCCGTGAGCACTGCTCCGTTTCTGGCCGAAAACAGCGGCGACGACGAGCGGGCGTATCTCTTCGGCGTCAACAGCACTATGCTCCTGGCCGTGGCGGTGGTGGGGAACTCTCTTGGAGGCGTGTTGCCGGGCGCTTTCGTCGCGCTCGTGCCGGGCTTGTCTCTGTCGCGAGCGGCGGCGTTCCGTGCGACGATGATAGTGGGAGCCGCCTTCCTCGCGGGGTCCGCCGTGCCGTTGATTGCGCTGAAGGAAGGGAGCTCTCCCGGGATCCGTGAGGGAGCGTCTCACCTCGCGGAGTGCGCCGGCCGGCCCGCGAGGAAGCACTTCCTCCTCGTGTGGCGGTTCGTTGCGACGTCCGGCGTGATGTCGCTTGGCGCGGGGATAATGGTGCCCTTCCTCGCGGTGTTCCTCGCCGACAGGGGTGCGAGCTCTTCGATGATAGGGCTCGTGTTCGCAGGATCGATGGTCATGACGATGGCGGGAACTCTCCTTGCGCCGGTTCTGGCTGAACGCTGGGGGAAAGTGAAGACTGTCGCTTTCACGCAACTCGCGTCGGTGCCGTTCCTCGTCGGGATGGCGCTTGCCGGCGACATCGCGTGGATCGTCCCGGCGATGCTCGTGCGGTCGGCGCTCATGAACATGGCCGGGCCCGTGGACGGCAGCTTCAGCATGGAGGTGGTTGCTCCCGAAGACCGGGCCCTTCTGAGCAGTCTCCGGGGCATGGCCTGGAACCTCGCCTGGGCCGGAGGGAGCGTGGCCGGAGGGATCATGAGCGAGCGCTTCGGATACACCGTGCCTTTTCTGACGACAGCGGGCTTGTACCTTGCATCGGCCGTCATGTACGTGCTATTCTTTTCTAAACTGGAGTTGCGCCGGTCCGGTGTGGCAAGGAGCTACCTCCTTGATGGCCGGTGAACCGCCTTGCCGGGTGGTCAGCTGTGTCCGGGTCCCGACCCTGCGGGAGCCGTGACGCGGAGCTCCCCGGGAGGACTCAGACTCAGTCTGGGCGGCGGGGGCCTGAGGCGGCCGGCCGGGGCGGCGCGGCGTGGGAGGAGAACCTGGTGGCTGGGGAGCCGATGATCAGAGTGGTCGGCCTGAACAAGCACTTCGGCCGGCTGCACGTGCTTCGCGATGTGAACTTCCAGGTGGTGAAGGGGGAGGTTGTCGTCATCCTCGGCCGCAGCGGGTCGGGGAAAAGCACGCTCCTCCGGTGCCTGAACTACCTTGAGCCGCCTGACAGCGGGGAGGTATGGGTCGACGGCGAGCTCATAGACCCGCGCAGGACCAACCTCCAAGCCCTCCGCGAGGAGATGGGCTTCGTTTTCCAGCATTTCAACCTCTTTCCGCATCTCACGACCCTCGACAACGTCACCCTCGCGCTGCGCATAGTGAAGAAGATGCCGGAGGCCCGCGCCAGGGAGATCGGTATGGGGATGCTCGGGAAGGTCGGGCTCGAGGCGAAAGCCGACGCTTACCCAGACCAGCTCTCGGGCGGACAGCAACAGCGCGTGGCGATAGCGCGGTCCATGGCCATGAACCCTAAGGTGATGCTCTTCGACGAGCCGACGTCGGCCCTGGACCCTGAGCTGATAGGGGAAGTACTCGCCGCCATGGAGGATCTGGCGAAGGCCGGCATGACGATGATCGTCGTGACGCACGAGATGGGGTTCGCCAGACGAGTCGCGCAGAGGGCGCTCTTCATGCACGAGGGGTCGTTCATAGAGGAAGGGACCCCGGCCGAGCTGTTCGAAAGCCCGAAGACGCCCGAGGCGAGGACGTTCATCAAGTCGATCCTCTGAGTCTCCGACCTCTCCATCCAGCGTTTCCGTGAAGGGCGCCCACGACGACGCCCGGCGACCGGCGAGGGCGCTCCAAACGGGCTCCAAACGGCCTGTTTTCGGAAGGCGGTGCAGACGGGGGGGCGGGCGGCAGGAGATCGGTGCGCGGAGATCGCGGTGTGCCATGGAATGGCAGGAACATCGTGGGCACCGGGGGCCGGCACGGAGGACCCGTGAGGCCGGTTCCGCCCGGAGAGCCACGCTCTGTAGGCTGGCTGCAGGCTGAGGGAAAACCGGTGGTCGAAGGAGGTTGCGTGATCATGCGAGAAGCGGTTAACCTGATGAGCGACACGGTCACCCTTCCGACGCAAGAGATGCTTCAGGCTATGGCGACGGCGCCCCTCGGGGATGACGTGACGCGCGAGGACCCAACGGTGAACCGGCTGGAGGCGCTTGCCGCCGAAAGGCTCGGGAAAGAGGCGGGTCTTTTCGTGGCCAGCGGGACCATGGGTAATCTGGTCGCGGTGCTCGCGCACACCCAGCGCGGGGATGAGGTCATCATGGAGTCGGAATGCCACATGTACTACTACGAGGTCGGCGGCCTGGCCGCGGTCGCGGGCGTCATGCCACGGCTCGTCCCAGGCAGGCACGGAGTGCTCGATCCGGATGACGTGGCCGCTGCGATAAGAGGCGCCAACATCCACTACCCCACGCCGCGCCTGGTCGCTGTGGAGAACACTCACAATCGAGGGGGCGGCACGGTCACCCCCCTCAACGTCATGGTCGCCATCTGCAACATCGCGCGGTCAAGAGGTCTTGCCACCCACCTGGACGGCGCCAGGATTTTCAACGCCGCCATCGCGCTGGGGGTGGACGCGCGCGAGATCGCCCGGCCGTTCGACTCGGTCATGTTCTGCCTCTCGAAGGGCCTTTCCGCGCCGGTCGGCTCGGTTCTCGTGGGAAACCGGGACTTCATCGAGCGGGCGCGAAAGTGTCGCAAGCTGGTCGGGGGCGGCATGCGCCAGGCGGGCGTCATTGCCGCCGCAGGCATAGTCGCGCTGGAGAAAATGGTGGACCGGCTGAGGGAGGATCATCAGAACGCCCGCTTGTTGGGGGAGGGGCTTGCGGACATCCCCGGAATCGGCGTTGACCTGGAGACCGTCCAGACCAACATGGTCTACTTCGACGTAGCCGGCCTCGGCCTCGATACCCGGTCCTTCCTCAAGGAACTCGCTGAATACAACGTCAGGGCCTCGGAGCGTCCTCCGACAGGCGTCAGGATGGTCACTCACAGGCATATTTCCCGGGAAAACATCCTCTATGTGCTCGACGTCATCAGAGAGATCTCCACGCGCCATCTCAAATCGGACTCTCGTTTACCGTCCTGATGAGGCCCTTCCCGTGGGCTTACAGTGTGCGGCTCATCACCGCGGTGTTTTCGGGAAGGACCGGCGGGAGGCGATAGGCCTACCGCCGGTCACCGTACATCCCCGAATCGCCGGCCTCCGCGAGCACATCCCGCCGCCCACGCACGGCGGCAGTCGCGGGTAGGCTAGTGCCGCGTGCACCACCGGGCCACTCCGGACGAGGCCCGGGCGCGGTCCGCTTGGCTCAATAGGCCTTTGCAAGATACACCCAGAGGTCTGTCTCGGACCCGCAGCGAATGCATCTCCCGGAGCCGGCTCGTGAGTCCAGCGGGATGCACCTGATGCTGGCGCCGGTTTCCTCCTTGATGGCGGCCTCGCATTCCTGATGGCCGCACCAGGGCGCGTACACGAAACCCCTCTGCGTCTCCATGACCCTCTTGAACTCGTCGTAGTCCTCGAGGCGATGGGTGTTCTGGTCCATGAACCGCTTCGCCCGTTCGTACAGTCCCTTCTGGACAGAGGCCAGCAAGTCCTCGACGGCCCGTTCGAGGCAATCCATGCTTGCGGTCATCTTCTCCCCGGTGTCGCGCCTCACGAGCACCACGTGCCCCGCTTTGATGTCGCGCGGCCCGATCTCCAGTCTGACCGGGACCCCTTTGAGCTCCCACTCATTGAACTTCCAGCCGGGCGAGAACTCCTCGCGGGCGTCCACATCCACCCTGCACACCTTCGCGAGGCGCGCCTCGATGTCGTGGGCCGCGGCGAGCACCGTTTCCCGCGCCGCGGGCGGCATGATGGGCACGATGACCACCTGTGTGGGCGCGACCCGCGGCGGAAGGGCAAGACCGCGTTCGTCCCCGTGGACCATGATGATTCCGCCGATGAGCCTCGTCGAGACGCCCCAGGAGGTCTGCCAGACGTGCTTGAGCTGATCGTCCTGGTCCAGGAAGGTGATGTCGAAGACTTTCGCGAAGTTCTGGCCCAGGTTGTGCGAGGTGCCCGCCTGAAGCGCCCTCCCGTCGGTCATGAGCGCCTCCACGGAGTAGGTCCTTACCGCCCCCGCGAACTTCTCCTTTTCAGTCTTTCTGCCCGCGATCACCGGAATGGCCAGGTCATCCGTGAGAAAGCTGCGGTAGACCTCGAGCATCTTGATGGTCTCTTCCTCAGCTTCCTCGGCGGTACGATGGCAGGTATGCCCTTCCTGCCAGAGGAATTCCGACGTCCGGAGGAACAAACGTGTGGTCTTCTCCCACCTGACGACGTTCGCCCACTGGTTGATGAGGACGGGCAGATCGCGCCAGGACTTAATCCATTTCGAGTACATGTACCCGATGACCGTCTCCGACGTCGGCCTCACGACGAGGGGTTCGGCAAGGTCTTCGCTGCCCGCCCGCGTCACCCAGGCTACCTCCGGGGCGAAGCCCTCCACGTGTTGCGCCTCCCGGCGCAGAAAGCTCTCGGGGATGAAGAGGGGGAAGTACGCGTTCTTGTGTCCCGTCGCCTTGATGCGGGCGTCGAGGCGCGCCTGCATGTTCTCCCAAAGCGTGTACCCATATGGCCGTATGACCATGCAGCCACGCACGGGAGCGTAGTCCGCTAGTTCGCTCTTGAGGATTACGTCGGTGTACCATTGCGAGAAGTCTTCCGCCTTGGACGCTATGTGCTCAACGAAACCCTCCTGCTTCTCCATCATTCCATCCGGCGCCCGTTCAGATCCTTGCCCGCACGACCGTCCGACGCGGGATGGAAGACCGTGCGATTCCTATGACGGCAAAGGACCTCAGCGCCATCCACCCTCCTTCGTAGCGTAATGGTATGACCTCTTACGGTCTAGCCCTCATCGTCTCCCGCGGGCGTCCGTCCACGCCTCGAAGCAGGACTGCGGACAACAGTAAGGCCTTCGCCCTTGTCGAGGGCGAAGGCCTGGACCTCCGCGGTGCCACCCCGCTTGGCGCTGCGCTGCCACGTACGGCAACACAGCCGCCCGCTCACCCCTGCGCCGCGTCGCCGCGCAGTGCGCCGGCGCAGGCTTCCCGCTAACGGTGGGACTCCGTCGAACTCGTCGTTCGCGGCTCCAGGGTGGGATGCCATCGACCCGTGCGGCAAGCCTCTCAGCTGTTGGCTTGCTCTCTTGACGCCGTGGTTCGCGGCGGCCCCTTCATCACCATTGTCGGGCGAAATTCGGATGTCTCAACTATAGCATACCCGCCAGACAAAGGCAACACGCGGGCGGCTCCGACCGGGTCACACGCCGCTGGCGCGACCCACCACAGGGCGTCAGCGCCCCCATGGCCCCCGGCCCCGCGGGCCGGCGCAGGTGGGCGCAGGTGGGGCGGCCGGCGGGTGTGAGCGGCGGGTGTGAGCGGTGGGCGTGAGCGCCGGGCGTGGCCCGCGGGCGATGGGCGTGAGCGACCTCGCGCAGGGCACCCCGTCCAAGGAGAAAAGGAGCGCAAGGCAAGCAGGTAAACCGGCGTCTACCGTAGAAAAGCTACTCTCACGACAGCGAGCCGCGGCGACCCGGATGAGGGGGCGGCTCGTGTCCGCAGCGCACCGGGGCTCTGGCCCGTCGGCGCACCGAACCCTACGAACGCGCATGAATACGCGCGACGGAGATGAAACGGAGGACGAGCGCACCCCGGCCGGCGGCCGAGCGGGGCACGAAGCCGCTCCACGCCCACCCGCCGCCGGAAGGCTGCCGCCGGCTCAAAGAAAAAGAGGGCACCCGGGCAAGCGGGCTTGTAAGGGGAGAGGAGGAGGCTGTCAATGATCGCGGGACACGTGTGTTACGGCATGGGTTTCTTCACCATCGCTCCTCTCGGCATCGCGCTGGTCGCGCTGGTTGCGTTGTCTTCATGCCCGGCACTGGCCGCTCCCGTGAGCGATACGATCAAGCATTCCCTCGAGTCCGATTTCGCCGGCGCTCAGTGCGTAGGTGTGGCGTGGCGCGCGGACGCGCGTTCGGCGGCTCCGAGCGAGGGGGCTCGCGGAGCCAGCGGGTGGACTGGAGGCCTGGCCCTCGAAAAAGGGCCCGGAGGGTACGCCGCAACGGGCACGGTGACCTCGAGACCTCTCCGGACGGCGTTCGCCTTCAACAACGTGGTTCCCTCGTGGAACATTACAGCTCCGGAGGGAACGGGGGCGGTCATCGAGGTGCGCGCGGGCTTTGACGACTCCCGCTGGACGAGCTGGTACGAGATAGCGCGTTGGGGAAAACTGCGATCCCCCGGCGCGCCCGGGCTCAAGAAAGACGCCTCGGGTTTCGTGAACGAGGATACGCTCGAATTGAGTTCGAAAGCCTCCGTCCTTCAGTACCGCATCACCCTTGTCTCCGAGAATCGTGACGCCACCCCTGTGTTGAGGCTGGTAGCCCTGTGCTACGCGGACACCACGAACGAGGCGGCGGTGCCCGCGTTCGCCCCGCCCTCCGACCCGGCGCAGGCCCCGTGGGTGAGGGATCTCCCGGTGCCGTTCAGGTCGCAGCGGAGCGAAGGCCCCTCGATCGCGGGGCGCATATGCTCTCCCACGTGCGTGGCGATGGCTCTGGAATACCACGGGGTCTCCGTCCCCACGGGTACCGTGGCCGCGCAGGCTTACGACAGCCTGAACTCCATCTACGGCAACTGGCCGTTCAACACGGCCGCGGCTGCCCTTTACGGCTTCGAAGCATATGTGACGCGCTTTCCCGGGTTCGAGCCGGTGCAGGCAGAGATAGCGGCCGGCCGCCCGGTCATCATCTCCATAAGGTTCGGACCGGGGCAGCTGAAGGGCGGGCCGCTTACGAGCACGTCCGGCCACCTCATTTTGGTGAGGGGCTTTACCAAAGATGGGGACGTGATCGTGAACGACCCGGCGGGCAGGACGGAGGCGGAGGGACACGTAGTATACAAGAGAGAAGAGCTCCTCCGGGCGTGGAGGAACGGGGTCGCCTACATCATCCGGCCCCTCGCGATCCGGCCCCTCGCGCCGTGAGGCCGATTGGGCGTCTCGAAGACCGCCGCTGCCGATAGGCGCGAGCCGGTCGGGGCCCTGCTTCCATTCGACGCACCACCTCCCTGGGTTGGATCGCGGCAGCGACAGGAGCAATGGGACGGAGCAGAAGACAGCAGGAGGTAACCAAGATTGACCGGGACCGCAATAAACGTCGCGACTGTACTAGCGGGCACCGCGCTCGGGCTCGCATTGAGAAAGAGGACACCGGACAGGATATCTCACACGGTTGTGCAGAGTATAGGTATCTTCACCCTTTTCATCGGGATGAGCATGGCCTTGGGGACCAAGAATGTGCTCGTGGCCCTCTTCAGCATGGCCATCGGTTCCGCCGTCGGGACCGCCGTGGACATCGAAGGGTGGCTGGAGCGGACCGCGTCTAGAGTGGAGGCCCGCTTCGCCCGTGGCGAGAGCGGCGCGCTCGCAAGAGGGTTTATCGCGGCGAGCCTCCTTTTCTGTGTCGGTCCCATGGCCATCCTAGGGTCGATTCAGGACGGCCTAACGGGGGATTACCGCATCCTGGTGACAAAGGCGATAATGGATGGGTTCTGTTCCGTCGCCTTCGCCGCCACCCTCGGCGTAGGAGTCGCGCTGTCCGCGGGGGCGATCCTCGTGTACCAGGGCGCGCTGACCCTTGCGGCCACGAGCATCAAAGTGTTCCTCAGCGACGCGGCCGTCCGGGAGATGACGGCGGTGGGCGGCTTGCTGATCGTCGGAATCGGCGTGGACATGTTGGGTGTCAAGAAGATCCATGTGGCGAACATGCTGCCTGCCATCGCGGTCGCGCTGATCCTGGCGCGGCTCGCGTTCAAGGCATGAGAAGGCATGAGGATCACAAGGACCCTGCCGGGAGTCCCGGCCAGCCGCCCGGGGCGGGCGTGCCGCGGCCTGCCCGGTGCCCGGTGGACGCGGTGTGCCTGGTCAGGGGACGCCGATATTCGATATCTGTTCGAGTGTCCGGGAGTCGGCATGTTGCTGGAGGTGGTCGAAGTGACATGGGCCAAAGCTGGTCCGGAGAATACCCTCGAGACCTTGAGGATCGCCGTCGAGGCTGCAAGACGCGAGAGCATACGCTATCTAGTGATCGCGTCGAGTTCCGGGACGACCGCGAGAAAGGCCCTCGAGATCGGCGCTACGGATCTCTCGATTATATGCGTCACGCATCACGTGGGCTTCAGCGGTCCAGGCGTAGACGAGATGCCGCCTGAAGTGAGGCAAGACCTCACCTCGCGCGGGGTGAAGGTCCTCACCACCACGCACGCGCTCGCGGGAGTGGACCGCTCGTTCAGGTTGAAGTTCGGGGGCGTGTACCCGCCTGAGATAATCGCGGCGGCCCTCAGGATGCTGGGCCAGGGGCTCAAAGTGTGTGTGGAGATCTCCATCATGGCCCTGGACGCAGGGCTCGTGCCTTACGGCGAGCGGGTGGTGGCCGTCGGCGGGACGAGCACAGGAGCCGACACCGCGGCGATCATCGTGCCTGAGCATTCAAACAATCTATTCGGTCTCAGGGTTGAGGAGATCCTCTGCAAGCCCAGAGCCTGGTAGCATGGGACCCGGGCCGCGCGGCCTGGGACGTCCGAGCCGAGCCCGCGCAGGGCTTCACAAGGCCGCACGCTTGGAGCGAGAGGTCACACCCGGCGCCTCACCACAAGGATGCAGGTTTTCTTGCGCCACTTGAAGAGGGGGCCGACGATCCTTTCGAGCAGGCGATACACCGGGGATCCTCCTTTTGTCACGCGACTCCGTAATTCCGTACCATCATAATATCGCCCCGGCACTTGAAGTGTGCTGGCGCGGGAGGTAAAATGTTGCCGTCGCAAGCGCGGCGACATCAGGCTTTCGCCATGTCGTAGGACGCAAGTCACGCGGGGAGGGTCAGTGAGTGCCTGAGCTGAGGCTTGACCCTGTGACGGGGCGGTGGGTGCTAGTAGCCACCGAGCGTGCCAAGAGACCGAAGGACTTCACCCATGAGGACATCGCGGTGGGTAAGGTCCGCCCCG
The DNA here is from genome assembly GCA_050261175.1 of Clostridia bacterium. GTDB lineage: Bacteria > Bacillota > SHA-98 > UBA4971 > UBA4971 > UBA6256. Next base: position 56,700 of record JBLNDA010000125.1, read on the forward strand.
AGAGAAGCGATACGTGCCCGTTCTGCCCTGGCAACGAGGCGCAGACCCCGCCGGAGATCTTTTCCTTCCGGCATGACGGTACGCGACCGGACCAGGAGGGCTGGTGGGTGAGGGGCGTGCCGAACAAGTACCCCGCCCTCACATGGAAGCCTACGGTTCAAGCCTCGACGTCGGGCGTCTTCAGCGTGAGGCCCGCCACAGGGGCGCATGAGGTGATCATCGAGTCCCCCGTCCACAATGCCAGCCCGGCGACCATGTCGCATGACCAGATGGCGGAGGTCATACGGGCGTACTGCCATCGTTATCGGGCTCTCGCCGCGGCTCCTGACATCAGGTACATCCTCGTTTTCAGGAACCATGGAAGGGACGCCGGAGCGTCACTGGAACACCCCCATTCCCAGATCGCGGCGGTGCCGCTGGTGCCGCCTGTCGTCCTCGAGGAACTTGCCGGTGCAAGGCATCACCACGAGTCGACGGGCCGGTGCGTTTTCTGCGACATGGTACGCCAGGAGCTCGAAGCCGGTGTCAGGGTCGTGGTTGAGACGCCCGAGTTCATCGCGCTGGAGCCGTATGCCTCGAAGATGCCCTTCGAGACGTGGGTGCTGCCCAAAGCGCACTCCCCGTCCTTCCAGAACCTCGATCCATTGAGCTACCGCGAGCTGGGCCGGGTCCTCGTGGACGTGCTCGGCGCGGTCGGCACGGGGCTGCAGGACCCGCCATACAACTATATCCTTCACACTGCGCCGCCTCGCGAGCAGTGTGAAGGGTTCTATCATTGGCACATCGAGATCTTCCCGAAGCTGACGGTGGCGGCGGGGTTCGAGTTCGGGATGGGCATGTACATCAATGTGACCACGCCGGAGAGTGCGGCAGAGTTCCTCAGAAATCACGTTCCGGGCGGGCCGTCGGGAAGGAATTCCGGGGTTCAGAGCTAATATAGATAGGTACGGAAGGTACAGGAAGAGAATAGCGAACAGAATAGCGGCCGGATGAAGACGGAGGGAGATGCTCCGCGACCGCGGGCGACCCCGCTGACACAGCGGGCGCAGAGGCGGCGCGTGAGAGCCGAAGGAGCAAGACGCACGTTTGCCACGCGCGCGTCCAAACTCTCAGGCAAAAGCACCTTCGCTGACGGCACTCTGGAGAGGCGCCTCCGTTGCTCCCATATGCGTACGTAACTTGTATGGGACGAGCCGATGTACGCCGGAGGTGCCGCCGACGGGGTAACCTACCCGCCCTGGGCAGTTGGCGGGGGAATCTCTCAGGCGTCAGGACAGAGAAACGGGCAACGCGTTTGCCCGTTTTGCGTTTTCCAGGGCCCGGCGGAGGGGTGGATGTCCGGGCCCCGGAGCGGTGAGCAAGAAAGAAACGCGGGAGGTGAGCGAGGTGGGTTCAGACGACGCCCAGTTGAAGAAGACACCGTTTCACGATGTGCACGTGCGCCACGGTGCGCGAATGATCGAGTTCGGCGGCTGGCACATGCCCGTCCATTACCGGGGAATACTCGAGGAACACAGGAATGTCAGGGAGAAGGTGGGGCTGTTCGACCTGTCTCACATGGGTGAAATCGAGGTGAGCGGCCCAGACGCGCTGGCTCTTGTCCAGAAGGTTACCACGAACGACGCGTCCCGGCTCGAGGTCGGCCAGGTGCAGTACTCGGTCATGTGCTACCCTGACGGCGGTGCTGTGGACGACATCCTCGTTTGCAGGATGGAAGATCGTTATTACCTGGTGGTAAATGCTTCCAATGCGTCGAAAGATCTGGATTGGCTGAAGTCTCACGCCGCAGGGAACGTCGCAGTCACGGACCTCTCGGCGGAAACCGCGCTCCTCGCGATTCAGGGGCCTGACTCCGCGGCGGTGCTGGCGGAGCTTACTCGTGTGCCGCTGGACGAGCTTTACTACTACCACTTCACGCAAGGCGAGGTCGCCGGGGTGAACTGCATCATCTCGCGTACGGGGTACACGGGAGAAGACGGATTCGAGTTGTTCTTCAGCCCCTGCTACGCACAACACATGTGGGATGCCCTCATGGAAGCGGGGCGGAAGTTCGACATTGAGCCTGTCGGCCTCGGAGCGCGGGACACACTGAGGCTCGAGATGGGTTACGCGCTGTACGGCCACGAACTAGATCCCGGCACCAACCCGCTGGAAGCGGGGCTCGGATGGGTCGTGGCCATGGACAAGGCGGGGTTCATCGGGAGGGACGCGCTCGCGGCGGCAAAGGCCAGGGGGCTCTCCCGGCGCCTCACAGGTTTCAAACTGCTGGAGAGGGGCGTGCCGAGGGCACACTGTGAGGTGGCGAAGGACGGCAAGGTCGTGGGCGAAACCACGAGCGGATCGCTCTCACCCTCCCTGGGCGTGGGCATAGGGATGTGCTTCGTGCCGCCCGAAATGGCGAAGCCTGGAACGCGCTTCGACGTTGTGATCCGGGGCAAAGGGGTCCCCGCCGAAGCTGTCAGGCCCCCCTTCGTAAGGCCGCGCGTTCGCAAGGCGAAGTAAGCCCGGGAGCGGGTCGCCGCCAGCGGCTACGGACGGCGGCGGCAAGGCGGGCATGCGCGGACTTGATGTGTTTCACGTGGAACGAAAATACATTCCTGGGCGGCGCTGTCCAGCCAAGTGCGCAGACGGCCTCTCCCCGCCGCCGGCGAGGGAGACATGTCACAGGGAGGAAACAGACAAGCAACCGGCGATTTCGGAAGGAGGATGAGAAGGATGTATCCCCAGGACCTGAAGTACACCGAAAAGCACGAGTGGGTTCGGGTGGAGGGTCGCCTTGCGACCGTGGGTATCACCTCCTATGCCCAGGAGCAGCTGGGCGCGATCGTGGGAGTCGGACTCCCGGAAGAGGGGGCTGTGGTGAAGCAGCGCACCCCGCTGGCGGACCTCGACTCGATGAAGACCGCCGATCAGGTGTTCGCCCCCGTGAGCGGCAAGGTTTCCAAGGTCAACCGGGCGCTGGAGGAGCACCCTGAGCGCATCAACGACGATCCCTACGGGGATGGGTGGGTGGCGGTCATCGAGATGGACGATCTGAGCGAGCTGGACGGCCTCATGAGCGCCGCGGAGTACGAAGCCTTCGTTGCCGAGGAGGCGAGCAAAGGATGAACTACGTGCCCCACACCGACCGGGACCGTAGTGAAATGCTCGCGCAGATCGGAGTCTCTAGCGTGGATGAGCTCTTCTCGGACATCCCGCGGGAGGTGAGACTCGGGAGAGACCTCCACCTGCCGAAAGCCATGTCCGAGTATGAACTTGCACGTCACATGGCGGCCCTTGCCGGCAAGAACACGACAACGGACGAGCTGGTGTCGTTCCTCGGAGCCGGGTCATACGACCATTTCGTGCCCAGCGTCGTGAGGCACATCGTCTCGCGCTCCGAGTTCTACACCGCTTACACTCCCTATCAAGCAGAGATAAGCCAAGGGATGCTCCAGGCCATCTTCGAGTACCAGACGCTCATGTGCCAGCTCACCGCGATGGACGTGAGCAACGCGTCTCTCTATGACGGGGCGACGGCGGTCGCGGAGGCGGCGGCGATGGCGTGCCGCCAAACCCGCCGTCAGCAGGTGGTGACCTCCGTCGCGGTGCACCCGGAGTACCGAGCCACGCTCAAGACCTACACCAGGAACCTGGGCATCGACGTGGCAGAGGCCGGGATGCGCGACGGCTCCACCGATCTCGAGGAACTCGAGCGGCTCGTGTCTTCCACGACCGCTTGCGTGGTCCTGCAGAGCCCGAACTTCCTCGGCTCGGTGGAGGCAATGGCCGCGGCCGCGGAGATCGCCCACAGGCACGGGGCGCTGTTCGTGGCGTGCGTCGACCCGATCTCCCTCGGCATCCTCGCCCCTCCCGGGGAATACGGGGCTGACATCGCCGTCGGCGAAGGCCAGGGGCTCGGCAGCGCGATGAGCTTCGGCGGACCGTATCTTGGGTTTCTCACCTGCCGCCAGGAACTCATCAGGAACATGCCGGGACGCGTCGCGGGCGAGACCCGGGATTCCCAGGGGCGGCGGGGCTATATTCTGACTCTCCAGGCCAGGGAGCAGCATATCAGGAGGGAACGGGCGACGTCCAACATCTGTTCCAACGAGGCCCTCTCGGCCCTCGCCGCGGCGGTGTACCTCTCGTGGCTCGGGAAGGACGGCACAAGAGAGGTCGCCGACCTCTGCCTGCAAAAGGCGCACTACGCCTTCGACAGGATCACAGCGATTCCCGGGTTCGCGCCGGCAAGCCCGGCTCCGTTCTTCAAGGAGTTCGCGGTGCGGATGCCGGTTCCGCCGGAGCAGGCGAACGCCGCCCTTCTGCGCTCGCGCGTCCTCGGCGGGCTGCCGCTCGGCCGGTACTACCCGGACCTTCACGATGTCATGCTCATCGCCGTGACGGAGAAGCGCACGAAAGATGAGATCGACTCACTCTGCCGCGCACTGGAGGGATTGACATGACCATGCCGCTCATCTTCGAACGGAGCGAGGCCGGCAGGAAAGCATACTCGTTGCCTCAGTGCGACGTCCCCCGGAAGGATCCCGCCGGGGTTCTCCCCGACTGGGCGCTCCGCAAGAGCGCCGCTTCCTTGCCGGAGGTAAGCGAAGTCGACCTCGTGCGCCACTATACGAACCTTTCCAAGCGCAACCACGGTGTTGACGTGGGGTTCTATCCGCTCGGCTCGTGCACGATGAAGTACAACCCCAAGGTCAACGAGGACGCCGCGGCCCTTCCGGGGTTCACCAACCTCCACCCTTACCAGCCGGAGGAGCTCGTCCAGGGGGCCCTTGAGCTCATGTACGAGCTCGCGCGGTATCTGTGCGAGATCGGAGGCATGGACGAAGCCACGCTCCAGCCGGCAGCGGGTGCTCACGGCGAACTCACGGGGCTCATGATCATCAAGGCGTACCACGAGAGCCGCGGGGATGGCGCGAAGCGCACGAAGGTGATAGTCCCCGACTCCGCGCACGGCACGAACCCTGCGAGCGCCGCGTTCTGCGGGTACCAAGTGGTCGAGGTGAAGTCGGACGAGCGCGGAGGAGTGGACCTGGATTCGTTGCGGGCGGTGATGTCCGACGAAGCTGCCGCTCTCATGCTCACGAACCCCAACACCCTCGGTCTCTTCGACGAGAACATCGTGGAGATCGCGAAGATCGTGCACGATGCGGGCGGCCTTCTCTACTATGACGGGGCCAACATGAACGCCATCATGGGCATCGCGCGGCCCGGAGACATGGGGTTCGACGTGCTCCACTTCAACCTCCACAAGACGTTCTCCACGCCCCACGGTGGCGGGGGACCGGGGTCAGGCCCGGTGGCGGTGAAGAAGGCGCTCGCCCCCTTCCTGCCCGTCCCGGTGGTGGAGAAGAGGGACGGCAAGTTCGTTCTCGACTACGACAGGCCCCGGTCCATCGGGAAGGTCAAGGCCTTCTATGGGAACTTCAACGTCATGGTGAAAGCCTACGCATACATTAGAGCGCTTGGCGCAGAGGGCTTGCGTGAGGCGAGCGAGAACGCGGTCCTCAACGCGAACTACCTCATGAGGAGACTTGCGCCCTACTACCACCTGCCGTATGATCGACACTGCAAGCACGAATTCGTTCTCTCAGCGGCGTATCAGCTGGCGGCCGGGGTTCACACCGCGGACATAGCCAAGATGCTCTTGGACTACGGGTTCCACGCGCCGACTGTCTACTTCCCGCTCATCGTGAAGGAAGCCATCATGGTGGAACCCACCGAGACGGAGTCCAAGGACACGCTGGACTCGTTCGTGAACGCCATGACAGAGATTGCGAAGCTTGCGGAGAAGGATCCGGAAACCTTGCACTCAGCACCGCACAAGATGGTGGTCGGAAGGCTTGACGATGTCACCGCGGCGCGCAGGCCCGTGCTGCGCTGGAGACCGCACGACCAAGGGGAGCCGCAGGAGTAAGGAGGCGCCGCCGGTTCACAAGAGCGGGCCGGGTGAAGGCTCAGAAAACCAGCCATCACCCAATCGCCGGAAGACAGACGAGGACGCCCGCCTGCCCACACCAGTTGCGTGGGAGATGGCGGAAACATGGACAGGAATGAGGCACTTGAGAAGAGAACACGACCCGGCCTCGCCTTCGCTCGAGGCGCTTCTGGACAGGGCGTGGGACCTCAGACGGTCGGCTTTCGGGCAGGAGATAGAGTGGGTGAACCCGGTGCGAACCGCCGTGCTGAGCGTCACCGGGGGCGCGTGCGAACTGGGGTGCGCCCACTGCGGCGGCCACTACCTGAAGCACATGCTCCCCATCGGGAGGTGGCGGGAGCTCGTGTCCGCGGAGCGAGTCTCGAGCTGCCTGGTGAGCGGGGGCTGCGACAGGCGAGGCAGAGTACCGGTGACGGCGCACATCGATACCATCAGGGAGCTCGGCGCGAGTTGCAGGCTCAACCTCCACCTCGGACTCGCGCACGAGGAGGACGTGGTAGAGCTTGCCCCGCTCAGCCCAGTGGTATCGTTCGATCTTGTGGCGGATGACGCGACGATCCAAGAGGTGTACGGCCTCGACGCGTCGGCGGGGGACTTTCTTTCAACCTACGCCATGTTGCGGCGCCACGTGCGGGTGGTGCCGCACATCTGCATCGGGCTCCGGGGCGGTGAGCCTTCGGGCGAGGTCGAAGCGCTCCGCGCTCTCGCGCGTCTCGGCGTGGAGGCCATTATATTCATCGTCTTCACTCCCACCCCAGGGACGTCGTACGAGTCCCACGAGCCGCCTGACCCCGAGTTTGCCGCGAGGGTCATGGCCCAAGCCCGGGTTATGTTCCCCGCGACGCCCATATACCTGGGATGCATGCGCCCGAGGGGCAGCTACCGCGACATCCTCGACAAGCTTGCGGTTCGCGCGGGCGTCAACAGGATAGTGGCACCGTCCCCGGCGGCGAGGGAGGTAGCGGAGGCGCTCGGGCTTTCCGCAGGGTGGCGAGAGGAGTGCTGCGCGTTTTGAACGACAAGATCAGGGTGTCAACGGGGAGCGCCGCAGTGCTGGGCCTTCTCAACGCCCGTCTCGACGATGCGCCTACCACGGTGTACCTCTTGACAGGCGGCCGGTGCGCCGCGGACTGCGCTTTCTGCCCCCAGGCGAGGACGAGCGCCTCCCCGGACGGCCTCCTGTCACGGGTTGTCTGGCCCGAGTTCGAGGTGGGGCGGGTCCTTGAAGCGCTTGAAGCGCTTGCCGCCCGGCGTCTATCCACCTTGAAGCGCGTGTGCGTCCAGGTTACGCGCACTCCCGGAGCCCGGCGCATGCTTCGACGGCTCATCCCTGCTCTCGACGCCGTCCGCCGCGACGGAGACGGGCGGTTCCGGATATCCATTTCCCATCACCCATCCGCCGTGGACGAGGTGGAGGAAGTGCTGGCTCTTGGAGCGGACGCGATCGGGATCGCCCTGGACGCGGCTTGTGCGGATATTCACTCGAGGACCAAGCCGGGGTCGTGGCAGGGGACGGTCTTTCTGCTCGAGGAGGCCGCGCGCCTCTTCCCGGGAAGGATCAGCACTCACCTCATCGTGGGCCTGGGCGAAACCGAGGAGGACCTTGTGCGTGTGATGCGGCGCCTCGCGGACAGCGGCATCACCATCGGCCTTTTCGCGTTCACTCCGGTGAGGGGCACGGCGATGGAGGGAGTTCCGCAGCCTCCCATCGACACCTACCGCCGCGTGCAGCTGGCCCGGCACATCATTGTGAACAGGCTCTGGGACGCAGAGGAGTTCACCTTCAGCAACGGGCGGATCGCCGGCTTCGGCGTGAACCGCGAGAGGCTGCTCGAGATCGCCCTCACAGGCACGCCGTTCGAGACATCGGGCTGTCCCGGTTGCAACAGGCCGTACTACAACGAACGGCCGGGTGGCACGATGTACAACTACCCCAGGCCGCTCACCCGTGCTGAGGCAGAGAGAGCGCTGCGCGAGGCGGGGTTGTCGAAAGACTGTCTTTGATGAAGGATTTGATGAGGGGCTGTGAGGGATCGCAGAATGCACTGGAGGCTCCTTCGTACGGGACACAAGTACGGAGCATGGAACATGGCTGTGGACGAGGCGGTGATGGTCCACGTGGCGAAGGGCCTCTCCCCGCCCACCTTCAGGCTCTTCGAGTGGGATCCTCCGAGCCTCTCCCTCGGCCGCGTGCAGTCCTTCGAAAGAGACGTTGACGCTGAAGCGTGCGAGAGCCTCGGAGTCGACGTGGTGCGCCGGCCAACGGGAGGCAGGGCTGTGCTGCACGATGTCGAAGTCACGTACAGTCTCATCATGAGCGAAGAAGACCCCGCGCTTCCGCGGGACATGGGGGCGTCGTTCAGCCTCGCGACGCAGGGGATCATAAGGGGTCTGCGACTTCTCGGGGTCGAAGCGCAGATTCGCGGGCGCGACGAAAACGACAAGCCGGGCCGGACCGCCGCCTCGGGAGCGGGTGATGACGCAGCCGGAGCCCTACGCACAGGGGCGTGTTTCGACTCGCCGTCCTGGTACGAGGTGGTCTCCGGCGGACGGAAACTGGTGGGCAGCGCCCAGGCGCGGCTCATGGGCGTGTTTCTCCAGCACGGGTCCATTCTCATCGAACTCGACGCCGACAAGCTCTGCAGGCTCCTGAAGTTCGCCTCAGACGAGGAAAGGGCCGCAGCCGTGAACCACCTCCGGTCCCATGCGACCTCGATCTCTGAGATCCTGGGCCGCCCGGTGGGTTTCCGAGAGGTCGAAGACGCGATCATCGCGGGGATGAGCTCTCACATCGCCCCGATTGAGCTGGTGGAGGGGGAGATCTCCGGGGATGAGCTTGCCCTGGCAAGCACCCTTATTTCCCGGAAATACGGGTCGTCGTCGTGGACGTTGCACCGCAGGGCGGAGGTCTAGGAGGCGGAGGCTGGACCGGGGGGCCGGGGAATGAAGAGCTTCCCTGGCTCGAGGTTGGCTCAAAGCTGGGTCAAGGCTGGGTCCTGGGTCGGGATATGGAGTCTTGTGGCTGGTCTGCGGACCGGGATAGGAGGCCTGTGAAATGGTTTCGAGAACGGCTTCGGGTGAGAGTCGGACATCCGTTGGGAGAGACGGTCTGCGCCGTGACGCCCTCGGGATCCTCAACGAGGCCCTCGTCGCGGTCGACCCTTACGAGGCTGTGAAGAGCCACATTCACCGGAAGGGCGACACCTTGGAAGTGGGCGGGAGATCGTACGACCTCGCACGGATCGAGCGTATCTTCGTGGTGGGCGCCGGGAAGGCAAGCGCGCGAATGGCCCTCGCCGTGGAGGAGGTCTTGGAGGACCGTGTCACGGCGGGTCTCGTAAACGTCAAGTACGGCCACGCGGAGACTCTGAAGAAGGTCCGCGTCCGGGAAGCGGCACACCCTGTGCCCGACGCCGCGGGCCTCGAGGGCGCACGCGAGATGCTCGACCTCGCGCGCGAGGCCGGAGTAAACGACCTCGTGATCTGCCTGATCTCAGGTGGTGGCTCGAGCCTCATGCCGCTTCCCGCCCCAGGCATCGAGCTTTTGGACAAGCAAGGGACGACGCAGGCCTTGCTGAGCTGCGGCGCCACGATTCACGAGATGAACGCGGTCAGGAAACACATCTCCCTGGTAAAAGGGGGCGGTTTGGCCCGGGCCGCCGCACCTGCCCAGGTGGTTTCGCTCATCCTTTCCGACGTCATCGGGGACGATCTCGACGTCATCGCGTCAGGCCCAACCGTGCCGGATACGAGCACGTTCTCCGGGGCCTGGGAGGTCCTCGAGCGCCACGGAGTACTGGATCGCATCCCCGGCGCCGTGAGGCGCCGTCTCGAGGCGGGCGCGCGGGGCGAGGTTCCCGAGACGCCGAAGCCGGGAGATCCTCTCTTCAGGAACGTAGCCAACATCATCGTTGCGAGCAACGCCATAGCAGTTGACGCCGCGGCGCGGGCTGCGGAAGAGCTGGGGTACCATCCCCTTGTGCTGTCGTCGTGCATACAGGGGGAAGCAAGGGAGGTCGGGCGCGTGATGGCCGCGATCGCGCGCGAGGTCTCGACGAGCGACCGGCCTGTGGCGAAACCCGCCTGTGTGCTCGCCGGTGGTGAAACCACCGTGACGCTCCGGGGGACGGGGCTTGGTGGGCGGAATCAGGAGCTTGCCCTGGCGGCCGCCCTCGATATCGAGGGCCTGCCGGACGTGCTCGTGCTGGCTGCGGGCACCGACGGGACCGACGGCCCGACTGACGCGGCGGGCGCCATGGCGTTCGGCGACACCGTGACACGGGCGCGTGAGGCGGGGATGTCTCCCCGCGCCTATCTGGAGAACAATGACTCGTACCGCTTCTTCAAAGCTTTGGGGGACCTCGTTGTAACAGGTCCTACGCGCACCAACGTGATGGATCTTCTGCTCATCCTGGCTGGACCTAAGTGAGGGTGCGCTAGTTCTTGTCCTCTTCCAGCAGTTGCTGGGTTGCCGGTGTTGCACTCTTTCTTTGGGTCACCGGCAACCCCTCCCAAGAGTCAGGAGGATTCTTGCATCCTCACTTAGCTGGGCGCGGCGCGGCGGAACTACCCGGAGATCATGGCTATCCCCGCTGACGCAAAGTAGACCGCGAGGGCCACAAGGAAGCCTCCGCAGACGAGGAGCACGCCCCTGTACACGCGATCGCTAATTAGCCTCCTTCCGGTCACGATGATAAGGGAAACCAGGAGGTACCACGCGAAGTCGGAGCAGATGTGGCCCAGGTAGAAAGCGCCCGAGGCCGCGATCCCGCGCTGAAGGGCGAGTCCGACCGACGTTGCTCCGATAGTGGCCCACCAGAGGGTCCAGTAAGGATTCGAGACCGTGGCAAACCCACCGGCCGCAAGGGAGCCCATGCGCGCGCGGGCCGTTGCTGACTCCAGGGCACTGCCAGGACGAGAGCCACCGTTATCCGGGCCTGGGCGGTGCCCGTCGATAGCCGGAATCGCGGCGCCACCGTGCCACGCGGTCCTGATGATGCCGAAGGCCATCCACGCCAGCATTGCGCTCCCGGCAAGGCCGATGGTGCCGGCGACCGGCCGCCGGGCGAGGATGTCGCCGAGCCCGAAGGCGAACCCCGCAACAACAAGGAGCTCGAGGATAGCGTGGCCGGTCACCGCGAGCACGCCGCCTGCAAGCCCCCGCCTGGATGTTTCGCTGATGTTCACTACAAGCAGGCTCCCGGGCATCATTGCCCCGGAGAGTCCAAGAACGAAAGCGCTTGCGAATATAGTCGCGAGGTTCATGCTCTCACCACCGGTTGTGCAGGTTGTCGTTCTACATTCACCATCCAGGCGACGATCCCTTCAGATGTCCTTCAGATGGTCAAGTAGCACCGTAGCGTCCCACCGACCAAGGCTCGACGATGTCTGCGGGCCGCCCGAGGGTGGCGGGGTGCCAAACCGCGCGCCCGGGAACCGCGGGCCTGGCCCATACATCCCCTTTTAACCCACGTGTTACAATCTTTAACACCGGCGTTATACGCGCCTAAACAGGTTATGCCATAATGAGGTTGGCCGAGGGCAGCCGAACGCAACAGGGGCTTCTGCCCGCGGGAGAACGGGCGGAGGCTCACAGACAAAGCCGGGCAGGCGACATAACGAAAGCGGCGGGCCACGCCAAGCGCCCTGCAGGTGAGTTCCGAACGGTTCGCACTTGAGCCCGGCGACGCGGATGAAGGTTTCGGGCCCCGAACGGCGGGCGGAAGCTCCTGATGACATACCCCGGCTGCAGTCGGACCACAAGCTCTCGAAAGCTAGGCAAGGAGGTTAACAGGGCATGAAGTCTGCGCTAAAGAAGGTTGCTCTCATCCTCTCCCTCACGCTGGTCATAGGCCTGGGTGCTGGCCTGGTCCAGGCGAGGGAGCAGATCACGCTTCAGGGCTCCACGACGGTTCTTCCCATCGCCCAGAGGGCTGCGGAGCTTTTCATGGCGAAGAACCCCGAGGTGTCCATCTCCGTGAGAGGCGGCGGTTCCGGCAACGGCATAGCGGCCCTCATCGACAACGCCGTCCAGATCGCGAACGCGTCCCGATTCATCAAGTTTGACGAGGTCAAGAAAGCTGTTTCAAACGGCGTCTACCCGGTCCCCCACAGGATCGCCCTCGACGGGATAGCCGTCGTCGTAAACCCCAAGAATTCCGTGAACAAGCTCACCATTGCGCAGCTCAGGAAGATCTACACCGGCGAGATCACCAACTGGAAAGAGGTTGGCGGGCCCGACATGAAGATCGTGGTCATCTCCCGCGACACGAGCTCCGGCACGTATGAGGTGTTCGAGGAACTGGTGCTGCAGGGCGCGAAGGTCGTCGCAAGCGCTCTGCTGCAGTCCTCCAACGGAGCCGTGTCTGACGTGGTGTCCAGGACCCCCGGCGCGGTCGGCTACGTCGGGCTCGGGTACCTGTCAGACAAGCTGAAAGTTGTCAAGATCGGCACCACTGGGAAGGCCTACATCGAGCCGTCCCTGGCAACGGTGCAGGCGGGTCAGTACCCGATAGCGAGAAACCTCTACATGTTCACTAACGGCTGGCCGACCGGCGATGCGGCGAGGTTCATAAACTTCATCCTGAGCGCCGAGGGCCAGAAGATCGTCAAGGAAGAGGGTTTCGTCCCGCTCTATTAGGTCTATCAGGATCGATAGGATAAACAACCGACCGTCAAACCCGCAACTTCGACCCACTGGGCAGGGGCCGGAGACGCTCCTGCCTTCTCCCCGTTGCGCAGGGGGCATGAAAGCGGGAGGGATATGCTTGCGAAGCCGGATACGCGAGAATCTCATACGGGTCGTTCTTACGGTGGTCGCATTTTCGTCGCTGGTGTTTCTCGTTGGCATCGTGCTCGTGCTCTTCAAAGAAGGCTTGCCCATATTCCGGAAGACAGGCCTCGCCCATTTCATCTTCGGGCGCGATTGGTACCCTACCTATGACCCGCCCTCGTTCGGGATACTCCCGCTCATGGCCGCGTCGTTCCTCGTCACGGTGGGTGCCATGGTTATCGCCATACCCATCGGCGTGGCTTCGGCCATCACCATCTCGCAGATCCTTCCCGGACGCGTCCGCGGGATAGTCAAGCCTGTGGTGGAGCTTCTGGCAGGCGTGCCGTCCGTGGTGTACGGCCTCTTCGGGATGCAGATCATGGCGCCCCTGGTGATGAACGTGTTCGGGCTTCCCACAGGCCTTACGGCGCTTACAGCTTCCATCATCCTCGGGATCATGGCGCTCCCGACGGTTGTCAGCATCGCGGAGGACGCTCTCTCCGCCGTGCCCGGGACCTACCGGGAGGCTTCGTACGCGCTTGGGGCCACCAGTTGGGAAACCATAAGCCGGGTCCTGGTTCCGGCGGCCTCGTCTGGCATAGTGACGGCGAGTTTGCTCGGCATGGGCCGTGCAATAGGGGAAACCATGACCGTGCTTATGGTGGCTGGCGGAGCGGCGGTGGTGCCCACTTCGTTCCTGCAGCCTGTTCGACCCATGACCGCGACGATCGCTGCAGAGATGGGCGAGGCGCCAGTTGGCGGCAGCCACTATCATGCCCTCTTCGCCATCGCGATCGTGCTTTTCGTGGTGACTCTCGCATTCAACATGGTGGCCGACGGTTTTACCAGACGGTTCCAGAGGAAGGTGGCGGGCGGACGATGAGACGCGGGGAGGACCGAGTGATAACGGGAGGAAGCGTAGTTCCGAGCGGGACGACGGCGTCGGCGGCGCCGGTGGGGGCGCGGCCCGCTGAGGCCGAGGCAAGGGTTCGCAGGCAACGGCGGCAACGCCGCCAGGCCGGCATGTTCGCGCTCATGATCGCGGCCCTTGTTATCGCGCTGGGCTTTCTGGCACTCCTGGTGGGATTTGTAGCGGCGCAAGGCATTCGCGTCATAAACTGGGAATTCATCACGCAGATGCCACGGAACGCTATGACCGAGGGCGGCATTCTCCCCGCGATCCTGGGGACCTTCTATCTGGTCGTCGGCGCCATGGTGATAGCGACGCCGCTCGGCGTCGGGTCGGCAGTTTTTCTCACTGAGTATGCCAGGCAGGGTCCGGTGGTGCGGGCCATCAGGATCGGCGTGAACAACCTTGCGGGGGTTCCATCGGTGGTTTTCGGTCTGTTTGGCCTCGCGGTGTTCGTGAAGATATTCGGGTTCGGGGTGTCCGTCCTCTCGGGCGCACTGACCCTGGGGATCGTGGTGCTGCCCACCATCATCCGGGCATCCGAGGAGGCGATTCTGGCGGTCCCGGTGTCGTACCGCGAGGCGTCGCTTGCTCTGGGCGCCACGAAGTGGCAGACGGTGCGCTATGCCGTGCTGCCATCGGCCATGCCCGGCATCCTGACAGGGTGCATCCTCGGGGTCGGAAGGGTGGCCGGCGAGACGGCGCCTATCATGTTCACAGCGGCGACGTTCTTCACGGCACGGCTGCCGGAGTCCATCTTCGAGGAGGTCCAGGCGCTGCCATATCACATCTATGCCCTTGTTACGGAGGGCACACACCCGGAGGCCCAGGTCCCGATCGCCTTCGGGACCGGGCTGGTGCTCCTGGCCCTTGTCCTTGGCGTGGACCTCGCCGCGATAATCCTGAGGTCGCGGTATGAGAAGACACGCTGAGGCCGCCGAGGACCGGCCGGGTCACGCTCGACGCCACGATACCGGGAGGGGAGCGGTGCGGATGACAGAGAAGAACAAGAAGAAGGTGCTGTTTCTTTGTACAGGCAACTCGTGCCGGAGCCAAATGGCCGAGGGGTTTGTCCGCGCGCTGGGCGGCGAAGGTTGGGAGGCGTATAGCGCCGGGCTAGACCCCCAGGGTGTGAATCCCAATGCCGTAAAGGTCATGTCGGAGGCCGGGATCGATATGTCACGGCAGACGTCAAAGCCGATAGACCCGGCCGTTCTTGAAAACATTGATCTCATCGTGACGCTGTGCGGCAGCGCTGACGAGAAATGCCCGGCGGTCCCAGCCCGCGTCAGGCGCGAGCACTGGCCGCTTGAAGACCCGGCCAAGGCCACCGGTTCGCCCGACGAGGTCCTGGAGGTTTTCAGGCGGGTCCGCGACGAGATCCGCCGTCGCGTTGAGGGACTCGTAGGTCAGAACTGAAGACGGTGCGCCGCGTCGCCCCGTAATGCGCATATTGTAGCAGGATATGGTTACTCTATGGTTAGCATCAAGCCAATCTCAGCGCAGGGGGTGAAAGCAAGTGGGCGACTGGCTGCGCCACATCGTAAGGTTCGTTGTGTCGGCTCTGGTGCTCATGTTCATCGGGCTCATAGTGCCGGGCTTCAGCACCCTGAGCTTCGTGAATGCCCTGATCGCAGCGGCGGTCATAACGGGCCTCGGATACATCATCGAGGCTGCCGTTGGAAGAAGCGTTTCTCCGTTCGGTCGCGGGGTAGTCGGGTTCCTCGTGTCAGCCGCGGTGATCTATGTCTCTCAGTTCGTTGTCCCGGCGATGCGCGTGACCGTCCTCGGTGCCCTGATATCGGCGTTCATCATAGGGCTCGTGGACACGTTCATACCGACCACTCTCAGATAGTCTCGTTCGGAGCCGACAGATTGCATACACAGATTGCATACAGAGTGATGCCTGCGGCCAGCAGCCTCGGCGCGAGTTCCCCGCCCGTCTTGGACGGGGATTTTCGCTTATGGCGGCGTCACCCCGCTCCTCGGCGCCACGGGACCCGTCTCCCCGCGCGCACGCACGGCCCACCCGTCAAGCTCGTCAATCCAGCCATCGAGGAATCCCGGGGAACCGTGGGTCCGCGCTTCACACGAGCATCGTCCAATGCGCGCTCTTGCCCGGTTGTGGTGGCGGTTGCCGCGTGGCGGGAGGATATCCCCGCACCGCCGGCGAAACATCATGTTAGCGATGCAGCAAGTGCTGCAATGGAGGCAAAGACGTGAGTAGCTTGGTTGATACCGTTGCTCCCGCGTTTTTGGGCGGTGTGCCCATCGACAAACTCGTCGACCTGGCGCTCGGCGCCGGCGGAACCATCGTCCGTGTCGTACTCACGCTGGCGGTGGCTTTCTTGCTCGTAAAGGCTTCGAGCGCGCTGGTCGACAAGCTCATAACGCAACGCACGACCGAGGCCCGGAGGCTCATGGACGAACGCAAGGCCAGGACTCTCCGGTCCCTGCTCAAGAGCCTTCTGCGGTACGCCATATACGTCTTCGCGGGCATATCCATCCTCGGCGAGCTCGGCGTGGATACCACGAGCCTCTTGGCCGGCGCGGGGCTGGCCGGCCTGGCCCTCGGCTTCGGCGCTCAGAACCTCGTCCGCGACGTGATCAACGGGTTCTTCATCCTGTTCGAAGACCAGTTCGCCGTTGGGGACTATGTCACCGTCGCCGACTCAGAGGGGATCGTGGAGTCCGTAGGCCTCCGCACTACAAGCATCCGTGCCTTCAGCGGGGCGCTTCAAATCGTCCCCAACGGGCAGATCTCGAAGGTCGTGAACCACATGGGCAGCGCGATGCGCGTCCTCTTCAGCGTCACCGTGGACTACCGTACTGACGTAAACCGGGCCATCGAGGTGCTCGCCCGCGACTTCGAGAAGGCGAAGACGGAGATCCCCAACATCGTTGACGGCCCCACGGTGCTCGGCGTGAACGGCCTCGGCGACTACGGGGTCGAGCTGCTCATCATAGCCAAGGCAAAACCCATGGAGCAGTGGCAGGTCGAGCGAGATCTCAGGAAGCGCGTCAAGGAGACCTTCGATCGAGAAGGCATCGCCCTCTCCTCTCCCAGCATGCGAGTGTATCTGGAAACGACTGGCGCGGCGCCCGGAGCACCGCGCGCTCAGGGCGCGGCGGGCACATGAGCCCCTTCGCTGACGTGCTGGCTTGAGCGTGCGCAAGGTTCTGCGGTCAGGGTTGTGGGAGAGGGGCGGTGATGGGCGGAGGAGGAGGGAGCCCTTGAAGTTCTACATAGGAGACGTGGTCCGGCTGAAGAAGGAGCACCCGTGCGGATCCTACGAATGGGAAGTTATGCGAGTGGGCGCCGACTTCCGCATCAAGTGCCTCGGGTGCGGCCGCGTGGTGATGCTCAGCCGGCCCAGATTCGAGAAGAGCGTAAAGCAGATAGTGTCGCGCCCAGGAGGCGAGGAGGGCGAGGCGTGATGGTCCGCATCGGCATCGTGGGGCTCCCCAACGCAGGCAAGTCCACGCTCTTCAATGCCCTCACCCGGGGCGCGGCTGAGGTGGCAAGCTATCCGTTCACAACCATCGACCCCAACGTCGGGGTGGTTCCGGTCCCGGACCCGAGGCTCGATGCCATCGCCAGGATTACGAGACCCGAGAGAGTGACGGCGGCTTCCGTGGAATTCGTGGATATCGCGGGCCTTGTGAAGGGGGCGAGCCGCGGCGAAGGCCTTGGGAACCGCTTCCTCGGGCACATCCGCGAGGTGGATGCCATCTCGCACGTGGTGAGGTGCTTTGAGGACTCCGACGTGCCTCACGTGTCGGGGAGGCTTGACCCTGTGAGCGACGTGGAGACGGTGGAGCTCGAGCTCATCCTGGCCGACCTCGAGACGGTCGAGAAACGCCGTGAGAAGGCCGCGAGGATGCAGAAGGGCGGGAACAGGCAGTACGAGGAGGAGACTGCCCTCATGGATAGGCTCAGGGGTGAGCTGGAGCTGGGCAGGCCCGCAAGGTTGATCCCCATGTCCTCCGGGGAGAGGGTGGCCGTTTCGGATCTCTTTCTCCTCACGATGAAGCCCGTCATCTATGTCGCCAACATCGGCGAGGATGACCCCCGGGACGGCGCGGGGAGGGTGCGCGCCCTGGAGGAGTGGGCGGCCGGGCGGGCGGACCGCGCTCCGGTGGTCATGATATCAGCCAAAATCGAGTCGGAGCTCCTGAACCTGGACCGGGACGAGGCAATGGAGTACCTCCGTGAGCTGGGGATGGAGTCGTCGGGGCTTGACAGGGTCGTGCTGGCGGCGTATCGCGCGCTCGACCTCATTACTTTCTATACCACGAAGGGCCCGGAGACCAGGGCGTGGACCCTCCGCCGGGGGAGCACGGCATACGAAGCCGC
>JBLNDA010000126.1:0-6690 GCA_050261175.1 Clostridia bacterium
GGCATTTACGGCGGGAGTCACCGCTCGAGTGGCGATGAAGCCCGAGGGGCTGGCGCTGGGACCGGTGGTCGCAGTGGGGATGGAATTCAGGCCTTGAGATCCTCTTTGGATTGGAAATCCGAGGGTTCCTGAGAAACGAGCGCGCTCCTTTCCACATCGTTTCTACATCGTGCGCGCCCACCTCAAGCGCGCGCGGCTCGTTTGCCCGGTCCCTTCGGGGCTGGGCTGCTTACACGTATGGGGCCGGCGCGGATCCTTAGTGTCACCCTCGTCCGGATGGGCATATCATATCACGACCGCAGGGAAACATGCGGCGACGACCCTCTATCGAGGGCTGTTCAAGGGAGGTGGGTGCTATGGCCGACATCACTAAGCCGGGTGGGGGCGGAGGCTCATGGTGGTGGATCATAATCATAGTTATCATCGTTATTCTGATACTGTGTTGTTGCTTCTGCTTCTTCCCCATCTTCAGTGAATAACCAGCCTCTACGCACCTGACGTCTGAGCCGGCTCCTTCTATAGCCCGGTCCCTTCGGGGGCCGGGCTTTCGCTGTACTATCTGGGAGAGCAGATAGCGACCAGGATTCCTATCCTCGAGACTTGCCTTGGCGAGGGGCGTTCGCTCGACGCCCCTCGCGCACATCAGTCTGCTTCAGTCTGCTATGGAGTCTGTGTCGCATGGTCCACGTGTGGAGGCTCAGTCATCACTGGCGGATTCGCCTTGCAATCGTAGCCTGGGAAGTCAGTCTCGATTAGGATCAGCTGACCGCCAGGGTACACACCGTTATTGGTGACCTTGTAGTCGTCGTGATTGTGAGCCAGATAGAACTGCGGGAACATGAAGTTGTCGGCGGTGGGGGTGCCGTAGTTCCAGGGTACCCAGTTGTACGGAGGAATGAATGTCCCTTGGCCCAAGCTGGTCTTCAGAATGATGTTTGCCCACAGGTCCGTCGCGCCGGGGAAGGGCGGCATGAATGTGCCGACTGCCATTGATTGGGCAGTGGCCGCGGCAATCTGCTTCTTCAGCGACGGGAGGCCTGCCTTTCCGCGGAAGATGTAGTCCGCGTAGATTGGCCTCTTGTCGTCCGCGGTGTAGAGGACGTCATAGCTTTCTCCCGATCCGACCAGGGTCGTGAAGTTCATTTCGCCCGCCTTGCGCGGGTTGGCGTCCTTGCCGACTATCATGCCGTGCCAGCCGTGGACGTGGAATGGCACCGGCTGATAGCCTACGTTCATCATTCGAAGCAGGAACTTCTCCGGCGGTATGCGCCTCTTGGGATTTCCTGTTGAGACCTTTACGAAGCAGTCGTACCCGTCGGGTATGCTGTACCCGAAGTTGGGTACGAGCTCCGGGGGTAGGGTAGTAGGTAGCAGAGTGTCCGGAAAGGCGCGGCCGTTGACGAGCCAGTAATCCGGCTTGTAGTCGACCGGGTTGAAGTCGGTCTGAGCAAACACCGCATCGTGCCAGCGAGTATCGATGTCCGACAGGAGCAACACCCAGTCGCTGTTGAAGAACGAGTTGATGTCGTTATAGGCGAAATTCCTGTTCGTGGCGGTGGAAGGAATCTGCGGCTGCGGCCGGCCTTCGAAGAACCAGCGCCCGGAGGTCTCGCTTTTCACGATCCCTGCTTGTGCCAAGCTGAGGGTGGACGGGTAGACGATGAGGGCCCCATACATGCCCATCTGGACGTGTTCGGAAGCCTCTTGGTGGCAGTGGTAGAAGTACGTTCCCGGCTTCTCGGCCTTGAAGTAGTAAGTCACGGAAATCCCAGGTGTACCCGGTGGGGTCACTGGAAGGCCGAAAGATGTCTCAGGAACGCCGTCGACTTGGTTTGCCACGTGGCCGCCGTGTATGTGAATCGTGTGGACGTCGAGGATGGGAGGACTTGTCAGGTAAAGGCCGAGGTTCACAAGGGTGATGTAGAGTTCGTCGCCGACTTCCATGTCGATTCTCGGTGACGGAATCACCGCCTTACCCCTGAGTGCGTCCAGATTCGCTGGGACGGTGATGTCAAGCTGGGGATTCACCACCGTAGGTGGACCTGTGTGCCCATGGAAGGATATCGGTTGAGTCTTGTACAACCCACCGACGAAACCGAAGACATAGACTCTACGACGGGGCTCGGTTCCCGTAGGGTCTGTGGGCAGGTCAATGAAACCGTCAGTGGCAAACAAGTTGTAGAACAGCCTTTGGGACATGGGGTTCACCTCTCAGAGCCTAGTCGTCAGGTAGGACGGAGACGCATCAAGAGCCTCCTCTGTCCCTGATGTTCGTACTGTATGACGCCATCTTCAAAGAGGTGCGGGTGGTGAGGAATCTTGTGCAGCGGCGAGAACGGGGCATCGTGCCCTGTCCCCGGTGTCCTGTCCCTTTTGGTGAGACGTTCAACTCTGTGCGGTCACCATTCCATGGCGTAAACTCCATAGCAGGGCTTGGAGTCTATTCTTGCGGAGGAACGGCAACCAGGTCCGCGAGCGGCGTCTTGCGTTGGGGCTGTCCCAGACCGAGCTTGGTCGGATGGTCGGCTAATCGCACGGGGCGATATCCATGCTTGAGCTTGGTCAGTGGCGTGATCCGAGAATGAGCGCGGCGATAAGACTGGCTAGGGCCTTGCAGTGCAAGGTGGAGGACGTTTTCCAAAGCGATTGGGATCCCATAATGACCGGCATGGCCAGTCCTCTTCATGGGACTGGCCATTTTACATCCAGGCTCAACCTTGAGTTTGTAGGATAACCACTCTAGCAGCGGTGACCATTTTGCGACCGATTTCCGATTCCAAGGGGGTCAACGGCGACGAAAGCGGCACTGAGCAGGGCCACAAAAGCCCTGCTCAGAGCCTAAATGCCTGTTTGACGAATTCCGTACAAAAGGTTGGTGCCGAAGGGGGGAATCGAACCCCCATGGAGGGTCACTCCGCGCGATTTTGAGTCGCGTGCGTCTGCCAGTTCCGCCACTTCGGCACCTAAACTTGTTTCCTACGTGATTCTTCGCAGGCGGCTGCCCGGAGCGTGGGGTCTGGAGCCGCCGCCTCTGGACCTTCGCCTGTCTTGAATTATACACCATCACTGAGCCTCGGAGCAAGTGGGGGTCCGGTCTCCCGGTCGCCTGCCATGCTACATCTTACACGAACCCGCGCCAGGCGACATGACGGAGTGTCAATTTCAGCGTAGCCAACATAGGCTGTACCAGACTCACGGGGTGAAGTACCTGGTAGCTAAAGTCTTGGTGTAGGACCCATCTAGCACTCGTCCAGCTACACCAGAGCTGCCTGTCAAGGTTACACCCCGGGCCGTCAGAAACGCGGCAACGCGGCCGCCATGCGAAGCCAGCGACGCGCACGCCGCGCGAAGGCCGGGCGATGACATTAGGATTGACAAGGCAGGTCTTGAGATGAAGACCACCCGAGTACGCGACAAAATGAAAGCGCTCGTCCTCTCCGGGGGAAAAGGAACTAGGCTGCGGCCTCTTACACACACCATGGCAAAACAGCTCATCCCCCTGGCGAACCGGCCCATCATCCATTTCGTGCTAGGTCAGGTCGCAGCGGCGGGCCTTCGTGATATCGGGATAATCATCTCTCCTGAAACAGGGGAGCAGGTCCGGCAGTCGGTCGGGGATGGGTCCCGTTGGCGGGCCCGGGTCACCTACATTCTGCAGGATGCGCCCCGCGGACTGGCCCACGCAGTGCAAGCGGCAAGGGGTTTCCTGGAACGCTCCAAGTTCCTCATGTTTCTGGGCGACGACCTGATCCAGGACGGACTGCGGCCGCTCGTGCAGGAGTTCGCGACCGCCGACTATGACGCCATGCTCCTGGTGAAACAGGTCCCGGACCCGAGGCAGTTTGGGGTGGCGGTGGTCGATGAAGCCAGCCGTGTCCTTCGAGTCGTCGAGAAACCCAAGGACCCGCTGAGCAACCTCGCACTTACCGGAATTTACCTCTTCTCTCCTGCCATACACAAGGCCATCGATGCCGTAAAACCGTCAGCGCGGGGGGAACTCGAGATCACCGATGCGATACAATGCCTCATCCAACGCGGCGGCAAGGTGCAAGCCAGGGTGCTGGAAGGCTGGTGGCTCGATACGGGCAGGAAAGACGACGTCCTCGAGGCCAACCGGGTTGTGCTGGATGAGTACGCGCGACGAACAGTGGAGGGAAATGTCGACGATAAGAGCCGGATAGTCGGGCGAGTGGAAGTTGCGAAAGGGGCCGAGGTTGTACGGAGCATCATCCGTGGGCCCGCGGTCATCGGAGAAGGTGCTACCATCAAAGACTGTTTTGTGGGACCTTTCACGGCCATAGGGCCCGGAAGCCAATTGGACGGGGTGTCAATCGAGCATTCGGTTGTGCTCGAATCCTGTTGCCTTCAGCACATACCCAGGATCGAGGACAGTCTCATCGGTCGAAACGTCAAGCTTTCCTGCTCGGGTAGCGGCAGGCAAGCGCTCCGGCTGTTTCTTGGAGACGACTCTGAGGTGGCGGTGGTATAGGTGACTCGCAGGCTTGGAGGGAGAGCAAGGCTTGGAGGGAGAGCACATGGACACGCTTATCGGTGGGGTTCAGGTTCGCAAGCTCAGGTTCATTCCCGACGAGCGTGGCTACCTCATGGAGATACTGCGTTCCGACTGGCCGGAGTTCGACCGGTTCGGCCAGAGTTACGTAACAGCCTGCTATCCTGGCGCAGTCAAAGCCTGGCATTGTCACAAGAGACAGTGGGACCACCTGGTGTGCGTTTCCGGAATGGCAAAGGTCGTTCTCTACGACCCGAGAGAAGAAAGCGCGACACGCGGACGCATAAACGAGTTCCACACGGGCGAACTCAACCCCATGCTCGTGAAAATCCCGCCGCATGTTTACCACGGGTTCACGGCCGAAGGGGGCGAAACGGCGCTCGTCGTGAACTTCCCGACTGAGTTATATAACTACAACGATCCGGACGAATCCTGTCTGCCTTACGATGACCCGAGCGTACCTTACTCGTGGACCTGACTCGTGGACCTGACTCGTCCGCCGCGCGACATGGGTGGGAAGCGCTTGCGAGGGAGGTGCGAACGCGCCATGAAAATCCTTGTAACCGGGGCAACAGGAAGGCTCGGTCGCGATATGGTCCTGGAGCTTGCAGGCCGCGGTCACGACGTTACGGGCCTGGGTCACCAGGACATGGATGTTTCAAACCTGCAAGCGGTGCGAGAGCGGATCGCGGATCTCCGCCCGGAAGCCGTTGTGAACTGTGCTGCGTACACCAGGGCGGATGACGCCGAGAAGGAGAAAGCTCTTGCATTCGCCGTAAATGCCCTGGGCCCCCGGAACCTTGCGCTCTCGTGCCGGAAAGAGAAGGCGGCACTGCTTCATATCAGCTCGGATTATGTCTTCGACGGGGAGAAAAGCGGTCCATATACGATCTGGGACCAGCCCTCGCCCCTCAACGTGTACGGAGTGAGCAAACTGTGGGGGGAGAACTACGTCAGGTCCCTCCTTGCGGAGTATTACCTGGTCCGCACCAGTTGGCTGTTCGGTCCGCACGGAAGGAACTTCGTGGATACCATGATCGAGATGGGTAGAAGCCGGTGCGGCAACGTTGAGGTCTCAGTTGTCGCTGACCAGCGTGGCTCACCGACATACACCGCGGACCTCGCGAGGGCCTGTGCCGATCTTCTCGAAACCGGCTGTTTCGGCATTTACCACGTGACAAACCAGGGAGTGGTCACGCGGTACGAATTTGCGAAGACCATATTCCGAAAGGCAGGCTTTAGTGTGGAGGTGCGTGCCACCTCATCAGAAGAGTTCGCGACGCCAGCTCGGCGCCCAAAGAACTCCGAGTTGGACCCGTTTCCGTTGGCCGAAACTATCGGGTATCTCCTTCCGCCGTGGGAAGACGCGCTCACGCGGTACCTCGAACAGAAGACCTTGCAAGCGCTGGCTCCTGACCTGATTGAGGCCCAAGCACCGCCTCACGGTAGGCTGGGGAAGTAGACGAGGACCCCACGAAGGCGGACGAGGGCCCCGCAGAGACGTTTCCCAAAGTCAGTGAAGTGCACCCCTGGCGGCAAGCGCCCGAGAGGAAGTGGATCAGACGAAATGAGAGTTCTCGTAACGGGCGGCGCGGGGTTCATCGGTTCAAATTTCATAAGGTATGCGCTCACCACCCACCAGAACTGGCACGTGGTCAACCTGGATAAACTCACTTATGCAGGCAACCTGGATAACCTCGCCGACATTGCAGACGACCCAGCTTGCGCTTCCAGGTACTCGTTTGTGCATGGAAACATAGCTGACAGGGACCTCGTGAACCAGGTTTTCGAGGCTGAAGGCCCTGACGTGGTAGTCAACTTCGCAGCCGAGAGCCACGTGGACCGAAGCATACTCGACCCGGCGCCCTTCATGGAGACCAACGTGTGCGGGACTCAGGTGCTGCTCGAGGCGGCCAGGCGTCACGAAGTGGGGCGGTTCATCCAGATCTCCACAGACGAGGTCTACGGCTCTCTCGGGCCCGACGATCCTCCGTTTTCCGAGGAGAGTCTCCTCGCGCCGAACAGTCCTTACTCCGCCAGCAAGGCAGGGGCGGACTTAATCGCCAGAGCCTATTACAGGACCTACGGCACGCCGGTCATCATCACGAGGTGCACCAACAACTACGGCCCTTACCAGCATCCTGAGAAGTTCATCCCCGCGATGATCCTCAGTGCCGTTC
>JBLNDA010000127.1:0-3000 GCA_050261175.1 Clostridia bacterium
CGTCCTGAGCCAGGATCAAACTCTCCGTGAAATATCCGAAGAGCTATCTCTAGCTCCCTCACACAAGCTCCAAAGTGTTACCGCACCTTACCATACTTCACTGTTTAGTTTTCAAGGAGCACCCTTCCGAGTCGCGGGACCCCGCCTTACCAGGGTTTCCCGCTCACGAAAGCCGCCTCGTTGCGGGCGGCAGTTGTAAATATACCACCTGGCGCCAAACCGCGCAACCCTCAATCTGGCGATATAGGTCGATATACATCCTTATATACTCTTCGTTATCAACAATGCTTACCCGCTCGCAGCCATGCTCGCGATTACGGATTACATCACGTGTCGCGGACGCCGCCATACTGTACCAAGTATATGCTCCATCCCCCCAAAAGAAACCGTCGCACAATCTTCCCGGACTGGAAAGCGCTTCCGCTGCTCCGCACGCGATTCAAAGGCCGCCGAGCACCACGTACTTCAGCGCTATGATGAGCGCGAGTCCCGGGATCCCCAGAAGGCCCACCGCAAGAGCGGTCACCGGGTTGATCGCGACCGAGACACCGAAGAGACCCCCGACGAGGTTCACGAGCCACAGCACCAGCCCACCGACTATCGCGCTGTACGCGAGCCGGACGACGAGCTTCAGGGGGACATAAAGAATGTAAGCCACCACGTAAACAACGAAGAGCGCAAGAGCATAGGCCACGATAGTCGCCGCATGCATCCCATGAGGCCCCTCCTCGCACTGTCCGGGTCCGGACGGAAAGGGTATCCCGCTCTTCTTCATGTATATGTCTCAGCTCGTTGGGGAATGCGCAGCCGAGGCGCTTTCCTCGCGGGCCTTCCTCAGCAGGTAGACGTACTTCCGCTCAGCGGCTCTCAGCGAATAGGTGGCATAATCGATGAGTTCGGGTTCCACCACTTGATCGAAGTAGGAGACGGCGCGGAGCCATTCCTTACGCGCGTTCTCGACCGCCTCCTCAACCGTGGGGACGCACGAAGACTCGCGTCCCGCCTCGGCGCGACGCAAGGCGCGAGCTCGTGCCCACGCCCTTTCGAGCACCGACACCGCCGCACCGACTCTTCCGCCGAAACGCGCCCCGAGGCTCGAACGGGCACGTACGGCCAACTCCGCCGCACACCGGCGGATGAGAGTCTGTTTCGAGACGACCCCGGCGCTGCCGGCGCGGCCGTCATCTGTCGCCGGCACTCGTATGGGTTCCCGAGCGGCTTCACCCGTTGCCGCGAAGGTCAGGCCATCCTCGTCTAGAGTCTTTCCCACACTGGTCCCTCCAGACCGTCCCGTCTGGAACGGCTGTCCTCGGGATACAGTATGGTTCCTGGAACGGAGGATTATGCCTGGCAGGGCGCGTGGGCAGGCGGACCGGTTACATCTCTCGCCGCCCCTCGAGTGCCCTCGTGAGCGTGACCTCGTCTGCGTACTCCAGATCGCCCCCCACCGGGAGCCCGTGGGCTATGCGGGTCACTTTGACTCCGAGCGGCTTTATGAGCCTCGCGATATACATGGCGGTCGCCTCGCCCTCAATGTTCGGGTCCGTAGCGAGGATGACCTCCTTCACCGCCCCATCCTTGAGGCGTTCCAGGAGCTCTCTCGTGCGGATGTCATCAGGGCCGATCCCGTCCACCGGCGATATGGCTCCCCCGAGGACATGGTAAAGCCCCTTGAACTCGCCCGTGCGCTCAAGGGCCATCACGTCCTTGGGCTCCTCCACCACGGCTATCAGCGACCGGTCGCGGGCGGGATCCGAGCACGTCGGGCACGGGTCCGCCTCAGTGAGGTTGCCACACACCGAACAGTGAAGTATCCGGTCCTTCGCTTCGAGAAGCGCCTCCGAGAGCCGCGCCACGTCCTCGCGAGGGGTTTTCAGGATGTGGAACGCCAGACGCTGAGCGGTTTTCGGGCCTATACCCGGAAGACGCGTGAACTGATCGATCAGCTTTGCGAGGGGTGCAGCGTATCGAACCATCGACATGCTCCCTTCAGGCCGTTCAGACCATAGGCGGAAGCCCAGGCAGGCCCATGTTTCCGGCGACTTTGCCCATTTCGCTCGCGGCGAGCTCTTGGGCCTTTCGCAACGCTTCGTTCACGGCGGCGAGGATGAGGTCTTGAAGCATCTCCACGTCGCTCGGGTCCACGGCCTCAGGGGATATCTCTATGGAGATGATCTCCTGGTGGCCGTTGGCCGTGACCTTGACCACCCCGCCGCCCGCCGTGCCCTGGACGGTCATGCCCTTGAGTTCTTCCTGCACGCGCATTATGTCAGCCTGCATCTTCTGGATCTGCTTCATCATTTTGCCCATGTTCATGTTGTTGAAGCTCACCCGACATCCCCCCGACGTGTCGTCTGCGGCCTCCCGCCGTCTCCCCAGTACATACATTCTATATCAGACTCTTGGGCACCTATATCTCTATCTTGAACACCCTGCCGCCGAAAACCGAGATGGCCGCCTTGACCGCCGGGTGATCCATGATGGCTGCCCTTGCCCTCGCGAGGCTCTCGGCAAACTCCCCGTCTTCCCCGCCTGACGTGTCCGTCGCGTCGCCGTTGCCGTTGCCGTTGCCGTTGCCGTCGGCGCTCCCGTTCCCGTTCTCACTGTCGCCCGCACCGCTCTCGATGCTGGCGCTGCTCGCGGCGCCGGCGGCGGAGGCGGGCGCGGCGCCGGGCGCGAAATGGCGCGCGGCCGCTTTCCCCGTCCCCCCGGTTGGTACAGTGTTGGCCTTACCGACCGTTTCGCCCGGCTCGGCCGTCGCAGGCTCCTCGACGTCGGGCCATGGTACTTCCTCGAACGCCACGAGCGGCGCGGCAGGTGGCGCCACGCGGGCGCGGTGCGCCACGCCGCCCGGCGCAGCAGCAACGCGCTCGCCTGAGGCCGGCCTGTCCTGGCCGCCCCCGTCTTGTTCCCCATTCGCATCTGGCCCGCCTGCCGGAGAGGACCCCAGCGACGTGCCTCCTCCGCCCCCGTCTTTGGCTCCTCCTTCACTCGTCCGGG
>JBLNDA010000128.1:0-6776 GCA_050261175.1 Clostridia bacterium
GGCTGCCGGCGCCATGGTCGCCACCGGGAGCATTCCGATCAGCGCGACGGTTGAAATGACGTTTCGGTTCTAGCGTACTGCTGTGCTGCTTATTCCTGTGCTGCTCATTACCGTGATACTCCTTCCGATGTGAGAATATCCCACGCCCTGCGAGGAAGGTCTAGCTCCATGACAGCCAGGTGTTGCAGCGTCCACAGCCGACTCTCTGCAGCGCGTCCAGTCGCGTCTCTGCACACAATGACACGGCCTGCACTATACTGTCTCAGGGACAACGGGCCCAGGGACAACGCGACAACAGGCAATAGCACAACGGCCAAGAGAACGCAAGACAGCTCAAGAGAATGCGAAGCCAGGGAATGCGAGGCCAACGGGATATGAGGACAAGGGAACAGAGAGACAACGCGGGGCCGTCCCTGGGCAAGCACTGAGAGACAGCCTGTCCCCAGAGGCTGGGAGGGAAAGCAAGTGGTCCTGAGAGTGTCGGATCGCTGCGATTTGTGCAATGGGAACGCGGCAACGCCCATTCTCGAACTCCCGCCCCACACCATCGTGAGGTGCACGGCCTGCGGCCTCGTGTACGTCACTCCGAGGCCGACGCTGACGCAGCTGGCGCCACTATATGACGAAGCTTACTTCAGGGGAACGGGCCCGGTGGGCTACAGGCCGGATGAGGACTACATCGGCAACGACAGCCGCCTTGAGCTCTTCATAGAAAGGACCGCCGCCGTAGAGCGCTACCGCCGCCCGCCCGGGGTCCTCGTGGACGTCGGCTGCGCGACCGGCTTTGCCCTGCGCGCCGCACGCGACCGGGGCTGGGACTGCCTCGGCATAGACGTGTCGGAGTTCGCGGTCAACTTCGCAAGGGAGCGCTACGGGCTCAACGTTGTCAAGGGCACCCTCTGCGAAGCGGCCATACCGTCCGAGAGCGTGGACGCGCTCACCATGTGGGACCTCCTCGAGCATGTCCCTTCACCGAGGCAGGAGTGCGTGGAGGCGAACCGGGTCCTCAAGCCCGGCGGAGTCCTCGCGCTCGCCAGCCCGGACGCAGACTGCCCGTGCCCGTCTCCCGAAACCTGCGACCCGGCGAAGGTCGCCTTCTGGCAGGCCAAGCCGCCGGAACACATTCACTACTTCAGCCCGGCGACCATCTCGCGTCTTCTCGCAGAAACGGGCTTCTACGTGGTGAACCTTACATCGTATGGCCCGGGCGACTGCCGCCTGGGCGCCATGGAAGTATACGCTTTGAAAGTGCGAGCGCTTCCGGGGCAGCAAGACGAACGATAACGGTGCGGGAGCAAGGGAGCAGCTCCGTGCGAGCAGGAATGTAGCAGAGGCGTTGCCACGTTAGTGAGGCCCGAATATCTCACGGCAGGGGTCGTCTCATCTGATTGGATGGCAACATCTGGGGATAGACGGGGACAGCGGTGCCGGGACGGCGCGCTGGCGGTAGGGTGGAGCCCTGATCGCAGGACGGCGCGCCGGGGAGCGGGGCAGCACGGCTACGGCAACGCGATCTGCGCCGTCCCGAGGAGCGGCGCCCCGGCATGAGGGTTGTCGCGGATACGCGGCACGACCATACATACCGGGGCGCCCCGGCGCACGGCACTGTGCGGGCGGCGCGCAACCGTGCGACGCAGCACAAGAACGGGGCGCCCGGCACGGATGACCCGTGCGGGTGAGGAGGGAATGGGGTTGGGCCTTCAGCAGCTCGGAAACGTCCCGGGCCGTACCGGGAGAAGGGAACGGGCAGTCGACGCGGTCGCGATGCGCACGGTGGGCCTCACCCGGGTCTTCGGGTCCCACAAGGCCGTGGACTCGGTGAACCTCAAGGTCCGAACGGGCGAGGTGTTTGGATTCCTCGGTCCGAACGGGGCGGGCAAGACCACGACGATCAACATGATCCTCGGTCTCATCCGTCCGACCGCGGGTCACGTCGAGATCCTCGGGCAGAAGGCTGACTGGGCGTGTCCGGCATTGCGGCGCCACGTAGGCTCGCTCCTCGACGGCACGCGGTTCTATCCGCATCTCTCCGGGCGCGATAACCTGCGTGTTTTCGCGGCGGCCCTCGATGGCATCCCGTCGCGCAGGATCGACGAGGTGCTCGACCTCGTGGGGCTTGCGGGCCGGGCGAGGGACAAGCTGAGGGGCTACTCGCACGGGATGCGGCGGCGCCTGGGGCTTGCCCTTGCGCTGCTCCACGACCCGGCGGTGCTGGTGCTGGACGAGCCCGCGAACGGCCTCGACCCGGCTGGGATCAAAGAGATGCGGGACCTCATGAAGGCTCTAGCCGCGCAGGGCAAGGCGGTGTTCCTGTCCAGCCACCTCCTGCATGAGGTCGAGATCATGTGCGACAGGGTCGCCATCCTGCGGCGCGGGGTCGTGCTGGCCCAAGGGCGGGTGGACGAGCTCCTTTGCGCAGCGCCCGCCGTGGAGATCGGCGTGGACCGCCCCGAGGAGGCCGAGAGGATCCTGCGGTCCGAGGCAGGGGTGGACGGCGGGGATGGCAGGAGTGGGAGTGGCGGAGGTGGCGGGCGTGGCAAGCCGACCGCCGCGGCAAGCGTGGCACCTTACGTGCGCAGTGTCCGCCGCAACGGGGACAGGATCGTAGTCGAGTATGACCCGGCGGGAACGGCCGAGCCGCCCGGGAGCGCCACGGCGACAGGCTTCGCGGGACGGCGGGGGGCGATCCAGGCCCAGGGGGGAAGCGCCGCTTACCGCATCATGGCGAGCCGTCTCAACGCTACCCTCGCCGCTCACGGTGTGTTCGCCCACGAGGTCCTGCCGAGCCGGGCGGCCCTGGAAGACGTGTTTTTCGAGGTGCTGGGCGAGGCGCACGGCGAACAACCGGGCCATGGCAGGAATGGCGAGAATGCCACGGAGCAGCAACAGGAGGCTGCGGGCCAGGTACACGCAGATGAGCGAGGTGAACGGTTATGAGGTGGCTCGCCGCCGAGGTCTTCAAGCTGAAGCGGATGCGGGTTACATGGGTCCTCCTGCTGATTGTGGTCGCATTCGAAGCGCTCATGATGGCTGGGATGGCCTACTGGGCGCAACGCTCACCCGATGCCGAAGACATGGCTGCCGAGGAACGGGAATTGGCTGTCAAGGCCACGTCATTCCCTGCGTCCATACCATTCACTCTCAGCTTCGTGGCATCGTTCGGGCCGCTCTTCGCCGTCATCATCGCCGCGCGCCTAGCCGGCGACGAATACGCGTGGGGGACTGCGAAGCAGCAGGTCTCCATGGGCGTGGACAGGCGCCGGTACGTGGCGGCCAAGCTCGCCGGCGCGGCGGTGGCGTCTCTGTTGCTCCTGGTGGGCGCGGTCCTGGCAGGAGCGGCTATATCGCTGGTGGTCACGATAGCCCTTGGGCGGCCGGTGGAAACCGGCACACTCACGCCGCCCTTCCTGGTGGAGGTCGCCCGGGGCGCCGGGATCGCCTGGTTTACGCTCGCCCTATATTCCGTGCTGACGGTGTGCGCGGCCACCCTCACGCGGTCGGCGGCGGCCGCGACGGCCACCGGAATCCTAGTTCTCCTGCTCGAGGCGAGCCTGGTAGGATCGCTCGCCACGCGCTTCGCCACCATCGCCAGGATAGCCCCTTACACCATCGGGCACAACGTCAACGTGCTGCTGGCTCTCATCGAGCATGGCGCCGCCGCGGGCGCGCGGGCAGCGCAGGCTGCCGCCGAAGCGGTACCGGCCGGCCAAGCCGCACAAGCCGGCCAAGCAGCCCAGGCCGCCGCCCAGGCGCAGGCAAGCACGCTGCCCTCGGGCACTGTTGTGAGAGCTTTCGCGGTCCTAGGCGGGTGGCTCGCGGCCTTCGCCGCGTGCTCGCTGTGGACGTTTGGCCGGCAGGAGCTTGGCGAGGAATAGGAGGAATAGAAGGATGCTCGCCGCGGGTGTCGAAGAGGTTAACCACCGACGCGGTGAAACCGCCCGGCTTGCGCTCCAAGGGGTGAAGGACGATGGCGATGGACCTTGTGACTGTG
Organism: Clostridia bacterium; assembly: GCA_050261175.1. Classification (GTDB taxonomy): domain Bacteria; phylum Bacillota; class SHA-98; order UBA4971; family UBA4971; genus UBA6256. The sequence continues at coordinate 3,992 of JBLNDA010000128.1, forward strand.
GTTACGGCTGACATCATCCGCTCCAGAGAATCGCGAGACCTCATGGCCACGCTCCCCGCCAAGCTCGCCGCCGTTATGCACCCTCTCCTCGCCACAGGTTTCTCCGTGTCTCGTGGCGACGAAATCCAAGCCGTCTGCCGCGGGCCGCTCCAAGCTCCCGAGCTCGTGCGGCAGCTCAGGTTCGCATGCCTCCCGCTACGCCTCCGGGTGGGCGTGGGGGTGGGCGAGATCGAGCCCGGCCCCGGCGTCCCCGGTGCGCACACCACGGCAAGCTCGTGGGACATGAACGGCTCCGCGTTCAGGCGCGCCCGCGAAGCCTTGGAGTCCCTTGGAAAGGGCACAGCGCCGTGCACCGCCGTGCGCTCCGGCGACTCATTCTTCGACGAGACCGCAAACGCCTTCTGGGCTCTCATGGATGCCATCCAGCAACGATGGACTCCCGCGCAGTGGGACGCCGTCCATCACTACGAACGGCTCGGCACGTACGACGCGGCCGGCAAGGCGCTCGGCATCGCCCTGCAGAACGTCCAGAAGAGATGCAAGGCCGCGAGCTGGCCCGCCGTCAAGCAGGCCGAGCAAGCGCTGCGCCTCCTCGGCGAGCAATGGGGGCACGCTTCACCTCTTCCCGGGTGATACGCCATGTTTCACCGCTCCGAGGGTTAAGGATGAGGGGGGCCGTGGCGATGACCTTCTTTCTTCTCGGCCTGCTGGCGCACGTCGTCGCTGACTTCGCGCTTCAGGCCGGCAGTATGGTCGAGAGCAAGGGCAAGCGGATGATCCGTGGCTACCTCAAGCACGGGGCGGTCGTCTTCGCGTCGAACGCGGTCGCGTTCCACGTGTACGGGTTTAGGGTGGCCGCGACGCTTGCTCTCGTTGTGGCGATCACCCACGTCGCCATCGACTGGCTGAAGACCCTCGCCGAGAGAGGCGGCGCGGGCGCAAGCGTGCGCGTGAGCGTGCGCGCAAGCGGGCGCGCAAGCGGGCGCGCGGGCGTGAGCGGGGGCGTGAGTTCGAGCGCAGGCTCGAGTATGGGCTCGGGTACAGGCTCGGGCGCAGGATCGAGTGGGAGCCCAAGCGCGAGCTCCACGAGCTCCAGCGCGATCGGGGGGCTGGACTCGCGCCTCGACGGGCGCGGCAGTCCCGCGAGGGGCTTGCTCGTGTTCCTGGCCGACCAGTGCGCCCACGTGGCGGTTCTCGTCGGGATCTGGGAATTTGCCGCGGACGTGTACGTCGGCCGTCTCTCCCCCAGCGTCTTGCGGGTCTATGAGGGCGTGTTCCTACGGAAGACCGTCCCCGCGCTTCTCCCCACCTGCACCGCGCTGGCCCTATCCCTCGACAGGGCCCTCGTCATCACGCTCGCGTATGTGACCGTTGTTTTCGCGGGCGCGGTGTTCGTGCGACGGGCGCTCGACGCGTTCTCCATCTATGCCGAGCCCCGGCTCGCGACGAGCGCGGGCCGGTACATCGGGATGGCGGAGAGGGCGCTCATGCTCACGCTCGTCCTCGTGGACGCCCTCCCGTCGATCGCGTTCGTCCTGACCGCAAAGTCGCTCGCCCGCTTTCAGGAGCTCAACGACATGAGGTTTGCGGAGTACTACCTTGTGGGCACGCTCATGAGCGCCGTGGTTGCGCTGAGCGTGGGCATCGTTGCCAGGGCTGTCATCCAGGTGTTGTAGACTCGCGGCGGCCGTTTCGCGACACTCGCCTGTAGGTCCGGTTTGAACCCCGGTGCCGCTTCCCATCGTGCCTCTACGCAAGACTCCGCCCCGGCCCGTACGGGTCTTCCGCTCAGCCTCGGCGGCCTAGTCGCCCCCTGCCTGCCGGGTGCGCCGGGCGCTTTTCGTGGCTCTTGCGGCCGTGGTGGCCGTCGTGGCCGTCGTGGCTGGTGTGGAAGGCGTGGAAGGCGTGGAAGACCTGGCGGCCTTGGCGGGCCTGGAGGGTCGCGCGGGAGTGGGAGGAACGGCGGGAGTGGCAGGAATGGCCGGGGTAGCTGGTGTGGCCGGTGTGGCTGGCTCCGCGGGAGTGGCCGGCTTGGCCGCCTTGGCGGGCTCTGCGGGTTTGGCCGGTTGAGCGGGTTTGCCAGGCTTAGCGGGTTTGGCGGATGCAGCTGGCATGGCAGGTCCAGCAGGTCTGGCCCGTTTGCTGGATCCAGCAGGCCCAGGCTCGACCGGGTCGGCCTGCGCGGCAGGCTCGCCCCGTTCGGCGGGCCCCGCGGGTTCCACCGGCGTTGCGGGCGTTGCCGCCGCGAGCGGCCTCGCCTGCCCGACCACCCGGTACACATGGGTCACTTTCTTGGCCCGCTCCACGGCGGCCGGGTCCACCTTGCCGTCCCGGACGAGCTGTGAGAGAACGCTGTCGTTGATGGAAACCCTTGCGACCAGGTCGAACACCGGCGGGGGCAGAGCGTGCCGCAGCAGCGGGACGTCGTAGTCCACCTTCTGGGCCTCGACGTAGCTTACCTTGCCTCGCTCGGTCTCCAGTTGCTTCGTGCCGGTCGCCTGGAAGTGCTGCACCAGCACCCCCCTTAGGTACTCCTCGCGTTTCTCCAGCTCCTTCCTGCGCTCGTTGACGTCGATGAACTCCTTGGCGATAGCGCTGATGTCCACGCTCGCCCGCCTCCGTCCGGCTCATGTTCACGGCATCCGCGCGCCCGATGCCGCAGTGCCCGATGCTTGAGCGGCGGCAGGCAGCGCTGCGGCGCTTTCCGCTCCTGTGACGCCACCTGCCCGCTACTACATATGAGCCGTCCAAGAGGGATATGCCTATGTCCTATGAGTGGGGAGGT
>JBLNDA010000129.1:0-19260 GCA_050261175.1 Clostridia bacterium
GCGTAGATGTCCACGTCCTCGAGCACTACCTCGCTCGACCCGCTTATCGCGACCTTCTCGTGTCCCGCGATGTGCTCGTCGAGCTTGGTGGAGACCGCGGCGAGCCCTTCGCCGCCCGCGACGATCTTCTGCTCGAGGTCGGCGATCTTAGCATTGGCCAGGGCAAGCTGTTCCTCGAGAGCGACCACCCGGACGCCCAGGGCGGTGAGTTCGAGATTGAACTCCGACTTCAAAGCGTCGATCAGGGCGATGAGTTCCTTCGCCTTGGCTTCGATCTTCGCACTGAGCTCGTTGTCACCTGCGGCGATCTTCTGCTCGAGCTCGGCCTTGAATGCTGCGAGCTCGTCCGCGAGATCCGCGTCGCCCGCGGCGATCTTGCTCTCGAGTTCAAGGGCCTTCACGCTGAACTCGCCCTCGAGGAGAGCGATGGCGCCGTCGAGCTCAACGAGCTTGGCGTTGGCCTCGTCGGCCTTCTTGTCGACCTCGTCGACCTTGCCGGAGACCGCATCCACCGCGCCCTCGACGTTCGAGGCCTTGCCTTCGATGGCAGCCACCCTCGCTGCAAGGGCGTCGAGCTCCTCGGTCTTCAGCTTCTCGACTATGGTGTGCTCGACTACCTTCTCGATGACCGGCTTCTCGACGGTCACGGTTTCCTTCTCAACGACCTTCTCGGTCGGCGCAGCCACGGGCGCAGGCGTCAGCCCTGCCTTGGCGGCCTCTATCTCCGCCTTTATCTGCGCGTCGAGGGAGACCAGCAGCCTCGCGATGACCATGGCCATCTGATACCTGGTCATCGGCTGCGCGCCCTTGAACGTCCCGTCGGGGAAGCCCTCGACGAGCCCGTAGGCGGCGAGCTGCTTCACGGCCTCGTATGCCCAGTGATTCTCAGGCACGTCCGCAAACGGACCGGCTGCCGTAGGAACTGCCAGCGCCAGCACGAGTATCGCTGCCAGCGCAATGGGCATATACCTCTTCATCATGATATACCCCCTTGGTTTTAGTCGTCTTCAGGGCAACGTGCCTCGCCCCGCAGGCTCGGCGGAGAGTAGCCACGTTCCCTCGTCCCCCGCAGCCTGCAGCGCCCGGCCCATGCCCTTTCTTCTATCCCTCATCGGCCTTCGTGGGAAACCTCAGGTTTTCACCTCCTTTCGCCCACTGCCGCACGGGATAAACATGGCTCAAACGCCAGTATCGGCCTTGTCTTGATGTATTCTCCATTATGACAAGAATTCCTTCAATTGGACGGAAGTTTTTTGGCCGTCTCGCAGGTGTTTTGAGGGATCATTCGTCAGCGCATCCTCATTCTCCTTCCAGAAGCGGAACCTGTCTCGGCTGCCATGCTGATACCAAAACGGCCCACCCGCCGCCCGCCTTTTCGTCTCCGCCGTACACACCTGCGCGCAGCAGTACTAAACTATATGAAAGACCCCGGGAGATCTCCCCAGGGCCCTCGCGACAATCATCCACTTCCTTCATGCGGTCAGCGACGAGGCCCGCCCCCCCCGCGGGCGCGGTCGCGGCACGGGGGCGCGCCACCTAGGGGCTTGCCTCGGGGCCTGCGATTCGGTTCTCGACTCAGCCCGCGACGTGCGAGCTGCCCGAAAGGCAGCGTCTCCCTCGCGTCGCCTCGCGGTTGGGTCCGAGACCCCAGTACATGCCGAACCGCAGGCTGGGAGGTTGCCCCAACCTGCGGTTCCCCGAAATGCGAGCGTTCTGTCGGTCTGTCGGGCTCCGGATCTCCCAGAGATCCCTCAGACCCGGGATAGGCCCGGAACCCTAACCTAGAACTTCACGACCAGTGACGCCGTGGCGACGTTTGACCTGAAGTCCTCGGCAGGATCGTCCTTGGCGCTGTACGACACGGTCTTGTAGCCGAGTTCGAGATCGGTGTTCTCGGCGATATGGTGAGCAAGCCCGACCTCACCGGTCAACATGCGTCCGTCAACGCCGGGATCCTGCACCGCTCCGGACACGATCCCGACCTGTCCGGTCAGCTTCGTGTTGGGCGTTATCTGGCTCTCAACTCCGGCTTTCGCGGTGGTCTTGACTCCATCCACCTCAGCGCTGTCCTCGGTCCACGGGGTCGCGTCACTGTAGTCGACACGTTTGTACTCCCAGGAACCGGTGACCTTCGTCACAGTGGTGAGGTTGAAGCCAAGGTCCACACCGGCGGTCTTGACGGTGTACTCCTCGTCAACCGCTGTGCTCCTGGGATCTTCGACGTCCATCTTGTAGGACTTGTACCCGCCGCGCAGCGCTATCTGCGGCGTCAGGTTGTGCGCGAAACCGAGGTCCAGGACCCTCTCAGTGGACACGGGCGCGTTCGCGCCGGTGTCGCGCACGTCGGTGACCGCGTACTCAACCGAAAGCGGAGAGTACTTCGCCGAGATGGACCGGCCGATCTCGAGCGAGTCGACTATCGGATTCTCTTGCACGCTGTCCCGGTGCGCGAGCGCAAGGTTGACACCCGCGACCACGTCAGCGCCGAGGAGGTTCCTGGCGAACTCGGCTCCGACGGACTTCGTGGCGACGACATCGCGGCCGCCCTCACCCGCTTCAGGCAGCCAGTCCGCGTTGCCGGTCTTCTCGTACCCGCCGGTCAGCGTGAGCTCACCGCCGAGCATCGCAAGCGGCAGGCTTGCCTCGACGGATACGGTCTTCACGTTGTCGTTGATCCCACGGTCCTCTTCGGAGTCGTACGGCACTTGCACGAACTCGGGGTGATAGCCGGCTTCGATTCTCGTGTAATCCGCGCCGACCTGCACCGGGCCGATGCGCCCGTCGAGGCTCATCTCGGCCGCGGCGTGATGCGCGCCGGCCTCGTCGGTGTGCCGTGCGAACTCAGCGGAAGCGCCCCATCCAGGCGCGAAGGCCACCCTCGCGTTCACAGCGGCCACGCTGTCTTTGCCCGCTGTCCCAGGCCCGTTCGCAAGAGACTTCTCGTCATCGAAGGCGGTCACGTACGTGGCTCCGACGATGAGGTTGTCGGTGAGGGACAGCTTCGTGTCGACCGCCGCGGCATACCTGGCGTATGCCTCACCGCCTTCAGTTGCGACCGGGGCCTTCAGTCTCCACACGAGCCCCGTGGCGTTCAGCCGGCCGTACGCAAACTCAGCCAGCGCGCCTTCGTATAGCGGCACTCCATCCTCGTCGCGGAGCATGTGGCCCTGAAGGGTCAGGTTGGTGAACGTCCCCGCGGGCTCCGCCACGTTGCCGACGCGCATGTGGCGCAGGATGCCGGGGGTCGCGACGTCCAGGTAGAGGCCGTTCTCTTTGAGCTGGAACGTATTGTTGTCCCAACCGCTCCCGAGAATGTTCGTCATCGCCGCGAGCCCGGCCTCCACGACGACCCCCTCGGCCACGTTCGCCGTGAGCTTCAGGTTCAGTTCGTGATCGAACTCGCTCGTCGGGACGAACACGTAGTCGGTGCTGGACGCGTTCTCAGGCGCGTCGTTGTTCTCGGGATTGAACGGGTCGAGCCACGGAGTCCCGGAGCCGTGTACGTCGACGTCCTCGAGAGTGACCTGGCTGTCGCCAGAGATGCGGACCCTCTCGTGCCCCGCGATGTGGCCCTCCAGCTTCGAAGCCGTCTGGGCGAGCCTCGAGCGGAGTTCCGCCGTGGCCTGGTTGACGTTCTCGATCCTGGAGTTGGCGAACGCAAGCTGCTCCTCCAGAGCCGTCACGCGCACCCCGAGCACGCTCAACTCCTGGCTGAACTCGGCCTTGAGCGCTTCGATGATGGCGATGGCCTCGGCCACCCGCGCGTCGAGGGTCGCCTGGTCTACGGAGCCTTCCTTCTCGACTATGTGTTGCTCGATGATCTTCTCGATGATGGGCTTCTCCACGACGACCCGCTCGATGATCTTCTCAGCCGGCGCGGCGGGAGCTTGTTCCGCCTGAGCCTGCTCCGCGGGCGCTTGTGCCTGCGCGTTGGCCTGGGCCTCGGCTTCCGACTGTGCCTGGGCGGCCTCGTGAGCCTTTATTGCCTCCTCGGTGGCGGTCTTCGCGGCCTGCTCGGCGGCTTCTTTCGCCGCCTCGGTGGCGGCCGCCTTCGCTATCTCCTCGGCCGCAGCTTTGGACGTGTCCACAGCCTGCATCTTGGCCTCATCGATAGCCTTCTTGAGTTCCTCTCGCTGCTGCGCATCTTGAATGGCCGCCTCGTCCTTGACCTGCTGCACAGCGTCCCTGATCTGCGCGTCCAGGTCGGACAACATTCGGGCGACCACCATGGCCATCTGATACCTGGTCATTCCATCAGCGCCTTTGAACGTCCCGTCCGGGAACCCCTCCACTATGCCGGAGGCTGCAAGCTGCTTGACGGCCTCATACGCCCAGTGGTTCTCGGGGACGTCGGCGAAGGGACTGGCCATGACGGGCAGCGCAAGGGCGAATGCCATGACGACTGCAACGATCGCTGCCATATATCTTTTCATCATCGTCCAATACCCCCTTGAGTTCACGTGAAGAAGGCCCTTCCCGTAACACAAGGTGGCGTTCGCGGCGAGAGTCTCCTTGTTTCCTCTCATCCCTCACGCTCCGTGTGTGTGGTCCGGGTCATGGGCCCTTTTGCCACCGCCTGACGCTCGGGCGCCGCTGGCGGCACCTCCTTTCCCGCCCGGATTGCCGGCGGAGCAAAAGACTGTAATCGTTGCTGCGAATGTTGGTACGGCAGTGACACGAAGTGGCGGCGTCGCTCGCCTGGAGCGACTCTCGCCGGTGGAAGCGAGCCACTCGGGCTACCCTCGAAGCGGGCTACCGCAGCTACTGCGCCACTTGGAGTTCTGAGTTCTCCGCAGGTTTACATAATCCTGCCCGTGCGGGCTATGCCTGGTCATGTGGGTTGGTGGGAGTAGAGACAAGTTCGGGGGCTGAAGGAACACAATGGGCGTGGTGGAACAGGTGGGAAAGGCAGGCGCACAGGTGGTTCACGGTGTTCGGGGCTGCCCGGACGGGAAGGAGACTCCTCCGCCTCGCTCGCGGCCTCGCTCGCCGCCGGGCGGTCGAGCCCCCGCGCGGTCCCGCGCCACGGGGCTCGGGACCGCATTCCTTCTCGCGGTCGCAGGCTCGCCTCACCGGACCACTTGGAAGGCCACTTTGAGCGGAGGCTTCGTGTTCCACGTGTCCTGCGCCGCAACGGCTAGAACGCGCACCTTGCGCCCGGCTTCAACGATCTTGGACGCAGCGGCGTTGAATTCCGAGAGAGGCGCCTCACCGACCCTCCCTTCGGCGTCTGTCACCATCCCGCGCCGCGTCGCCTCGTCGTTCGCGGCCATTAGGAGCGTCATGAGCTCGTCCTGGACCCTGTTGGGCCCGAGCGACCCGTCTATCTCGCGTTCTGCCACGACTTGGCCCTGCTTGAAGATGAGTTTGTTCTCGAAGAACTGCAGGTACGCGTACACCGGTTGGCCGACGAAGGCGTTCGTCGCCGACACAAGCCGCACCACCACAGGGCCTTTCGCGCCGGCTATCCTCTGCGCAGTGTTCTCGAGGTTATCGGTGAAGAATATGATTGCCTCGTTCTCGCTGCCTTCGATCTTCGCCTGCCTCTCGAGCGCCAGCTTGTCGGCTTTCTGCAGGAACGCCGCCACGTCGCGGCGTACGTCCTCGATGGGTCTTGAACCTTCTATGACCGTAGCGAGGATGATCTCGTCGGCCCGGTACGTGATGTCCGAGAGCTGCAGGCCCTCCAGGTACTGGGACATGCCCTGCAGATACGAGTACAGGACGTTCGCGCCCTGGGTGAGATCGCGGATACGCGTCTCCAGCGCGCGGCTTTCGTCCTCGAGCTTCTGCTTCTCCTCATCGAGCCGCGAGATGGTCTGCTTGAGTTCCTTCTCCGTTTCCTGGAGAGCGACTATGCGCTTGTTGGCCTCTCCGAGCTTATCCTGGGCCTCCGTGTAGCTGGCCTTCGTGTCGTTGAGCTGGGTTTTCATCTCTTGGTACTGCTTCTGCATCTTCCCAAGCTCGCTCTGAACCTGGGAGAGATCGCTCTCGGCCTTGACCCGCTCCTTCTTCACCTGTTCGAGTTCGGCGGTGAGCGTCTCGTTCCTCGCGGTGAGAACCTCGTATTCCTTGGCCTTGGTCTTCGCAGCCGCAGACAACTTGTCGATCTCGCCGGTGAGCGTCTCTATCTGCCCCTGGAGCTCGCCCACTCTCTGTTCCTTCGCTGCGAGCTCCTGCTGCTGCGTGGAAAGGCGCGTCACCGCCGACGCCAGCTCCTGCCTGGTCGTGGCGAGCGCAGCCTGGATCTCGTGCATGTCGAAGAGCGCCGTCCGCACGTCTTTCGAGACGATGCTCATGACCACGAGGGACGTAGTGGATACGACTATCCCGGTTATGACGGTGACGATCATCGAGGTGTGCCTTGGCCGCAGGCCGAAGATGCTGAGTCTCCTGCGCCCCACCTTCATGCCGATGCGGTCGCCTATGAAAGCGATGACCCCGCCCACCACGATTAGCATAAGTACGAGCGTAAGACCGTACACTGTTTACCTCCTAGGCGGTCCCGGCGGCAAGCCCGACCCGTCCAGCCGGCCCTGTCCGGCCCGAGACCGAGCACGTCCTCTCTTTCAGGACTTGCGCGCGATCATGAGCGCGCCGCAGGCCCCGAAAAGCATGTTCGAGAACCACGCCCCGACCGCAGGCGGCACGCTGCCCCGCTCCGCAACCGCGCAACTCAAGCTCATTATAACATAGTAGACAAAGATGATGAGTATGCTCATCCCAAAGCCCAGCGACGTGGACGCCCTGTGCGCCCTGATGCCCAGCGGCGCCCCGACGAGCCCGAACACCAGGCTCGCGAAGGGGATGGCAAGCTTCAGGTACAGCTCCACCAAGAGACGCGTGGTTCTCACGCCCTGCCCCGCCAGGTCGCGGATGTACTCGGCAAGCTCCCTGGCGGACATCTCCTCCGGCGTGAGCGCCCCTCGCGCGACCTCTGACGGCTCGTGCGCGATCCGGGCTTCTTGCCTCGCGAACCTCACCGACGCCACTCTGTCGCCTCCGAGGACGGTGTACACCACGCCGTCCTCGAACCACCACATGGTCTCCTCCCACCTGGCGCGCGCCGCCTCGGTGATGCGGGCGAGCTTCCCCTTCTCGAACTCCTGGACGGTGACTCCCTTGAACGCCTTCTCGCGGGCGTCGTACGAATCCGCGTAGATGAGCCTCGCGAGGACCCCGTCATCGAATTCTCTTATGACCGTGTTCTCCTGGACGAACGGGCTCCCGCGGCGCCCGATCTCCCACATGATCTGCTCGGACCTGCGGTTGGCCACTGGGACCACCGTCTCGTTCAGCGCGACCGTGACCACGCTCACCAATACGGCCAGCGCCACAGCCGGCGCCATCACCCGCTGGAGGCTCATGCCCGCGGTGCGCATGGCTACGACTTCGCTCCCAGCGGACAGACGGCTGTAGCAAAGGAGCGTCCCAAGGAGCGTGGACATGGGCAGCACAAGAACCATGACGCGCGGCAGACCCAGAGCGAACACCTCGAGAGCGGTCCCGGCGCTCACCGCGCCGTCCACGAGCATGCGCGCAAGCTGGAACAGGAGATCCCCCGCCACCATTATGAGCGTGAAGGCGGCCACGGAAAACAGAAGCGGACCGAGAAGCTCTTTGTAGATGTAGCGCTCCAGCAGCCTCAGCCTCGGCATCATCAAAGCGTAAACCGCTCCCCAAGGTAAAACTTGCGCGCCACGGGATCCTCCGCGATGGACTCCGCGTCACCTGAGACCAGAATCTTGCCTTGATGCATGATATAGGCGCGGTCCACAATGGACAAGGTGTCGCGGACGTTGTGGTCGGTGATGAGGACACCGAGACCCTGCCGCCGGAACCTCGCGATGATCTCCTGGATGTCGGCGACCGCTATGGGATCGACCCCGGTGAAAGGCTCGTCGAGCAAGATGAACTTCGGCGATGTGGCGAGGGCCCTAGCGATCTCCACACGCCGCCGCTCCCCGCCGGACAGGGTGTACCCCATCTGCCTGCGGATGTGGCCGATGGCCAGCTCGTCGAGGAGCCTCTCGAGACGGTCGCGGCGCGCGGCGGGAGGCAGGCCCATGAGCTCCAGCACGGCAAGGATGTTCTCTTCCACCGTCAGTTTCCTGAAGATGGAGGGCTCTTGCGCGAGGTAACCGAGGCCGAGCCTCGCGCGGCGGTGCATGGGAAGCCTCGTCATGTCGCGTCCGGCGAGGGTTATGGTTCCTTCGTGGGCTGCTTCGAGTCCCACTATCATGTAAAACGTGGTGGTCTTGCCCGCGCCGTTCGGCCCCAGCAGCCCCACCACCTCGCCCTCCTTGACCTCGAGGCTCACGCCCTGCACGACCTTGCGCCGGCCGTAGGACTTCACGAGATCCTGGCAGACAATGGACACACTACACCCTCCAAACCCATTTCCTGCCCGCTACCACTCTTGCGGGCTGTGCGTACGGCGCTCTCCCCTTCTCGTTCTTTCTCGTTGAGCCGCCAGCAGCCCCCGGAAGCTCGGAGTATCCTCGTGGCCCCGAACAGCGGGAAAGGCTACTGCTCCTTGCCGGAGCCCGACGCGCCTGGGGCCGCTATCTCCTTGCCCGGGATTATCGTGCGGGTGCCACCCGTTGCGATGACGCTCTCCTCGGCGAAGAACACCGTTATAGAGGAAGCCGCGAATACTTTGCGGCCGATCTCCACCCGCGCGTTCCCCGTCACGATCCCCTTCTTCTCTTTGCCCAGGTAAGTGAGGCGGTCGCCTGAAGCGAGCGCGCGGCCGTCCTGGTAGTTCACTGTCACTCCGCCCGAGGCGTCCACTTTCTCCTCATTCAGGTAGAAGACTATCTCTCCAGCGCTCAGCACGGTCTTGTCAGCAGTGTCCTCAAACCCGACCTTGTCCTTTCCTCGCACGCGCACGCACGGCACGCGGTCGTCGTACTCCGCGTGATCTCCGGTTATCCTGAATGACCCGTACAGGATGAGCACCTTACCGTCGGCGATGGTCACCCGGTCCTTGCCCCGGTACGTGACTTCCTCCGCGGTCATTTCGAAAGACTCGCCCCCGGCCGCGGCCGCGCCGCCCGTCGACTGCGCCTGCGCCCACGCCCGCCCGCCCAAGGGAGCGAAACCTGCTGCAAGGAGCAGCGCCACGCACACCGCAAAGCACGCCGCCGCCCCCGCTGCAGAGCCCGCAAACCGTCGCCCCACGTTCATCAGGTACGCACGGGCGCTGACGCCGCCGCCAGCACCAGCATTAGCCCTTTTCAAAGCCACAGCCCTCCCAACGCCCCGTATCCAAGTAATCCACTATCATCTTCGCCGTCCGCGTGGCGGCTCCCTGCTCACCCATCCTCTCGTAGCCGGCCCGGCGCATCTTCGAGACGCGTGCGGAATCCCCCAATATGGACAGCACCTCGCGCGCGACGGCCTCCGGCCCGCCCTCCTCTACGAGGACCAACGCGTCGCCGAGGAGCCGCTTCTGCGCCCTGGCGAATCTCTCGTTGAACTGCGGCCCGCCCGTGGGAAACGCCACGACCGGCCGCCCCAGCCCCGCGGCCTGCTCGTTCCCGGTGCCGGAGAGCCCGATGATGATGTTGCTCACGTTGAGGACGTCGCCGAACCTCCCCTGAGTCAGGATGACGCAAGGTTCATCATGCCCGGCGGGGAGGAGCCGCCCGACGATCCCCGCCTCGAGGTCCCCGGCGTCGCCGGAAGCGAACCGCCATCCAGCCGCCTCCGCCGTCTGGGCCAGGAGCCTTCCGTTGAGGCTGGGCGCGAGGCCGGCTATGAAGTCGAGACCGTTCCCGGTCGCGTCGGCGAGGCGCCGGACGACGTCGAGGACCTCAACCATGTTCCGGTACGCTTCCTGCCGGGATCCCGGCAGTATCCCGACGACTTTCTTTTCGAGTGTGAGGCCGAAGTTCTCGCCGGTGATGGAAAAGCCGTCCATCATGACGTTCCCCGCGAACCCCGCCCTGACCCCCGCGGCCGCCAGCGCCTCGGCGGTCCTCTCGTCCCGCGCCAGGACCAAGCCGGCCAGCCTGCGCATGAGCCATGTCTCCACGGCGTGGTGGCCGTGGATGTATTCCGACTTCGCGGTGGAAAGGCAGAGTATGGGCCGCCTCACGAAAAGACCCGCAAGAAGCAGAGGGTACGCGTCCCCGACGCACACGGCGAGGCTCACGCCGGGCGCGCATGCCCGGAGGTGCCGGATCTGGGCAATCGTGTAGCCTACGAGCCCCGCCCTTATGTCCTGGAGCAGGAGGCGCACCCCGTGCTTGGCAAAGCCACCGCTGGGCATCGCCCTCTGGATCCCTGCTATCCTGATGTGCGCGTCGTGGTACGGCTTCCCGAGACCCACGAGAGGAAAGCCCACCACGTCCAGGGACGGGCGCAGCGCCCGCACCTCCCTGGCGATCATCGCCCCTATGACGTCCTCGCCGTGCCCGTTGCTCAACACAAGAACCGTCGTCATCCGCCCCTCACCACGGTACTGAACCTCACCCTGCCCTTCATGACAACCTCCTCCAGCCCCGCATCCACTTGGATGGTGTCAGCGGTGATGGTGGACCGGCCGTCAGTGTACTCAACCTCGCCGGACGCCAGGAATCTCGACTGTCCCGGGTCCCAGGTCGCCTCACGAGCCGAGAACCCTGCCCCGCCTCCGCTCGCCACCTCGATGCCGCCCCCGAACTCGAGCCGCCCGGACCGAAGGTCGGCGGTGAGCACCCGCGCCCGGACATACGCCTGTGTCGCCCCGTTGACGTACCTTGTACCCTCGACGTCGGTCAACCTGGCCACCTGACGTTCCTCGGAGATCTCGATCTTCCCGGCCGAGAACTCCCACTCAGGCTCTCCCGATGGACGCGGGACCACTATTCTCGTCCCTTCCAAGATCACCCCGGCGCCGGGCAGGGCGTCCGGGTCTTGTCCGTGATCCTGAGCTCCGTGATCCTTAGCCTGCCCGGACCCGTGCCCGGACGTCGCAGGCGCGGCCCCAGGCTCCGTCTCCAGGCCGGATGAAACAGGCGCTGACCCCCCCGGCGCAGCGTGCCTGGCACGCAAGCAAATCCCTGCTACGCCCAGCGCGGCCACCGCCGCCGCGACGAGGACGAGCAGCGCTGCGAGGGGAAGCCGCGCGCGCCAGCGGAACCCGCCGAGGCCGTGGCCAACCGGAATGCCGGCCGCAGCGGTCGCACCCCTCGAGCGTCCTCCGTGCCGGGGGTGGGGCGCCCGCCTCACCCTCACCACACGGCCACCTTCTTCTTCACTGTTCTCCGCGGCCCGATCTTCACATTCCTCTTGACGACGCCGCCCTCCTCCACCACGCACTCGTCGCTCAGCACTACCCCCTCGCCCAGCGACGCGCCGCGCTTTAGGTAGCACTCGCTCCCCACGACGCAGTCGTTCAGTGTCGCCTCCCTGCCCACACGGGTGTTGTTCCAGATGACGCTTTGGAAGACGTGGGCCCCCTCGTCCACGACGCAGTTGTCGCCGATGACGCTGTACGGACCGACCCGGACTCCCGGGCCCACCCTGGCACCCCGCCCTATGAGCACCGGCGCCAGCAGCGTCGCGGCGCGGTGTATCTCGGCTCCCTCACCGACCCACACGCCCGGCGACACCTCCCGTCCCGGGATGTCGATGTTCACCGCGCCGGAGAGGATGTCCCGGTGAGCGAGCCGGTACTGGCTGAGGGTCCCGATATCGCACCAGTACTCGTCAAGGACGAGCCCGTAGAACGGAGCCCCCTCCCTCACGAGGCGCGGGAACACGTCCTTGCCGAAATCAGGCGCGCCCTTCGCCGGGATGTGGTCGAAGATCTCCGGCTCGAACACGTAGATCATGGTGTTGGCAAGGTTGCTCCGGGCCTCTCCGGGCCCGAGCTTCTCCTGGAATGCCAGCACCCTGCCGTCATCGTCGGTCACCACGACCCCGAATCTCGACGGGTCGGCCACCGGCTTGAGCCCTATCGTCACCAGCGCCCTTTTCTCGCGATGGAACTCGACGAGCCGGGTCAGGTCGGCGCAGGTGAGCGCGTCGCCTGCGATGAGGAGAAAGGTGGCCTCCCCTGCATGGGACAGCAGCAGACTCTTTGCGGCGAGCACGCCGCCTGCCGTCCCGCGTAGTTCCTCCTCACGGGAGTAGCGAAGCGATACCCCAAAGGCGGCCCCATTCCCGAAGTAGGCCTCAATGGACTCGGGAAGATGCCAGAGGTTCGCAACGACCTCTGTCACGCCGTGGCGCCGCAGGAGCGCGAGGATGTGCTCCATCGCCGGCCTCGTCACCACGGGGACCATGGGCTTCGGCACGTTCACCGTCAGAGGCTCGAGGCGGGACCCCACACCTGCGGCCATCACCATGGCCTTCATCGCGCTATGCCACCTCCCGGCGCATCCTTGTCGTCCGCGGCCCAAGCACGTCGCCACGAGCTCGCAGTGACCTTTGGCGGGTGAATCCTGTCCGTGGTCGCGGGCAGCGCCCTCCGGAGACGGCGCGAGACGGCACGCTTGCGGTGCGTCTCGCCCGGACGCCGCGCGTGGGCGTGCCCGATCCCCGGCACCCCGTCGCACAACCACGAGCCCCCGCGACATCTCCGACGCCTTCGGGAACGGTCGCGGGAACCCGTGGCGCCCTGCTCAGACCACTTGATCCTCGCCGAACCTGGCGGAAGCGAGCCTCGCGTAAAGCCCGTTCAGGGCGATGAGTTCGTCGTGGGTGCCCGACTCGACGATCCTTCCCCCGTCGAGCACCAGGATCCTGTCAGCCATTCGAACCGTTGACAGCCGGTGGGCTATTATGAAAGTCGTCCTGTTTCTGAAAAGACGGGCGAGCGCCTCCTGCACCTGTACCTCCGACTCAGGATCCAGGGACGATGTAGCTTCGTCCAGAATGAGGATCCGCGGGTTGCGCAGAAGCGCCCTGGCGATGGCTATCCTCTGGCGCTGCCCGCCGGACAGCATCACCCCGCGCTCTCCTATAAGAGTGTCGTATCCATCAGGGAGGCGCATCACGAACTCGTGCGCGTTGGCGAGCTTCGCGGCCTCCACGATCTCCTTCTCGGTCGCGCCCGGCTTGCCGTAGGCGATGTTCTCCGCCACGCTCACGCTGAACAAGACGGTTTCCTGCGGCACGAGGCCGATGGCTCGCCGGAGCGACGACAGCTTCACCCGCCGCACGTCGTAGCCGTCAATGCGCACGGTCCCATACGACGGGTCGTAAAACCTCGGAATGAGGTTGATGAGCGTGGTCTTCCCCGCGCCGCTCGGACCCACCAACGCCACCACCTCGCCCGGCACGACGGTGAGGCTGATGCCGTTCAGGACCGGCTCGTCAGGACGATAGGCAAAGTATACGTCCTCGAAATCCACCCTGCCTGAGATGGTGGGAGGCAGCCCCACGGCTCCCGAGGCGTCCTCCACTTCGGGTTCCTCGTCGAGCAGGTCGAAGATGCGGTCGGCGGCACCCAAGGCCTGCTGGAACGCTCCGTAAGTGGCCGAGAGGCGCCCCATCGGAGTTGGGGCCGTCCCGACCGCGCCGAGGAACGCCATGAACTCACCCAGGGTCAGGTTGCCATGTATAACCTGCCGCCCGCCGTACCAGAGCACGGCAGCAAGCCCTATCACCGAAAGGAACTCCACCACGGGCCCGACGGCCGCGTTCACCCTCGCGCCCTTCAGCGAAGCGACGAAGTTGCCCTCGTTCTCACGGCGAAACCGCTCCATCTCGTGGGCTTCCATGGTGAAGGCCTTGACTATCCTGATCCCGGCCAGGGTCTCCTGGAGCACCGACGTGACGTCCGCGATGGTGCTCTGGATGAGTCCGGTTATCCTGCGGAGCCTCTTGCCGGCCTTCCCCACCACCGCCGCAACCAACGGCATGATGGCCACTGTCACGAGGGACAGCTTCCAATCCAGGTAGAACATGAAACCCGCTATGCCCGCGAGCATGACCACCTGCGACAGAAGCTCGGCCATGCCTGAAGACACGCTCGCCTGGACGATGGCCACGTCGTTGGTGACACGGGATATCATCTCGCCCCGGCGCCTGCTCTCGTGGAAGCCCAGAGACATGCGCTGGAGATGGCCGTATATCCTCTCGCGCAGATCAGCGACGACCCTGTGACCCACGAACGCCATCAGGTAGACCTGGCTGTACGATACGATCCCCTTGACGAGGAACAACACGAGGATGCCGACCACCACGAGGTTGAGCATGGCGGGGCGTCCTCCCGCGTCTGGCCCCGTCAGCACCCTGTCTATGAGTTCCTTGATCACCCAGTATATGAGGAGATTGGATAGGCCCGCAAGGATCGTGCAGACGAGGCCGCCGACAAAGACGTGGGCATAAGGCAGCATCACCCTGACGAGCTTCTTGAGGGGACCCTTGCCGCCCTCCTTCAACCGCGCCTACCCCCAGTCGACATCAATGTCTCGAGGATTACGGAGGCCACACGGACCGACGCCCCGGGTTGGCCCATGGCCTGTCTCAACTCCAGAGCAATTCTACCGCGCGCCTTTGCGTCCTGCAATAGCTCCAAAACCTTGATGGCCACGTCATGGGCGCCGATAATCCCCCTCACCTCAGGGGTGATCATCCGCCTCTGGCGCTTGTTGGGAATCGCAGTAAACTCGATGCGCTCGAGAGCCTTCTGAACGCTGATACGCTTCAGATAGCGGCCGGCGATGGGAATGCCCCCGAGAAGCCCGGGTAGCCCTGGGAGCGGGACCTCCTCCGGGACGTTCATCGGCACGGCCACAACCGTCGGCACTCCCAAGAACGCGAGCTCAGCTGTGACAGTGCCCGGCATGGCCACGGCGACGTCGGACGCGGCCATGGCCCCGTAGCGGCATCCGGCCACGAGCTTCACGGACGCCCCCTCGTCGGTTTCGATCAAGTACTCGGGTCCCAGCGCATTTGCGGCGCTCGCCTCGCGTGTGTCGGCAAGCGGGACGAGCCTGCCGCGAGCGCCCTCGAGCCTCCGGCGCGCTTGCTCGCTGCGGCGGGCGCCTCGCTGAGTCTCAGCCCGATCCCATTTCCCCACGCCCGCCCGCCTCGAGCCGGCCCGCGACGACGTCGCGGCGTCCTCTGCCGCGGTCATGGCGCCCGCGGTCCCGGCCGGCGGGCCTGCCGCGGCGGCTGACAGGGCCGCGCTGACCATGCTGGGGCCGACGTAGGGTGACAGCACGGCGACGAACTCCGCGTCACCGCGGAACCTTTTTACGATCTCCGCCACCCTCAGGAAGAACGGCATGGCGTAGAAAATCTGCTGCTTGCGGCTGCCCGGCATCAGGCACACGAGCGGAGCGTCCGTCTCCACTCCCAGCGCCGCCCTTGCGGCATCCCGGCGCACGCCGACTTCCACTCCATCTATCATGAGGTTTCCTACGATGGCGATCTTCTCAGCGGGCACGCCCTTCTTTCGGAGCTTGGCCTCGACACGGGCGTCCTCGACCATGAAGCGGGCGAAGCTCCCGACAAACCCTGCCGTGCGGTCCGTATAGAGCACCGCCGGGTAACCCAGCCTCCTCGAAAGGAGCGCGGAGTGCATGGGATCGCCGCCGAGGTGCACGACGACGCCAGGGCTGCCCGAAAGCGGCCGGAGCCCTTTCGGAACCACGCCGAAGAGCGCGTACCTGAGGTACTCTGACGGCGCCACCACCGCGTCCACGCCTGCGATGCCCGCAGCCACCTCGGCCTCCCGCCCGCTTGCGAAGGGACACGGGGGCACGACCACCACCACGCCGAGCCCGCCAAACGCAGGCGCGACCCTGGTCTCCAGGGCGCGCAGTCTCTCCACGACAGGCCTCGCCCAGCCCGAGATCTCTCCGGGGCTGTTGGCCACGACGACCACCGCTGCGCGCCGCCTCACCGTGCACCCGGATGCGCCCGTGCCACCGTCGCCGCCTGAGCTCATGCCCGCGCCACCTCGATCACCAGTCTCGCGGCCCGCTCCAGCGCCCCGGGAGACCCGAGGGCTGCGCGAGCCTTCGCGAGTCCCTCGGTCATGGCGCCGGCCCACGCCGGGTCATCGAGGAGCCTCAGGGTCTCGCGGGCGACAGCCTCGCCGCTGGCCTCGTCCTGGAGCAGCTCCGGAACGATGCGCTGTCCTGCGAGGATGTTGGGCCACGAGATGTAAGGTATCTTCACGAGAAGCCTCCCAAGCGCCGCCGTGGACCGAGACACTCTGTACACCACGACCATGGGCGTCCCCACTATGGTTGCCTCGAGTGTGGCCGTGCCCGACGCCACTACGAGCGCGTCCGCCGCCGCCATGCACCTTTGCGCCTGGCCCCGGACTACCCGGATCGGCAGGCCGGACTCCGCGACAGCCTCGCGGACTGCGTCGTCCGGCACGGTCTCGGCGAGCGGCAGCACGAAGCCGACCCCGGGCCTTGCCTCCACGATCCTCGCCGCGCCCTCGAGCATCGGCGGGAGGAGAAGCCTTATCTCCTGGGCACGGCTTCCCGGCAGGAGGCCCACTATCGTCGCGGTCGCGTCCGCGTCCAGGCCGGGTCCGAATCCCAACTGCATCCTGGCGGCCTGACGGTCCGCGGGCCCGGCCGGGCTCACGAGGTCCAGCAGCGGATGGCCCACGAACTCCACGCTCGCGCCGGCTTCGCGGTACACCTCCGCCTCGAGCGGAAACACCGACGCGACCTTAGTGACCGTCCTGGCGACGCGCCTTGCGCGTCCCCGACGCCATGCCCACGCCGTGGGAGCGAAGAGGTACACCGACCTGACGCCCAGTCTCGCGGCTGCCCCGGCGAGTCTCATGTTGAACTCCGGGAAATCGATGAGGACGAGGCACGACGGCCGCTCCGAGCTCAGCGCGCGTCTCGCCTCCGCGAGCACTCCCCGCAGCGCCAGAGCGCTCCGCAACGCTTCGGCGAAACCCACGGCGGAAAGGCTGGTAGGGTTGAAAAGCAGGCGCACACCGGCAGCCTGCATGAACCTCCCGCCCAGCCCGTACAGGTCAACGTCAGGGCGCAAGACTTTCAGCTTCTCGGCCAGGCGGCCCCCGTACACGTCGCCGGACGCCTCCCCGGCCACCATCATGACTCTCAAGCCTTCCCGCCTCTCGTCCGCGACACTCCGACCACGGCAATCCGCGCCTGGTTCGCCAGGGCAATCGTGTCGCATTTCCTCACGATTATGGTCCTGCCCGCCTCGCACGCGAGAACCTTTGCCTTCGCCTTCCGCATGACCTCGATCGTGCCCGGTCCCACCGCCGGTATGTCGAACCTCTCGTCCTGGCCGGGCCAAGACATCTTGACCACGACGCATCCGGAGGCAATCTTGCCGGCGCGCCGTATCATGGCGTCGGTGCCTTCGGCGGCTTCCACCGCCACCACCGCCCGGTCTCTCACCGCTACCGCCTGGCCGATTCCGGCCTGGGCGACCCGCCCCGCGATCTCCGTCCCGAATTCGACGTCTTCCCATTCAGACGGAGACGGGGCGCGGCACCCGAGGACGCCCTCTTGCGGCAGGGCGTCGTCCAGGTAGCGCAGCTGGCTCACGAGCACGATACCCGCCTCCCCGAGCTTCTCCGCAAAACCCAGGAGGACCTGGACATCGGTGCGGTGGCGCTTGCCGCCGGCGACCGTCTCGACCGCCGCCGCCGTCCGGCGGCGCCGAAACTCGTCAGCCCGCCAGACCTTGCCTATCATGACGGCTTCGGTCACACGTTCTTCCTTGAGAATGGGCACTATGGAAAGCGCGTCCGCGAGGTCGATCCGGTACACCTTGGCGGCGACCGATGCCACCGCCGGATCGAGCCTGTCGGTGAGGGATATGGCGATGACTTCCATACCAAGGGCCGAAGCTCTCTTTGCGACGCAGGAAGCAAGCTCCCCCTCGCCCGCGATGAGCCCGAGCCTGGACGACGCTGCCACGGCCATCAGCTCCGCCGGCCTCTCAGTCCTGCAGGGTGCGGGGCTCGCGGGGATGGCCTGCGATGACGCCCCTGGTGGAAGTCTTCAGGAACTGCACGAGGTGGTCAATCTCCTCGCTCCCTCGAAGCTCCTGCTCGATCCTGCCGATGGCTTGCGACAGGTTGAGTCCGGATTCGTACAGGATCTTGTACGCATGCCGCACCGCCTCGCGCACTTCGGGAAGCGTGCCGTTCCTTCGCATGCCCACGATGTTTACGCCGATCACGCGGGAGGGGTTTCCGTCGACGAGCATGTACGGGGGCACGTCCTTCGTCACCTTCGCCATGCCGCCGATCATGGCCATCCTACCGATTTTCACGAACTGATGTACCCCGGCCATGCCCCCGACGATGGCGTGATCTTCGAGGGTGCAGTGGCCCGCGAGCGCGGCGCCGCCGGTGATGATCGTGTGGCTGCCAACGCGGCAATCGTGGGCGATGTGGCCGTACGACATTACCATGTTGTTGTCGCCGATTCGCGTCTCCCCGTGGCCGGATACGGTGCCCCGGCTCACGGTGACGAACTCGCGGAAGACGTTGTTGTCACCGATCACCAGCGTCGTCCTCTCGCCGTTGTGCTTGAAGTCCTGCGGCTCCACACCGATCCTCGCCCCCGACGAGAAGGTGCAGTTCTTGCCGATGGTAGTCGGCCCGTCTATGACCACGTGGCTCGCGAGCTTGCATCCGTCGCCTATGGTCACGTCCTCGCCGATCACGCAATACGGCCCTATCACCACGTCCTGCCCGATCCTCGCCGTCGGATGGATGATGGCGGTCTCGTGGATCCTCCTGATACGAAAACCCGGTGTCTGGGCGGTTTTCATGAGGACGCCCCCTTCAAACTCCAAACCTCGATCATGCCGTAACACGACTATCCCTCACGGGAGTGTCGCATCGCCTTGCCGGCCCATTTCGGCGGGCGTTTCGGCGGCCGTTTCGGCGGCCGTCCCGGCGGCCGCGCCTGCCGGCGAGCCGCAGACGTCGTCCTTCCCACCCCGGACGACTTCAACCAAAGCGAAGGTCATCTCCGCGTCTGCCACCAGCTTGTCGTCAACGAAGGCGGAGCAGGCGGCCCTGCCGAAACCGTCCCTCACCCTGACGAGCTCCGTCTCCAGCCGCAACTGGTCCCCGGGTACGACAGGCCGCCGGAACCTTGCCCTGTCCACTCCCACGAGATAAGGGACCTTGCCCGGCGCGCCGCTCCCCACGCCGAGCGCCGCGAAGGCCACCACCTGCGCCATGGCCTCCAGGATGAGCACCCCGGGCATCACCGGATTCCCGGGGAAATGGCCCTGGAAGAACGGCTCGTTGATGGTGACGTTCTTGATGCCGACGGCGCGCTTGCCCTGCTC
>JBLNDA010000130.1:0-33367 GCA_050261175.1 Clostridia bacterium
GAGAACATGAGGACCGTCCTGCGCCATCCGGTGGAAAAGGCCTGATCCGGCGCAGGCGGCCGCGCCGGGAAACCGGCGGGGATCGCGGCCCGTCAAGCGATTGGCGACACTGCAGGCGTGCGCCGCAAGTCTTCAGGGGGCAAGGGACATCGCCGCAAGTCCACTCTCTTTCTCCATGGGTGAGTCGGGTGAGTCCTGCTCAGGGTCGCCCGTGCCGCCCTTCGGAGACGGCCCACTCGCGGCGCGCCTCGTTCGAATCGGGCGCGCGGGCACGCCGGATTCTCGACGCCCCTCCGCGCACGCACGGGCAACCCTGAGGCTCTTGGACTCTTGAGGTTCGGGGATTCGCGGACTCTCCTCACTTTCCCTGGACTAGCTTCACGTAGTGTTCATAACGTGCACGTCGTACGGATCCCGACTCGACAGCATCGCGCACGGCACACCCGGGTTCTGAAAGGTGGGCGCAGTCGGAGAACCGGCACTTTCCGATGTAAGGTCTCATCTCCCGGAAGCACGATGCAAGGTCTCGGGCTGGAATCTCCCACAGTCCGAATTCCCTCATTCCAGCTGTGTCCACCACGAAACCGCCGCCGGAGAGCCGGATGAGCCGGGAGGCGGTGGTCGTGTGGCGGCCCCGGTGAGTGGTCCGTCCGACTTCGCCGGTGGCCAGCCCAAGCCCTGGCTCGACCGCATTGAGCAAGGACGACTTCCCGACCCCTGACGGTCCCACCACAAGGGAGATTCCGCCCGCGAGGATGGACCTCAGGCCGTCAATGCCCTGGCCCGTCCTGGCACACGTGTGGAGAACGCGGTAACCGATTTCCTCGTAAGGAGCGGTCATGTTGCTGGCATCCTCGGGGGAAACGAGGTCGATCTTGTTGAGGCATACGATGCCAGGTATTCCTGAATGCTCGGCTACGGCCAGGTAGCGGTCGAGGGCTCGTGCCCTGAACGCGGGTTCAGCCGCCGCAAACACGATGACGATCTGGTCCACGTTTGCTGCGATGACTTGTTCCCCAGGGCGCTCGCCGGCTGCCTTCCTTCCGAACGAGTTCCGCCGCTTGCCGATTTCCTCTATCACACCCCTGTCGCAATCGAGAAGGGATAGGTAGACGACATCGCCGGGCGCGACCGGATTCGTGGTGTTCCCCATCTCCCTGACCAATCTCCGCCGGATTGTGCACAAGACGGGCCTGCCCTCCACGAGGACATGGTAGATGTCGTTCCCTATCTGCAGGACGAGACCACCGCGGAGGCTCTCCTGCGCGTTCGACGGGACCCGGACATCGGACAGATCAGCTTTGAACAGGCTTTCACCCATCGGAACCGACCTCCCCGTCCCCATCGAAGAACTCGTCAATGAGATCCATGGTTTCCTTGTCGCGACGCGCCAGGTCCTGGCGCCTTCCCCGCTTCTCCTGACGCCGCGCCTTGAGCCGTTCCTTCATCTTGGCGCGATCGCGCTTCTGCTCGAGGTCCTTTTTCACTCCCGATATCTGATGTT
The DNA here is from genome assembly GCA_050261175.1 of Clostridia bacterium. GTDB lineage: Bacteria > Bacillota > SHA-98 > UBA4971 > UBA4971 > UBA6256. The sequence goes on from JBLNDA010000130.1 coordinate 1,505, forward strand.
TGGTCAGTCTATCTGTCACGGCTACATAACCTCCAGAATCATCGTCTCGTGACGTGCCTTCGGTTTGAGAGCCGCTGCCATAGCGGCAGCCTCGCGCCGCTCTCGGGCTCTCGGTTGGTACACAAGAGGGCCGTGGGCGACACCTTACCCACAGCCCAAAAGGGTCTCATTCCGCGCTCGACATCCTCGCCCGTCAGCCGGGCGGACTGAAGCGGACTGAATAGGATCGCTGAGCAAACAGAAATGCCCGCCATCGCGGGCATGCAGAGCGGGATCAGACTCTAGTGACACGCGTAGTACGCAGGAACCCGGTTCACTCTTCTTATGGGTTCCGCTTCATGCCCCCGACGGCAAGGTGGGTAAGGCGAATTGTGCCAATGACAAACACACGTGCAACGGCCCTCTTCACACAACCCACCTCCATTCCGGAAACATGATCCAGACGCTATCACTGTAGCACCTGGGGGAAACAATGTCAACAGCGGCCTTGACGGGCTTCACGATCGTGTTCGTTCACTGCGAAGGACCGGAGCGGTCTGACCACGTTTTCCAGGCGGATCGCGAACACATTCTTGTTTCGGAGACCTGCCGGCCCCGGCAGTTTCTCGACTCGGAAGAACCGCGTGAGGTTGTCCGGTCGCCTCTGGATGCCGCGTTCGACGATTTCGAGCCCGTAGATGTCCGCCGCGCTGCCCGACGCTATCGCAGCGGTGGCGGAGAGCCGCTTCGCCGCGATGTGCTTTGCCGTGCCCGCGGTCTCGTGGAACGGGACCGTATCGAAACCCGTTCGTTCTATGTACGCGCTGCACTGCGGCAGGGCCTGAGGATGAGAGATCACACGCTTGATACCGCCCGGGACGGCGCCCGGCAGGACGAGGAGGCACTGCTCCACAGGCACTACGGTTTCGCCGGTGATGGTGAGCTCGTGTTCCAGAAGGAGACCATACACCTCCCCGATGTTTCCGGTGAGCGAGTTCTCGGCCGGCAACACACCCGCTTCTATCCAGCTCTGTGGTGGGCCTTCACAACGGCTTGACAACTCTCCAGGCATATCAGCTCGGCCATACAGTCCCACGAAGAGGGGCTCACGACCAGGGGGCTCACGACTGGACCACCGACGCCGTCAGCTCGCCAACCAATTGCTCCCGAGAACCCACATGAACAGCTAAACCCAGCTTTTGACTTCCAGGTACCCTATTGCCTTCCGGCCGGGACCGTGCTATAGTACCTGCCAACAACCTAGTAGACGAGAGGAGAGGGAAGAGATGCAGTACCACATCCGGCGGTCGCTCTGGGCGACCATACTTGCAGCAAGCCTGGCGTTTTTGTGCGTGCTACCTGGAGTGAGTGCAGCAGATTCACCGAAACGTGGAGGTACTCTAGTCATCGGCACGACGACGGACCTGGATACTTTCAACGTCCTCGTATCAAACAGCATCACCTCGTCATGGATTCTGGATCTGATGTACCCGAGCCTACTCGTGATGGACGAAAAGGCCAACAAAGTCCCTTACCTCGCGAAGGAATGGGGTTATTCCGACGGCGGCCGCGTTGCCTGGTTCAAGCTCAGAGAAGATGCGAAGTGGCAGGACGGCACGCCGATCACGGCTGAGGACGTAAAGTTCACCGTTGACATCACGGTGAAGCACAACATAGGTTTCAACGCGTCGCTTTTCTCGTCGGTAGAGAAGATCGTTACTCCCGATTCGCGTACCGTGCAATTCTACCTCAAGGAGCCGAGTGTGAGCTTCGCGCCAAGCGCGGGTTTCTGGCTGCGCGTCGTGCCCAAGCATATCTGGGAGAAGGTACAGGATCCCAAGCAGTTCGCAAACGAGAAACCCATAGGGGCTGGTCCCTTCGCGCTGGTGAGGTACCAGCGTGGGCAGTACTACGAACTCGAGCCTGTCAAGCAGGGATTCTTCGTTGAGTCGGGCCGGCCGCTCATTGACAAGGTGATCTTCAGGATCTACCCGGACATCAACACGCTGATACTTGCCCTCAAGAAGGGCGAGGTGGACCTGTCTGCCGAGTCCATTCCGCCCGCCTCTGTGCCCGACCTCAAGAGGACTAAGGGCATCAACGTCGTCTCCGGGCCGAGCCTGGGGTACGCGTACATGATCTTCAACCTGCACTCGAAGCAGGCAGGGTTCCTGGCTGACGTCCAGGTGCGCAAGGCCTTGGCCCACGCGGTGAACAAGGACATAATCAACAAGATGATCCTCGCAGGGAACGCGCTTCCCATCGCGACCGCCGTGTCCCCGGTCCTTGATTTCTGGCACAACCCCAAGGTCAAGGACTACGAATATGACCTGGAGCAGGCTAAACGGATTCTGGATGCGGCAGGGTACAAGGACACAAACGGTGACGGCGTCAGGGAGGCCCCCGCTTCCAAGGGTGGTGGAAAACTCAGAGTACGGGTTCTTTACGACTCTGGGCACGCTCAGCAACCGAAGGTCGTGCAGATACTCAAGGACGATCTTGCCAAGATCGGAATAGAGCTCGTGGCAGATGGTATGGAGCGCAACGCATACCTGGCGAAGAGGAAAGCCTTGGACTTCGATCTCATGCTAGGCCGCTGGGGCATCATGGACGAGCCCGCGGATTACCTCTACTTGCTGTACCACTCTGACACGTATGGCAAAGGGGGAATCAACGAGTCCGGTCCCAACGATCCCACGCTCGACAAGCTGATCGAGGAAGCCAACAAGACCGGGGATGTCAACGTGGCTCGCGACAGGGTCTTCAAGATCCAAGAACGCCTGCACGAGGTGATCCCGGAGGTCAGCCTCTACGTGGAGCAGTACTACTTCGCTTACCGCGACCGGTTCACCGGCTATCGGCTGTTCCCGAGCGACCTGCGGGGGCTCGTCGACCCTCAGTCATTGTCCGTGGTTCACTTGGCGCAGTAGAGATCAATGAGCGAATTAGCGAGTGTGTGAGCTCTACATAAGCGCTGCGGACAGGCGCTGCATGATACGGTGCAGCAGGCTATCTGCCAAACCTCATTAGGCCCGTGGCCGTGGACTCAGGCGTCACCTCACGCTCAGACTTCCGATACGGACAGCCTGAGTCCACGGCTTGGCAGTCCCGTTGCTCGAACCCCCATCCTCCATCGGAGGGAATGCTGATGAGCCGATACATGGTGAAACGGATACTGCGCGGCCTGCTGACGGCCGTGGTTTCAGTATCGTTGACTTTTATCGTGGTCCGGGTCATGCCCGGAGACCCTGCCGCGATGCTCATGGATCCCAGAATGACCGAAGAGATACGGCAACAGATACTGCGCGACTTCGGGCTGGACAAACCGCTGTGGGTGCAGTACCTGACGTACATCGGGCAGTTGCTAAGAGGCAACCTCGGAGTATCCTTCCGGTCGCTCAGCTCCGTGTCCGGGGTCATATGGTCTCGATTGCCTTGGACCGTTCTCCTAATGGGCACCAGCTTCGCCTTCACCATCATCATGGGAGTGCCGCTCGGGGTGTTGGCGGCGGTAAGGCGCGGCGGCGCATGTGACCGGGTCATCAACGCATTCGCCATCGCGGGCCACTCCATTTTCGTCCCGTGGCTCGCCATCACCTTGCTCTACCTCTTGGGATACATATTGCCGTGGTTCCCGATAGGCGGCGCGTGCGACATAGGGGCGGTGGGGTGGCAGGCGGTGTGGAGCGTGTCCAGGCACCTGGTGCTTCCTGCGGCCACGCTCACCATAATCAACCTCGCGAGCTACGTCCTCTTTCTTAGAACCGGCATGGTGGAGACTCTGAAAGAGGACTTCGTCCGGACGGCCAGGGCGAAAGGGCTGCCGGAGAACAGTGTAGTGTTCAGACACGCGTTGAGGAACGCGTTCCTGCCCACGGTCACGATGATGGGCCTTCAGCTCGGGTCTATGGTCGGGGGAGCGGTGCTCACCGAGTCGGTCTTTGCCTATCCAGGGGTGGGAAGGCTCATCTACGAGTCGGTGATGCAACACGATTACCCGGTGCTGCAAGGCACGTTCATCATCCTCGCCTTCACCGTCATCCTAGCCAACATACTCACAGACCTGGCCTACGCTTACCTGGATCCGAAAGTCAGGTTTGAGTCTTGAGCGAGGTGAAGGCAGTGTCCGTTGCAGCTGACATAGATGTGACTGGCGTCGGGTCCGGCATAGATGGGGCGCGGCGTCGTGCTCTGGGTGTCGCAAGACAGCTCATCTCGAACCCCTTGGGCGCCATCGGTCTATCGGTCCTCACGGTGATGGCGCTCGTGGCCGTGTTCGCGCCGGCCATAGCGCCGTACCCGTCGGGGTACGGTAATCTGGAGGAGATCAGCCTGCCGCCCAGCAGCCGCCACCCGTTCGGCACCGACGACATGGGTCTCGACATCCTGGCGCAAGTGGTGTGGGGCACGAGGGTATCGATGCTGGTGGGTATCGCGGCGACCATGCTCTCCCTTGCCATCGGGGTCCCTATCGGACTCCTTTCCGGCTTCTACAGGGGGCGGGTGGATGCCATCACTACCAGCGTGATCGACATCTTCTTGAGCCTTCCGGTTCTCCCCCTGATGATACTGCTCGGCGCCGTGCTCGGCCCCAGCCTGACGAATGTGATTCTTGTGATCGGCTTCTTCTGCTGGCCGTCCACGGCGCGGGTCGTGCGAGCCCAGGCGCTTTCTATTGCCGAGCAGCAATTCACGGAGGCTGCGAGGGCCATGGGCGCGACCGACGCCCGCATACTGCTGAAACATCTCCTGCCGAACGTGTTCCCGCCGATCATGGTCAATATGGTGCTGACCATCGCCACGGCTGTGCTGTCCGAAGCGGGGCTCAGCTTTCTTGGCCTGGGTGACCCCACCCAGTGGAGCTGGGGGCGTATCCTTGAAAACGCCCATCGCAGCGGGGCGTTCGTCACCGCTTGGTGGCACACTCTCTTCCCCAGCATCGCCATAATGCTCCTGGTTATGTCGGCGAACTTCCTCGGCATGGCGATCAACGAGATCCTCAATCCGCGCTTGAAGAGGAGGTAAGGCGTTTTGCAGGCCTTCGACATCCTGATAACCAACGCCAGAGTAATCGATGGAACGGGTAAGGACGCCTTCATAGGGAAGGTCGGGATCAGGGGGGACAAGATCGTCCACGTCTCCCCCGCGACTCCGCCCGCACCCTCCCGAACGTGCGGCGAGGAAGCGTCTCCCGCCCACGCGGCGAAGACCGTCATTGACGCGCGGGGCAAGGTGGTGTGCCCCGGCTTCGTGGATCCCCACGCCCACCTCGAGCTTCTCATACTGCATCAGCCCCGCACCGAGGCGTACGTAGCCCAGGGCATAACCACCGCGATCAACGGGAACTGCGGGCACTCCGTGACTCCTTACGGAACCGACCGGGTGCTGGAGTACCAATACAGGAACGGCCTAATCACGCAGCGGTTTCGCGAGACCGCGACGCCATTTCGGTGGACTTCATTCGCGGAGTACGTCGCGGGGCTAGCGGCGAGCGGCGGAACTGCCATAAACCACGGATTCCTGCTGGGACACGGCACGTTGCGGTGGGCCGTGATGGGCGGCGCCATAGACAGGCCGCCGAACGAGGACGAGCGCAAGGAGCTCGAGAGGCTTGTAAGGGAAGGCTTGGAGGACGGTGCTCTCGGCATGTCCACGGGTCTCGCCTACATCCCGAGCAAGTTCGCGGACACCGATGAAATCGTCGAGCTGGCCAAGGTACTGGCGGAGTACGACGCCACCTACGCGTCGCACATACGGTACGACCTGGGGATCGAGGCCGCGACAGCTGAGGCCATCGAGATTGGCAAGCGTTCCGGGGCGAGAGTGCAGGTCTCACACCTTCACATGGGCGCGCCCGGAGCGTACAGGCTCATCGCGAACGCCGTGGAAGAGGGGCAGGACGTGGCGGCGGACACGATTCCCAGGAGCACGGGGCATCTGGTGCGCGGTGACCGGCTCGTCCAGTTCGTCATGACGATGTCTCCCGAGTACTTCGACGTCGGCGTCGAGGGAGTGCTGGAGGCCATGCGCACGCGGGAAGGCCGGGAACTCTTCAGAGACCAAGAGCCGTTCTTCAGGCACGATCCCGCGAAGGTGTACATAGTGAACACCGGCGATCCCTCGCTGGAAGGCAAGACCGTGGCGGATGTCGCGGCGGCGCGCTCGGTGGAGCCCTCGGATCTCATCTTCGACCTCTTGCTGGCGAGAGGCAAGGAGGTCACTTTCTGGTTCGGGAAGGATAGGCAGGACGCCGCGCCGGATTTCCCGCCTGACGAGGTCATCAGGCACCCGTGGCTTTCGCCGGGCACCGACATCTTGATGGTGGAGGATTGGGATCCTACGGGGTGGTACGAGCTCATGAGGCCGGGGTGCATGGTCACCTTCATGAAGCAGGCTCGGCGCGCGGGGGTGCGGCTCGAAGAGGTGATCCGACGGATGACGTCCTTCCCCGCCAAGCAGTTCCGCATAAGCGACCGGGGCGTCTTGGAACCTGGCAAGGCCGCTGACGTGATAGTGTTCGACCCGGATGAGCTCTCGTACCCGTCGCTGGACGAGATGGACTATTCCGACCCGTACAAGCGGGCGAGCGGGATGGATTACGTGATCGTGAACGGCACGGTCGTCATGGCCGGCGGCAAGCAGCTTGACGCGCGGCCTGGGCGGCCGATCACAGCCACGCGCCGTCGTTGAGCCAGGGGCGAAGCCGGGAGAGGGGGGCGGCCGCGCCTCCGGCGAGGAGGGTCGAGGCTGCGCCCTCTCACCCAAGGAACGGGTGAGTCCCGCGGGTCGTGTCCCGTGTCCGGGGTTCACTTCACGAAGGATGGTGATGGTCGAGTGAGGCTTACGAGGTCCTTTTATCTGCGCAAGATAGCGAGATGCAGGCAGGCGCTGGCAGACAGAGGATTGGACGGCCTGTTCATCCTCAATCACTTGAGCATTTGGTACCTGACGGGGTTCTTCCATTTTCCGACCGAGCGCCCAATCGGGGTGTTCATCGCCACTGACGAGGACGTCCCGAGGTTCTTCATACCGAAACTAGAGGAAGACCAGGTGCTCGAGGTCTGGGATCGCGACATCGAGACGTACTTCGAGTATCCCGGCGTTGTCGACCCACTGACTTGGATGTGCAAGCGTCTTGGCGAACTAGGCTATGGCAGCGGGCGCCTGGGGTACGAGGCCAACATCTCCGTGGCCTCCAAGGGAGTGTTGAGCGCGGGGCTTCCCGGGGCGCAGTGGACGGAGGCCGGGGACATCATCGCGGTCATGCGCCTCGTGAAGGATGAAGAAGAGATCGAACTCATCCGTAAAGCCGCTCTATACTCCGACTTCATGGTGGAGGAAGGAGTCCGGGTCGTCAAGGAACGGGGGTTCATCTCCGAGATCGAGATCCTCGAAGAAGTGGTCAGGAGAACCGTGGACAAGATGCTCGACGAGCTGGATCCAATAGTCTACGTATCCGGCATTGCCGCGGGACTCGTGTGCTCCGGAGAGAGATCGGCCTTCCCCCACGGCCTTCCGAGCAAGCGCCGGATAAGGCGCGGCGAGAACCTGATACTCAGCTTCGGGTGCGTCGTGGGAGGGTACAACGCTGAGAGCGAAAGGACGGTCTTCGTGGGAAGCCCGTCGGATGAGCAGAGGATGGCATACGAGGCCGTGAGGGAGGCGCAGGAGGTCGGCACAATGGCACTCAAGCCGGGCCGTCCGTGCCGGGACGCAAACCGCGTCTGTCTCGACGTGCTCCGCAAGGCGGGGCTCTGGGAGTACGTGAAACACCGCCAGGGACACGGAATAGGGATCTCCAATCATGAGCCGCCGTGGATCGAGGACGGGGACGACACCATTCTGAGACCCGGCATGGTCGTGTCGAGCGAGCCGGGGATATACGTCCCCGGCAAGGGAGGGTACCGCGTGTCCGACACGGTGCTTGTCACGGAAGCGGGGCCGGAGAGGTTGACATCCTATCCTCGCGACATCGAGCGGTTGATCATAGACCTGTAGGGCTGGAAGCCCTGCCGTTTCAACGAAGGCGTCACTCAGCCACCCGCATCGGATTCGGCTTGTGGCGAGGTTCGACGAGATTGAGTAAGTAGGAGGAATGCAGCATGGGTATGAACAAGCGGTACGATGGTTACAAGGCCTACCAGTACCTCGAGCCCGGGGTGGATTACAGAGACTTCGTCATGTGCAAGGAGATCGGACGTGTTCCCGAGTACCTGGTTCCCCTCAGCCCGGAGCAGGAGAAACGTGTGGAGGAGATAGCTCGGGATTCGATCGTCATATCGCTGCACGATCATCCCGTGGTCTTTCCGGAAGACCTCGAGCGCGACCTTTTCGAGTACGCCCGCGAGGGCAGGGAGAAAACGGCGTACGAGGCTCTGTCCCATTCTTACCTTGACTGCGTGTTCGACAACATGATGGACGGAACGTGCACCATCACCTCCAAGGCTGGGTGGAAGTGGCGCGACGTGCTCCATGACCTTGGAATGAGACTGTGCGACATCGCTCACCAGGACTTCATCATCCGCTGCGAGCGCGTGGAAGATATCTATCGCGCCCATGCCGAGGGCAAAATCGCTTGGGTACCTGCCATCGAGGGGGCGGCGATGCTCGAGAACGAGGTCGACCGCGTCGACATCCTCTACGGGTTCGGCGTGCGACTCATGGGGATCACGTACAGCGAATCGAACGCGCTCGGGTCCGGGTTGCGCGAGGACAACGACGGCGGCCTCACCCAGTTCGGGCGGCAGGTGGTCGAGAGGATGAACAAGATCGGCATGGCCATCGACTGCTCCCACTGCGGCGTGAAGACGACCCTGGACGTGATCAAAGCGAGCCAGAAGCCCATATTCCTGACGCACGTGGGAGCGCGGGCCTTGTGGGAGAGCCGGAGGCTGTTCCCTGACGACGTGCTCAAGGCGTGCGCGGACAAAGGCGGCGTCATCGGTATCGAGGCGGCGCCTCACACCACGCTCACGGAGAAGAACAGGACGCACTCCATCGAGTCGTACATGGAGCACTTCGAATACGTGAAGGACCTGGTCGGCATCGACCACGTGGCGTTCGGGCCCGACACCCTCTACGGCGACCATGTCGGTCTGCATCACGCCTACGCAGCTCATCTATCTACCAAGGGGACGCAGGGCGTCAAGCATTTCGACGAGGTAGAGTACGTGAAGGGCCTCGAGAACCCGACCGAGGCTTCGAAGAACACACTGCGCTGGCTGGTCAAGCACGACTACTCCACCGAGGACATTCAGAAAGTCATCGGCCAGAACATCCTGCGCGTGTTGAAAGAGGTGTGGTATTAAGCCCGCCTAGACTGCGGTTCCGGTTCGACCTTCAGCGGGAGGCGGCGCGCTTGCGGCGCGCCGCCTCAGAATCCAGCACACCGGCCGGCCGAGTCGCGAGTCATGGGTACCACGCCGGGCAAGTACCGGTAACCCTATCATCAGTATCCGTGAGATGAATGGGAAGGCCCACGGCCCCGTACCGAATAAGCTTTGGCCGCGCGGTGGCGCCGTACGGCCACAGACCGACTGAGCCTGTGAAGGCTTCTTCAAAAGCCGCCAGGCGCTTCAGACTCCACTTTGACACCCAGTAATTGCCACCCACCTTGACTACATGACCGCGAAGCTCCAGGTACTCCTGACCCTCGAAGTTGTTCCACGGGACAGGGCAAGCACGGACGGCACTTCCAAGGATCGCTGTCAAGCGCCAGTCAAAACGGCGCACACTTGAGAGCTGCCTCTTGCAGCGTTCCGGCGTACTTGCTATCATATTATTCGTGTATACATGATCAGACGCACGTATGATCGCGCGACCGCGCCCAGGGAGTGAGTTCCGCAGCGGGGTCCGCGATGGGGGTCCGCGATGGGAAGGAGGGCAGGTCATGACAGGGCATGAGCCGGTCTTCTACGGAGCAGTGACGGTCGGCGAACGCGGTCAGGTGGTCATCCCCCAACAGGCCAGGGAGGCCCAGGGGATCAAACCTGGCGACAAGATGTTGGTGCTGGGCGGGGGCTTTGACGGCCACGGCCTGGTGATGATCAAGGCAGACGCGGTCAGCGGTCTACTGGCGAAACTGAGTGAGCGCGTAACCGCGCTCGAGAGAGTATTTAGGATGTCCGCGGAGCAGGCGCAGCACCAGGAAGAGAGCCGGGGCGGGCACCTCGGCAGTCGTCCCGGACGGGGCTCTGGGAACGATCCTGATGGTAGCGGGAAATGAAACCGCGGAGAGGCACGGTGGGTTATGGTCAAGCTATTCAGGTTCCTCAAGCCGTATCGAACCGAGATTGCGCTCGTGGTGGGTCTCGTATTCCTTCAAACGCTTTCTGAGTTATACCTTCCGACGCTGATGTCGGATATCGTCAATGCCGGGATCATGCGGGGCGACGTTGGCTACATCTGGCGGGTCGGCAGGCTGATGCTCCTTGTCGCTCTAGGAGGGACGGCCTGCTCTGTCACGGCGGCTTTCCTGTCCGCCAGGACGGCCATGGGTTTCGGCAAGATACTGCGGGCCAGGATCTTCGAGCATGTGGAGAAGTTCTCGTTGCGCGAATTCGACAAGATCGGCACCCCATCCCTCATCACCAGGAACACCAACGACGTTACCCAAATCCAGATGGTCACCATGGTCATGATGCGCATGATGATCAGCGCACCCATCATGTGCGTCGGCGGCATCATCATGGCCTTGTCGAAAGACAGGGGGCTGGCGTGGGTCTTGGCCGTCGTCCTGCCCATCCTTGCAGCTGCAGTCACTTTCGTCGCGCACAAGGGCCTTCCGCTTTTCAGGACCATCCAAGAGAAGATAGACCGGATAAACCTGATCGTGCGCGAAAACCTTGAGGGAATCAGGGTCATTCGCGCGTTCAATCGCACGGATTACGAAAGAAGGCGTTTCCACGAAGCCAACCTCGACCTCACCGAGACCTCCATCAGGGTTAACAGGCTGATGGCCCTTCTGATGCCCGCCATGATGCTGATCATGAACTCGACCATGATCGCGATCATCTGGTTCGGGGCCGTCCGCATCGATCGCGGAACCCTCGAGGTCGGCGACATGATGGCGTTCTTCCAGTACGCCATGCAGATCATGATGTCCCTCCTCATGGCCTCGATGCTGTTCATCATGATCCCCCGAGCTCAAGCTTCGGCGGACAGGATCAACGAGGTGCTGGCCATCGAGCCGGAGATCAACGATCCAGCCACGCCCAGGAACGCGGACGGCCGCAAAGGGCATGTTGAGTTCCGGGACGTGACATTCAGATACCATGGGGCAGAGGAGCCTGCGCTCAGAGACGTCTCCTTCTGCGCCCGTCCTGGGGAAGTGGTCGCGATCATCGGCGGCACCGGCTCGGGCAAGTCGACGCTGGTCAACCTGATTCCGCGATTCTACGACGTCAGCAGCGGAAGCGTCCTGGTGGACGGTGTGGACGTGCGGGAGATGACCCAGGAAGAGCTGAGGGCCAAGATCGGCTTCGTGCCTCAGAAGGCTGTGCTTTTCTCCGGCACGGTCGCCGACAACATCAGGTACGGCAAGGAAGACGCGACCGACGAGGAGGTCAGGCATGCCGCGAAGATCGCCCAGGCTCTGGAGTTCATCTCAGAGATGAAGAATGGGTTCGACTCCGAGGTGGCCCAGGGTGGCACCAATCTTTCGGGCGGGCAGAGGCAGCGGCTGGCCATCGCCCGCGCGCTGGTGAGGAAGGCGGAGATCTACGTATTCGATGACAGTTTCTCGGCCCTTGACTTCAAGACCGACGCCAAGCTGCGCGCGGCGCTGAAGAGGGAGACGGCGGGCAGCACGGTTTTGATCGTGGCCCAGCGGGTCAGCACTGTCATGGACGCCGACAGGATAGTGGTCTTGGACCGCGGCAGGGTCGTCGGGACCGGCACTCACAAGGATCTTCTGAAAACCTGCGAGGTTTACCGTGAGATCGTCGCCTCGCAGCTCCCGGAGGAGGAGACCGCGTGAGGGCAGGCGACGCAGCCCGCGCAAGCCGCCCGACCCTCACCGGCTGTTCGGGCAGCGCCCGGCGCCATCAGGCGGCAGGCGCTCGGTAGGTGTCGGGCAGTCACGTTGACCGGGCGGGGACGACGCGGCCGGAGCCACAAACGACGCGCGAGAATAGCGCGAGCAGGGACACGACGATGAGGGAACCACGATCAGGGAACCGCGATCAGGGACAGCGCGATCAGAGACGCCACGAGCAGCGATAGCGCGAGCAGAGATGGCACGAGCGCAGACAGGCGGATAGCGAGGGATACCGTGAGCAGGAATATCATGCGCCAACACAGCGTAAACAGAGATAGCGTAACGAGGGGCGGCATGAGCGGGGCTTCCCAGTCACATCAAAGGCCGGCTGGTCCCATGGTGCCTGGCGGCTTCAGACCCGGTAGAGGAGGCTTCGGCGGCGGGCACGGATTCGGCCGGCCGGTGGAAAAGCCCAAGGACTTCAAAGGCACGCTGAAGAGACTCACGATCTACCTCAAGCCCATGTGGCCGCGTCTGGCGGTCGTCTTTCTGGCCGCCATAGGCAGCACCGCGCTCAGCGTCATAAGCCCCAGGGTCATGGGGAGGGCCATCACCAGCTTGGGGCGGACGTTCGGGATGAGGCTCATGGGCCTTCCCGCCGGCGTGGATTTTCCGTACATCGGGCACGTCGTCCTGTGGCTGGCCGGTTTGTACGCGGCGAGCTCTCTTCTCAACTATGTGACGCAGTATACCATGGCAGGCGTCGCCCAGAGGACCGTCTGCGACATGCGCCGCGACATGAACGACAAGTTCGCGCGCCTGCCGCTGAGGTTCTTCGACGGACGCACTCACGGCGAGATCATGAGCCGGATGACGAACGACATCGACAACATCAGCATGACGCTGCAGCAAAGCCTGGGACAGCTCATCACGGCGTCTGTGGGAATCGTCGGCGCCATAATCATGATGTTCACCATCAGTTGGCTCTTGACGCTGATATGCCTTCTTACGTTGCCGCTCTCATTCTTCGCGACTGCCACGATTGCCAGGATGTCCCAGCGCAATTTCGCGGCACAGCAGATGGAGCTCGGTCTGCTCAACGGCCACGTGGAGGAGATGTATACCGGCCACAAGATAGTCAAAGCTTTCGGTCACGAAGGCGAGGCCATCGACCGGTTCAACCGGATCAACGAGCGACTGTACAACGCGGCTTGGCGGGCCCAATTCGTCTCCGGCATAATCTTTCCGTTGATGAATCTCATGAACAACATCGGGTATGTACTCATCTGCGTCATCGGCGGGGTCATGGTCACCAAGCGAAGGATCGAGCTCGGGGACATCACCGCGTTCGTCCAGTACCAGAGGATGTTCACCATGCCCATAGGGCAGACGGCCAATATCGTGAACATCCTTCAGTCGACGGTAGCTTCCGCCGAGCGCGTGTTCGAGCTGCTGGACGAGGCCGAAGAGGTTCCCGACACTGGTGCCGTCGCGACCGTCCCGTCGCCGCGAGGCGAGGTGAGGTTCGAGAATGTCAGGTTCAGCTATAAGAAGGACGTTCCGTTGATCGAGAACCTCAACGTCGAGGTCAGGCCCGGACAGACCATTGCCATCGTCGGCCCGACAGGTGCCGGCAAGACCACCCTTGTCAACCTGCTCATGCGCTTTTACGAAATCGATGAGGGTCGCATCACCGTCGATGGCGTGGACATCAGGAACCTGAAGCGCGGGGAGTTGCGCAAGCTCTTCGGCATGGTGCTCCAGGACACCTGGCTTTTCAACGGCACCATAAGAGACAACATCGCGTATGGCCGGGAAGGCGCCACCGATGAAGAGATCGTGCGGGCCGCCAGGGCCGCTCAGGCCGATCACTTCATCAGGGCTCTTCCTGATGGATACAACACCGTCTTGGACGAGGACGCCTCCAACCTCTCCCAGGGCGAGAGGCAGCTGCTTACCATCGCGCGGGCGTTCCTGGCCGATCCCGCTATTCTCATTCTCGACGAAGCGACCAGCAGCGTCGACACAAGGACCGAGACCTACATCCAGAAAGCCATGGCGGAGCTGATGAAAGGCCGGACGAGTTTCGTCATCGCCCACCGGCTCTCCACGATCCGAAACGCGGAACTGATCTTGGTCATGAACAACGGAAGCATAATCGAGACAGGCACCCACGAGCAACTGCTTGCCATGGGAGGTTTCTACTCCGATCTCTACAACAGCCAGTTCCGAGGGGCTTACGCCGACGATCTAGCTGTCTAGAACCCGAACGTGGCCGGCCCCGCCTGTCACCCGGGACGTCGGTGCCGGGTGGGGCTGTTTCCTCTGAATCGCCCACATTCGCCTACATTCCCTCAGACTTCCCACGGGAACTGCACGGCGCGGCCATACAGCGAAGCCATCCGAAGCCATCCACGGAAGCGGCGCAATGAAAACGAAAGGCAGTCTCAAACCATGCAGGGATCAAAGTGGGTTTCAACGAATTATCTTGCTATCTTGGAAACAACCCCTGGGGTTACTATCATCCGAGCATGAGAGGCAGATCAGGAGAGAATTGGATGCTGCCCCAGGATTGGGGGGAAAGGGGGTCGATGGGGCTCGGTAGGCTCAAGGTCTCAGAGCGCAAGGAACATCCGGGAGAGCAGGGTAGAAGGAGGATACGGCAGTCTGCGAACGAGGCCGCGGTAATGGCCGGCCGCTACAGACACATAAGGAGGTAATCCTCGAGATGAGACTCGGAAGGCTTGTAGCCACGACCCTGGGTACGATTTTGGTTCTGAGTCTGATGCTCGCTTGGAGCGGTCCAGCGACGCTTGCAAGCGCCAAAGTGGGCGGCATCCTCAACGATTACTTCGCCGAAGACCCGGGCACCTTCGATGTCCAAGCTGACACCACGCTCGCTGTATACGGCCTCGGCAGGGAGATCTTCAACACCCTTGTTAGGTACAAAGAGTCGACACTGGAGCTCGAGCCGGAGCTTCTGGCCAAGATGCCTGAGATATCCAAGGACGGGCTCGTGTATTCCTTCGAACTGAAGAAGGGAGTCCGGTTCCACGACGGCAAGACCGAACTCACTTCGGAGGACGTGAAGTTCACCATCGAGCGGATGCTCGGCCCGGTTGGCCTCAGTAAGTGGCTTTTTGACCCCATCAAGGGTGCGGAGGAGTTCATAAACGGAAAGGCCAACTCCGTGTCGGGTATCACCATCGTCGACAAGTACCGCTTCAAGATCACTCTGACGAAGCCTTACGCGCCATTTCTTGCCAACCTCGCGGTGCCCTCGGCTTCAATCTACTCCAAGAAGCTCGTGACCGAGGCGGGCGACAGGTGGGCGCACAACCCGGTCGGCACGGGCCCGTTCAAGCTCAAGAGATACGTGCCGAACACCGAGATCATCCTCGAAAGGAACCCCAACTACTTTGAGGAGGGTCTTCCTTATCTGGATGGAATCAACTACCGGATCATCGCCGACTCCACCACCGCGCTCATGGAGTTCGAGGCGGGCAATCTCGATCTCGCGACCGTCCCCTCCGAGGCGGAAGAGCGGCAGAGGCTTCTCAGCACGGGCAGGTACGAGCTCCTGAAGTCAACGCCTCTTGCCACGTACTACTTCGTGTTCAACATGAAAGACCCGGCGTGGAAAGACGTGAGGCTTCGCAAGGCGCTGGCCATGTGCATCGACAAACAGGCCATCATCGACTCCATTTGGGGAGGCGACGCGGTGGTGGCCACCAGCTTCGTGACCCCCGGCATTCCTGGAGCATTTGAGATGGGCAAGGGACCGGCCCTGCCTTACGACCCCGAGAAGGCGAAGAAGCTCGTCCAAGAGCTCAAGGCCGAGGGCAAGTCTGTGAAGTGCGAGGCGTGGCAGCGGGGAGGCACGGCCGTCGCCGACACCAACATCGCCATACAGGAGATGGCCAAGCAGGTAGGTATAGAGCTGGACGTAATCCTCACCGAGAGGGCCGCTTTCGGCGAGGCAAGGGCGAAGGGCCAGGTCCCGGCCAACTACGGGAACTGGTGGGCCGATATCCCGGACCCCGACAACTACCTGTACACGTACTTCCATCCCTCTGAGATGATGTCCACGCAGTACCGGAACGACAAAGTCACCAAGCTTCTCGAGGAGGCGAAGGTGGAGACTGACCCCAAGGTCCGGGCCAAGAAGTACCAGGAAGCGGAGACCATCATCATCAGGGACGACTGCGCCATCGTTCCATTGCTTCACCCCGTTGACCTGCTTCTCGTCCAGAAGAATGTCCATGGGGTGATCATGCATCCCACGGGTGTCAACAGCTACAAACATACCTGGAAGGACGCGCCTCAGAAATGAGACGGCGCGCTGAGTAGGGGAGATGCGCGGGGCGTGGGGTACGCCAGGAATGGCAGCGCGCCGGAAGAGGCGTACCCCACGCCTGCGGAATCTGCGATGCCCGCTGCACCCGCGTCGCTCCCGCCGCTCGCACCACTTGCACTGTCCGTGTCACTTGCACCGTCGGCGGCACTCGCACGTTTTGCGATCTTGCGCGTCATTGCGGGGTGAGGGGTTTGCTGCAGTACGTCACGCGGCGGATTCTCATGATGATACCGGTCCTGATAGGGGTGACGCTGGTTACCTTCGTTCTGATGAACGTGGTCCCCGGCGATCCCGTCATCGAAATGCTGGGCAAACGAACGGATCCGCAGACCGTCGCGATGGTGAGGAAGGAGCTCGGCCTGGACGCTCCACTTCACATCCAATACCTGAGGTTCCTGGCGGGCGCCTTGCGAGGAGACCTCGGCATGTCATACAAGCTCCGGCAGCCGGTGACCGCGCTCATCATGAGGACGTTTCCGACCACCGCGAAGCTGGCTCTATCCGCCGCGGTGGTGGCGATAGCATTGGGTCTGACCGTCGGCATCATCTCGGCGGTGAAACAGTACTCCCTTCTAGACCACGTCACCATGGTCGGGACTCTCACCGGGATATCGGCGCCGGTCTTCTGGGTCGCAATGATCGCTCAGCTGGTGTTCGGGTACTATCTCAGGTGGTTCCCGATTTCCGGGTACTACAGCCCGTGGCACATGGTCCTGCCGGCAATCGTACTGGGGACGCGCTTTTCGGCTTCGATAGCCCGCCTTACGCGCACCACGATGTTGGATGTCATCAGACAAGACTACGTAAGGACCGCACGGGCCAAGGGGCTCGGCGAGAGAATCGTCATATACTCGCACGCCTTGAGGAACGCGATGATCCCCATCGTGACCATAATCGGGATGCAGATCTCCGGCCTCCTCACCGGGTCGTTCTTCACTGAGACGGTGTTCGCCATACCCGGTCTCGGGAGTCTGGCCGTGAGAGCCATGCAGCAGAGGGACTTCCCTCTCATGCAGGGGACGGTCCTCTTCGGGGCGGTTGTGCTTTGCGTCGGTATTCTGATCGTGGATATCTCTTACGCTTACCTCGATCCCAGGATCCGTCTGGAGTGACCCTCAGGACAAGGAGGCAAGAAGACAGGAGATGCGGCTTCTCACACGCGAAAGCAAGATCCCTGCCGGAAAGACCCTATGGGCGGACTCCTGGCGAAGGCTCAAGCGGAACAAGCCTGCTGTGGTGGGCCTCGTTGTCGTCCTGTTGGTCCTCTTCGTTGGCGTTTTCGCCGATCTCATCGCGCCGGCGAGCCCCACCGGCCAGGACTTGCGGGCGCGATTCGCAAGGCCCGGCTCGCCCTCCAACATAACGAGGAACGGAACGTACATCCTCGGGGCGGACCAGTTCGGAAGGGATATCCTCTCGCGGATCATCTATGGGGCACGGGTTTCGCTGACCCTCGCCATAGTGGTGGAGGCGATCACAAGGGTCATAGGGATCACCGTGGGGTCTGTGGCAGGGTACTACGGCGGGTGGATGGACATCGCCATATCCCGGGTGCTCGAGGTGCTGATGGCTTTTCCTGATCTGCTATTCTACATCGGGATAAGGTTTGCCCTGGGCTCCAGTCTACCCGTCCTCATACTGGCATTCTCCGCTTTCGGTTGGGCCGGGACGTCGAGATTCGTCCGCGGGCTCGTCATGCAACTCAAGGAGTCGGAATACGTGGAAGCCGCTCGTGCCCAGGGTTTTTCGAGTACCCGAATCATCGTGCGACACATCCTTCCGAATTGCCTCGGGCCCTTGATCGTCTCGATCACCCTGAGCATCCCCGGGACCATCATGGGTGAGGCTGGGCTCGCTTTCCTCGGCCTCGGCATCCAGCCGCCCGCCCCGAGCTGGGGGAACATGATATACGATTCCAGAGCGTACTTGCGCGTCGCTCCCTTCTTCGCGATCTGGCCTGGCATCGCGCTCATAGTGACGGTGCTTGCCTTCAACCTGTTTGGTGACGGTTTGCGGGACGCCCTGGACCCGAGGCTCAAGAGATAGGCCAGAGATAGGCTTCGGGAGAGGCAAGGGGCGACCGGCAGATACGCAAGCAGGCGCGACGGAGGCGCAAGATGTTGGTCGATGTCAGTGGAGGGAGGCCAGGGGGAGGGGGCGCGGACCGCGTGCGGTGCGCGGGATACGCGCTAGACCCGGAAGGTCCGGAAGGCACGCGACACGGGGAGCACGACACGGGGGCAGACCGGGGGGTGGTTTTCGGGTGCCAGAGGATCTGGTTCAAGTAAAGGACCTCACGACCAAGTTCTTCACCGACGACGGGGTCGTCACGGCCGCGGACAAGGTGTCGTTTTCCGTCGGGGAAGGGGAGACCGTGGGCATGGTTGGGGAGTCCGGCTGCGGGAAGTCGGTGACCTCCCTGTCGATAATGCGGCTCATCCAGTCTCCTCCTGGCAAGATAACCTCGGGAGAGATCTGGTTTCAGGGTCGGGACCTCCTGAAGATGCCCCAGGACGAAATGAGGGCCATACGCGGAAACAAGATCTCTATGATCTTCCAAGAGCCGATGACTTCGTTGAACCCGGTGTTCACCATCGGCAGGCAGATCTCCGAGGCGGTGATCCTCCACCAGAGAGTCTCGCGGCGCGAGGCCAGGGAAAGGGCGATCGAGATGCTGCGCCTCGTGGGGATTCCTCTGCCGGAAAAGCGGATCGATGAGTTCCCGCACCAGCTGTCGGGGGGGATGCGCCAGAGGGCGATGATCGCCATGGCGCTTTCATGCAACCCCAAGCTTCTCATTGCGGACGAGCCCACGACCGCTCTTGACGTCACCATCCAGGCTCAGATTCTCGATCTCATACGGCAGCTCAAAGACGAGGTGGGGATGAGTGTGCTGCTCATCACTCACGACCTTGGTGTAATAGCGGAGATGGCTCAGAGAGTCGTGGTCATGTACGCCGGGCAAGTCGTGGAAGAAGCACGCTGTGACGATCTCTTTGCGGATCCGCAGCATCCATACACTGCAGCCTTGCTGAGATCGATACCCAGGCTCGAAGCTGGCAAAATCAGGTTGCACGTCATCGAGGGGTCTGTTCCCAACCTTCTCGAGCTGCCGCATGGTTGCAGGTTCCATCCGAGATGTACCAGGGTTCAGGACATCTGCCGGGTCAAGACACCGGCGCTCAGAGTGATCGACGGCCGCAGGGTGAGATGTTTCCGCAGGGACTCGCCCCCCGAGGAGGTGGGTTCGTAAGTGAGCGTGGTTGTGAGAGACATTGACATGGTCGAGCTCTCACCGAGCCTTGTTGAAGTGGAGGGCCTTGTCAAGTGGTTTCCGGTTCGGGCCGGCGTCCTCAGGACGGTGGTAGGCTGGATCAAGGCCGTCGACGACGTGAGTTTCACGATTCGTCGCGGTGAGACCCTCGGTCTCGTGGGCGAAAGCGGCTGCGGCAAGACGACGACGGCCCGGGCCATACTCCGGCTGATAGAACCCACGAAAGGCCGGATCTCGTTTGACGGGATAGATCTCATGAAGCTCGGCCCGCGGCAACTCGCTGGCATCCGTCCTCAAATGCAAGTCATCTTCCAGGATCCATACGGTTCGCTGAATCCCCGGCACACCGTGATGGAGATAGTGGGGGAGGCCCTTGCCTACCACGGGATCGTGAAGAGGGGGAAGGCGCTCGAGGAAAGGGTCGCAGAGCTGCTGGACATGGTGGGCCTTTCTCCACAGCACATGCGCAGATACCCCCACGAGTTCTCGGGCGGTCAGCGCCAGAGGATCGGGATAGCGAGGGCCCTTGCCACATCGCCCAAGCTCATCGTGTGCGACGAACCCGTTTCGGCCTTGGACGTCTCGATTCAGAGCCAGATCCTGAACCTCCTCGAAGACCTGCAGGCCAAGTTCGGGGTGACTTACCTTTTCATCGCCCACGGGCTGCACGTCGTGAAGCACATCTCCAACAGGGTGGGCGTGATGTACCTGGGCAAGCTCATCGAGGTGGCCGGCAGCGAAGAGATCTACGCGGAGCCGCTTCACCCATACACCCAGGCCCTCATATCGGCGATCCCCATACCCGACCCGCGGCGCAAGCGCCAGAGGATGATTCTCCAGGGGGACGTTCCAAGCCCCTTGAACCCGCCTCGGGGATGCAGGTTCTGGACGAGGTGCCCCGTGATGACCGATGCGTGCAAAGAGACTCAGCCCGTCCTCAGAGACGTCGGGAGGGGTCATCAGGTGGCCTGCTTAAGGTACTCCTGACGCCGCCTGAGTCGCAGCGCCCCGCGCCGCTCACGAGGACTTCGCAAGCGACGCCAGGGCCCGAAGCGCCAGAACGTAGCCCAAGGGGCCGAGGCCGGAGATCTCGCCCCGCGCCACCGGCGCGACCACCGACCGGTGGCGGAACTCCTCGCGAGCGTGGATGTTCGAGAGATGGACTTCGATGGTGGGAAGCCCGCATCCCGCTACAGCGTCGCGGATTGCGATGCTATAGTGGGTGTACGCTGCGGGGTTGATGATCAGCCCGTGACAGCGATCCGCGGCGTCCCATATGAGGCTCACTATCTCGCCCTCGTGGTTCGCCTGGTGAATCTCCACCGCCACGTCCAGGGCCTGCGCTTCCTGTTCGATGAGAGCGTTGATGTCGGCCAGAGTCTGAGATCCATAGACACCCGGCTCCCGCGTGCCCAGCCGGTCCAAGCTGGGTCCATGAATCACCATGATGCTGGTGTCAGCCATATCCTTCCCTCCCATGGTTCGGTCGTGACCCGTTCCCCGTATCGCGCACGCGCGGGGACAGGTCGTGCGTGACTCTTAAAAGTGATAGCGTCAGGTAGCGGCCGGATCGGCGCGGCCGCCGGCGAGCGCGCGCCCGCCTTCGCCGGCCCGCGGGATCCCGCCGAGCACACCGATCTCCTCCGCCAGCAGCTCCGCGGCCGGTCCCTCCAACACCGAGCACCTGCCTATGGAAAGAGGGAGCACGACCCGGAGATTACCTCCACGCGCTTTTTTGTCGAGAGCCATCGCAGCTAGGATGGACTCGCGGAAGGCGCCGCAGTCCGAGGGAGCGAGCGGTATCGAAGTCGGGAGTCCAAGGCCTGTCAGCAGGCGGATCACCCGCGCAAGGGCGTCAGGCTGAAGAAGACCGAGGCGCGTGGATGCGCGACAAGCCGCCGCGAGACCCATCGCCACAGCTTCTCCGTGAGACCAGCGACGAAAGCCCCCGGCCCGCTCGATCGCGTGGCCGAGGGTGTGGCCGAGGTTCAAGAGGAGACGGTCTCCTGTGTCGCGCTCGTCCACGGCCACGACCTTGGCCTTGACCATCACCGCTCTACGGACTATGTCCTGCCACAATGTTGGTTCCTGCTGGAGGATCCGCGCTGCGGCGAACCTGTCAGAACCCGGATTTCGCGGACGGGCAGTGCGGCACTCATCGGCCGGACAGCCGCGCGTGCCGCCCGCCACGCTGGCCAAGCGTTCCAAGGCCTCGAAGAGAGCCGGGTCCGCGATGACGGCGGCCTTGACCACCTCCGCGAGCCCGCTCGTGAGATCGCGCAGCGGCAACGTTTCCAAAGCGGCGATGTCGGCTATGACGGCAGTCGGCTGCCAGAACGTGCCTGCCAGGTTCTTGGCGGCTCGAAGGTTGATGGCGGTCTTCCCGCCTATCGCGCTGTCCACCATCGCCAGGAGCGTGGTTGGGACCTGGAGCAGCCTGATGCCCCTCATGTATGTGGCGGCGAAGAATCCGGCCACGTCGCCGACGGTGCCGCCGCCGAGGGCGACAGCCAGGGAGTCGTGGCCTGCGCCGGAGGCTGCGGCGGAATCGTACAGCTTCGCCAGGCTCGCGATGCTTTTCGCTTTCTCGCCCTCGGGCACCATTGCCCACACTATGGGTGGAGCCTGTCCGAGCCAGCCGCGAAGGCCTTCTTCCAGCCGCCCGCCGAAGAGCAGCCGGATCAGGGGGGTAGTGACCACGATGATCCTGCCTGGTGGGCGGGCGCCGCTTGACCCTGCGCTTGACCCGGAACGCGCGGGAGCGGCGGGCGCGGCGAAGGCGGTCCGGTATGTGTCAGCGCGGGCGATGAGGCCGTGTCCGAGAAGGTAGGAACATACCGAGGCCCCCGCGACGATCTCTAGCATGCACGAGCCAGCGCGATCCGGCTGCTCGGATTCTGTCGAAGCCGAGGCGCTCCGCCCCGCGCGCCGTTCCCGAGTGCGAGTCGGCCCGTCCCTCCCGGGGATCGGTGGCGTCTCTGCGTCCTTACCCTTCTCGCAACACGCGCGCTTTCCGGAGCGGATGTGCCGTGCCAGCTCCCAGGCGAGCTGACGGGCGATTTCGTCCGGGCGCTTGCCGTCGGTGTCCACTGTGATGTGTGCTTGCCGGTACCCGTCCTCACGCATGCTCATGAGGGATCGCACTCGCTCGATACCGGCGTTTCCCGCCAGCACGGGCCTGGTGTGTGCGCCCTGCGCGCCCCCTGCCTGCAGGCGGGCGACAACGCTCTCAGGGGAGGCGCGCAGCCACACGAGAATGCCCGCCCGTCTCAACGTGTCGGCGTTTCGCTTGTCCATGAGAGCTCCGCCGCCCACGGAAATGACGGTGTTGTTGAGGAGCGAGACCCGCCTCACGGCGCGGGCCTCCAGGCGTCTGAACCAAGCCTCTCCCCGTGTTCGGAAGATCTCGCTGATGGTGGTGCCTGCTTCCGCTTCGATGAGGGCGTCAGTGTCGAGGTGAGCCGTCCCCAGCAGCCCGGCAAGGAACGCGCCGACGGAGGACTTGCCCGCCCCCATGAACCCCACGAGTATTACGTTGCCGCCCGAAGTGCGTTCGTGTGTCACTTGAGCCCCTCTCCCAGACGGTCCGGAGGTACCAGTCTACGGGTCTGCCCGCCACTCGAACTGGAAGACTCGTATTCCGTGCCCCATGTTCCACTCGGCCGCCCTCGCTTGGTTGCGAAAGACAGACATAGCAACTATGGTGAGCCTCCGCACCTTCGTGCCGTTTCCTCGAGATACGCCACGACACGGGCCGCGATCTCTCCGACGCTGTCGCCCCCGAACTTCGAGAGGAAGGCGTCGGCAAGCACCAAGGCAACCATGGCCTCTGCCACTACGGCGCACGCCGGGACGGCACAGGTATCTGCGCGCTCGTAATGGGCCGTGCCTTGACGTCCCGTGCCCAGCTCGACCGAGCGCAGCGGTGCTTTCATCGTGTTTATGGGCTTCATCGCTGCGTCGAGCCACAGAGGCATTCCGTTCGTCATGCCACCCTCGAGGCCGCCGCCGTGGTTTGAGAGTCGCCTGATCCCCGGCCCCGAGGGCGCCATCTCGTCCGCGGCGGCGCCGCCCACCAGCTCCGCTAGCCGGAAGCCATCGCCGATCCCGACGCCCTTGACCCCTGGGATGCTCATGACGGCCTGGGCCAACCGCCCGTCGAGACGCAGGTCCCACTGGGTGTAGGTGCCGAGGCCGGGGGGAAGCCCCCACGCGATGACCTGGAACACCCCTCCGACGCTCTGCCCGGTGGATGCCGCCTCGTCGATGCGCCGCATCATCCTTGCAGTCGCCTTATCATCCGCGCATCGCACCGGGGACGACTCTATGGCTTCCAAGAGTCCCGGGCTCGGCGGGCCCATCAGGAGGGACTCCTGGGTGGGAGCCCACTCGCCTCCGATGCAGAGGACGTGCGAAGCGACGCCGACCCCGAACTCCGCAAGCAGGCGTCTTGCAATCGCGCCGGCCGCCACCCTGGCAGCGGTCTCCCTCGCACTCGCCCGCTCGAGGACGTTCCTCATATCGTCATGCCCGAACTTGAGGGCGCCTGCCAAGTCCGCATGCCCCGGCCTCGGCATCGTGACAGGATCCCGCCGCACGTCGCCCCATGGGCTCATCACCTCAACCCAGTTTGGGTGATCCAGATTCGGGATCTCCATCACAATGGGCGAACCAACGGTTAGCCCGCCCCTTATCCCGGCGGTGACGCGTGCGCGGTCGCGCTCGATTTCCATGCGGCGCCCGCGTCCGTAGCCGGTCTGCCGCCGGGTGAGGTCGCGCTCGATGTCCTCGGGTCTGACGCGAAGACCTGCAGGGATGCCGTCCAGCACCACGGTGAGCGCAGGGCCGTGCGACTCACCGCCCGTCATGAAGCGGAGTGCGCTCAAGCCGTTCACCTCCTAGCTGGTCGGTCGCGGCCGCCGCGGCGTGTAGCGCAAGCTCCATCGCCTTGGACGGCGCACCCCGACCCGTCCACGCTTCGAAGGCTGGGATCGCCTGGTGAAACAGTATCTCGAGCCCTGACACAACGCGAAGGCCTAGGGCCCGCCCCTGCAGAAGGAGCTTGGTCGCAGCCGGTCTGTACACCATGTCGCAGACAGCGCAGTCCCGAGAGGGGCAGAGCATTTCAAGGACCTCGTCGGGGATCGGGCTGGACGCGGGATCGCGCGTCACCGGGGTGGCGTTCACCACGATACTGGCGCCGTTCATGGCATCCGCAAGGATGCACGGGTCATCGTGTTCCTGAAACCATGGACGCGCTTCCGTCCGGATCCGTCCGCCGCTTGCCGCGAACGCAACGTCCGCCAAGCGGACGGCCCGGTCACGGCTGCGGTTGAGGATCAATAGTTCCTGTGCTCCGGCCTGAGCCAGCGCGGCGGCGGCGCCCCTCGCTGCCCCTCCGGCCCCGAACAGCACCACTTTGCGGCCCTCGGGAGTCTGTCCTTTCGCAGCAAGGGCGCGGACGAGGCCCACACCGTCGGTGTTGTCGCCAAGGAGGGCGCCGCCGGTCTTGATAATGGTATTGAGTGCCCGGGCCGCGCGCGCTCTGGGGGTCAGAGCGTCGACCAGGGCGATGGCGTTCTCTTTGTGTGGTATCGTGACGTTCGCGCCAGCCACAGAAGGCGATCTAAGCAAGGTCTGCACAGCGTCGAGGCTGCCTGGAGGGATGTCCAGTGGCACGTAACGCCAATCAAGCCCCACAGCTCTGAAACCCGCTTCGTGCATGGGAGGAGAGAGGCTGGACCGCGCGGGCCAGCCCAGAAGGAGTACGACCTTCGCCTTAGTTGCTCCCGCCTCTTCCACTTTCCTCAAAGGAACCAGACCTCCTTGCCCGACCACTGTGTGAGGGCGCGCAAGTCCTTGCCGCATTACCAGCAATTGCTAGACTGCCTGTGCTGCGCTCGGGGACTCGGGGGACTGCGCCCCACGCGGGCCGCCGCATCGCTGTGCGTTCGGGGTTCAGCCTCGGACGTTTGACCGCGGCCAGCACACTGATCAATGCGGACCTGCGCTGGAACCCGCGCCGCGCGGCTCGCGAGCGCGCGATGGCGCCGTTCAGCCCCCGGCTGGTTCTTCCGACGCCGCGCTCCTCGCGTTGAGGGCGTGGAGGGCTGTGAGAAAACCAGGGTACGAAACGGACGCCGAGTCCCAACCCTCCACGACCGTCGTGCCGCTGGCGATGAGTCCCGCCACGGCGAGCGCCATCGCCATTCGGTGGTCGCCGCGAGCCGACACGCGCGCCCCGTGGAGGCGCGAGGGGTAGATGCGGAGCGAGTCCTCACCTTCGCTGATGTGAGCGCCCATTTTCGAAAGCTCCTCGACCACGGCGGCGACCCTGTCCGTTTCTTTGACCTTCAGCTCGGCGATGCCGCTGATAGAAGATGGGGTGCTGGCTGCGCAAGCCAGAACGGCAAAGATCGGGACCTCGTCGATCATGCTCGGTACGGTGAAATGCGGAATGTCCACTCCCACGAGGCGGCCGCTGTGCTCGACGCGGATGTCCGCACAAGGTTCAGGCCCGTCGAAGCGCAGTGGCTCGACGCCCACTGACGCGCCCATGTCGGCCAGAACCCGGATGAACCCGAGGCGGGTCGGGTTCGCGCAGACGCTCAACGCGGTGACGCTCGACCCCGGGAGCGCCGCAGCAGCGGCTAGGAGAAACGCCGCAGACGACGGGTCGCCGGGGATGGTCAGCTCGAACGGGTGGGGAGGCTGTCCGCCGCGCACGGAGACCTCTCCGGCCCCACGACCGGCACCACCTCCGTCACCGCCGCTGCCGCCGCGGCTGCCGCTGCCGCCGCCAGCACCGGCCGACCTTTCTCGCTCCTTGACAGGGACGCCCGCAAACCGCAAGAGCCGCTCGGTGTGGTCGCGGGACCCGGCGGGCTCGACCACGGTGGTCTCACCGTCGGCGTAAAGGCCCGCGAGCAGTATGCACGATTTCACCTGCGCGCTTGCGACCGGCAAGACGTGCCTGAGCGCGCGCAGGCCGGCGCCTCCCGCACCCCTTATGACGAGCGGCGCCAGAGTGCCTCCCGCGCGCCCATCCACCCACGCGCCCATGGCGCGAAGCGGGCCTGCGATCCTTGCCATGGGTCGCCGCCTGAGAGACTCATCGCCGGACAGAACGAAGAGGCCATCCTGGCCCGCAAGGATACCTGCGAGAAGTCTCATGGTGGTGCCGGAGTTGCCGGCGTCGAGGACTTCCCCAGGTTCTGCCAAACCCTGGAGGCCGCGCCCGGACACGGTGATCGAGTCGCCGTCCCGGCGCACGCTTACACCTAGTGATTGCAGGCACTTTAGCGTGGAGGCGCAATCTTGGCCGGAAGGGTAGTTGCGCACCTGCGAATCGCCGGCGCAAATGGCGGCCAACATGGCGGCGCGATGGGCGATTGACTTATCGCCGGGAGGCTCGAAGGAGCCGCGCAGGACAACGCCTCCTCCTGAAACACGAAGCCACCGCGGCGATGGCCGGGTACCCGGGCCGGCGGGCGGCCCGCCGCACTGCTCAGTTCCTGCGACCACCGCTCCCTCCGGTTGCGTCCGCGTCACTTTCTCCTGTCCCGCTCGTGTTTCCACTCCCGCTTCTCCTCCTGCCCACACTTCTTTCCCTGCTCTTGTCCGTGCCCGTGTCGGAGCCATTTCATGTCCTCGTGTCGCGATCTTCAGCCTTCAGCCTTCAGCCCTCAGACTTTGGCCGGCTCCTTCTCTCCGGTGCCGCACCAGTTCTATCAGTGTATCTGGCTCGTCCACGGACACGTGTGTCCCGCTGTCCGGCTTCCCCTGTCTCTGGAGCCCCGCCTTCGCCCTCCGCGTTCGCTCTGCCCGGAGCGTGCGTCCGGTCGATCCAAGCCTGCCGGCTCGCCTTCGCCTTCGCGAGGAATTGCCTCACCCGTTCAGCCCCTGCTGGACCCGCCTCCGGCTGGGCGGAGGCAGCCTCGGCCGCAGCGATGAGCGCACGCGCACCGTCGAGTTCGCGTTGGAATTCGTCCAGCGCCTCGAGCACCCGGCTCGCGTTCGCCACGAGCATGCCGGCGCCCATGTCCGGGTCACCGGATGATACGCGCGTCGTGTCCCGGAAGCCGCCGGCCGCGAGATCCCAGATGGACGGGTGCACTGTGGAACGCTCTCCCACGACCCTGGCCAGGCACGCCGCCACGACGAGCGGGAGGTGGCTCGTGGCGGCCACCATCGCGTCATGGTCGCCGGGCGCCACGACCTGCGGGACGGCCCCGGCCGCTTCACACACTTCGATGACCGCCCTGATATCGGCGTCCCGCGCCCACGTGGCCGGGGTTACCACGTAGCGGCACCCTCTCAGCAAACCCGATGAAGCGTGCTCCACGCCGCTTTGCTCGCTTCCGGCCATGGGATGGCCGCCCACGAACGGGATCTCCGGAGCAAGGTGCTCTCGCGCGAGCGCGAGTACGTAACCCTTGGCGCTTCCGACATCAGTGACAACCGGCCCGCCCGCTCTGCAGGCGCCTTTCAAGCAACGCTCCAGTTCGGCGAAGACAGACGGCATTGCGAGGAGCGGCGTCGCGACCACGACCAGATCCGCATCCACTGCCTCGTCGAGCGATCTCGCCGCGCGGTCCAAAGCTCCGAGCGCGACCGCGCGGTCGAGAGACCGTCCGTCGATGTCGAAGCCCTCCACGACGTAACGCCCCGAGGCCCGGAGCGCCATTGCTAGCGACCCGCCGATGAGACCGAGACCGGCCACGAACACTCTCTTTCTTGCGTTGCTCGGGAGGCGCGCCGGGTCCACTCCACGAGAATCCGCTGAAGATGTCGAACGTGACTGGCTCACGGATACCACTCCTTCCACCAGTCCTCCCACCAGCCCTCGATTTGTGCTCCTCATCCACGCCCCCCGCCGACAACCGCCATACCCATCTCAACATGTCCGCCGCATAGACCCGCCACGACTCTGTCGGCGTCACCCGCGCCGCACCCAAGGACCACACACCACCGAACCGGCAGAGATGCGCGACCTCACTCCGAGCAGTCAAGCCGGGACCGTCCGGAAAGCCCTTCTTCATGCCGGTTCTCCCGCTTGTGAGCGCCTGTGGCTTCGCGCCGGAGCGGTGCGGCGATTCTCCGCCCGACCGCCTCCGCAACCGGCTGGAGCCTGCGCATCATGTCTGCGAATACCTCGGGCCGCACGGACTGCGGGCCGTCCGACAAGGCGGAGGCCGGATCGTCGTGCACCTCGACCATCAGCCCGTCCGCACCGCACGCCACGGCCGCGAGCGCCATCGGGACCACCATGTCGGCGCGTCCCGTGCCGTGGCTCGGATCCACTATGACCGGAAGGTGGCTCAGTTTCTTGACGACTGCAACGGCTGACAGGTCCAGCGTGTTCCGGGTGGACGTTTCGAAAGTCCTTATGCCGCGCTCACAGAGGATCACGTTGTCGTTCCCCGCGGACAGGACGTACTCGGCCGCCATGAGCCACTCGTCGATGGAGGACATCATCCCTCTCTTGAGTATCACGGGCTTCGGCTGGAGGCCGACTTCGTGAAGGAGGGCGTAGTTGTGCATGTTCCTGGACCCTATCTGAAGGGCGTCCGCATATGCGCAAACGAGCTCAACGTCCTGCGGCGACACCACCTCGGTGACGACGGGCACGCCGGTTGTCTCGCGCGCTTTCGCGAGGATGCGAAGACCCGGCTCGCCAAGACCTTGAAAGGAATACGGGGATGTGCGCGGCTTGAACGCTCCGCCCCGGAGAACGGAGGCACCTGCGGCGGTGACGATGCGCGCGATGCGCATCATCGAGTCCTCGCTTTCAACGGCGCAAGGGCCCGCGATCACCTGGACTTCGTCGCTGTCGCCACCGAAGGGGACGCCTCCGACGGAGACGGGGCTGCGGCTCGGCATGAACTCCCTGCTCGCGAGCTTGAAAGGCTGCAGGATGCGCACCACCCGCTCCACGCCAGGTAGGAAGGCGATTGTGTCCGGATCGAGGCGGCGCACGTCTCCGATGAGACCCACGACTGTGCGCTCCTCGCCCCTGGATACGTGAACGTTTAGGTGCGCATTCTGGGCTACTCGCATTACGCCACGGATTTCGTCTTCTGTTGCCTTTTGTCTCATGATGACAATCATGTATCTTTCCCCCTAGCTGCTCAGGTCAGCAAAACCCCTTGAGAGCCGCCTCTCCTGCACCTTGCTTCCGGACCGCTGGTCCGCCCTCTGGACCTGGAGATCCACTCGAGCCGCGTGGCTGGACGAGCCGGCATGGCCCGTCCGCCATACGCTCCGGCGGGGCTCCTCACTCGGCGGAGCCACCCGCCTCGTCTGCCTCCCCCACGTTCGTGTCCGCGCACGCAAGGTCCGGGCGAAGGACGGCGGCTTCTCCCAGGTAGACGTGAACGGGCCGGGCCGGCGCCGCACTGTGCCGCGACGGCCTTTGGTGATGAACACGGCGCCGGCGCACGGCTGCAAGCCTTTCCGCCAGGCAATGCCGGCGCTGAAGACGCTGAGGGCATAAGGGCGCCCGGTCCTTCTCCGGCCGCTCCGTCTCCGGCCGCCGGCACAGCAGGAGCACTCTTACGCAGGCTGGAAGCGCTCCCTCCACGGGGATCTCGAGGCCGCACATCATGGGCACCGAACTCCAACCTGCAGCCCTCGCGGCTGCGGCGGGAAAGGCGGCGTTGAGGTCCGCGGTCACCGTGAAGAACGCAAGCACGACGCTTTCGACATCGAGACGATTCCGGCTGAGGATGGCGGTGAGCAGTTCGCTCGTGGCTTTGAACACGCCATCCCTGGTGTTTACGACCGGGGCGATCGCGCCTCGTATTGCGAAAATGTCGCCGCCCACGATGCCATCCCCCCTGTACAAGCGGACACGACTGCGATTCCGGCGCGCGACGCAAGCGGGAGAGAGAGAATCAGGAGCAGACAGGGGACGCCCATCGCAGAGCGGTGGAACGAAGTCGAGCGATGGTAGAGCGATGAACGATGAAGGATGCGAAAAGGGCTACCCCGTGAGGGGTAGCCCTCGCACCTATCCGGCTGACCAAGCCCTGGCCCCCAGCATGCCGAGTCCCCGGGTGTCACCGATCGATCCGGGCCCCGGGCCGGGCCGGTTCGAGGCTTTTCGTACCGGTGCCCAGGCGGCGTCCGCCCGAACCGAATGAGTCCGGTCCCGAAAACCCCGGTCCCGAGGAGCTGCAGGACCTGCTTTCCGTAGGCGACCTGCGGCCGCGACAGGTACGACACGGTCGCGGCACATGCGCCGCCGGTGCCAACTTACATGCGATGATCTCCCCTACCGTACTACCGTCCTGCTCAAAGGCTTCTACTTGTTGTCACACGCGCGTCTCGCGATCTTGCCTTGGTGCAAAGCAGGCGCCGCGGGCTTCCACCTGAGCGGACTTGGACCTACGCGGGTTTCCGACTGCCCGCCCGGACCTACCGTGCTGCCCGCCTGCCTATTACCACGAAGTATAGCATCTCCCGGTCACCTGCGCAAGACCCCGACTTGCCGTACCGTGAGACTGCTTGAGGAGGCGGATGGACGGATGACGCTTGCGGTACCGACACCGCTCGTGACCGCCGCCTTCCTCGGCTCATCCATACCTCGGCTCATCCGTAGTCTTCCTCAGCTCATCCATACCTGCCCACACGCGCCCGGACACTCCTGTGCCTGTGCGCGCGCTCGTTGCGCGCGCTCGTTCAGGCACGGGCAACCACGGGCTGGCCGCCATGGGCCGCGCGCACGCTGGCCACGCGCATGCCTGCCACCCGTACACCGGCCACCCGCGGCGCCCCTGGCGTCAGTCCGCCGGGACGGCCCTATGTGCCACCGCGAGGCCCACGTCGTCCAGGTGCAGGAGTCCGACCTGCAGGAACACCGCCACCGACAAGTGTTCTCCGCAGCGCGCGACGCCCACCTTGCCGCCGACATTGAAGCCTGCCGCCCTCGGCATGAGCTGCGCAAGGGCTTCGCGTGCCGCGCCTGTTACGGCCCCTTCGTGAGGATGCGACGGAGCGATGACGCCCTCGCGCTTCGCCGCCACGAGGATGTTCTCCACAGCACGCGCGATTGACTGCACGAAAGGTCCGCCGATGTCCACCGCCGCGGTCTTGATCCCAGCTTCGGTGAACGCGCGCTTCAGCTCGCGCTCGTGGTCGCGCGATGTGGACATCGCCATCTGCACCGCCGCCCTCGCCGCTGCGGCGCTCGGTCTCTCGGAATGCGCGTCCGATGCCTGCATCCTGCAAGCACCACCTTTCAGGCGCAGGAGGCGCCGTCGCAGGACGGGACAC
>JBLNDA010000131.1:0-19788 GCA_050261175.1 Clostridia bacterium
TCTCCCGCTGTCGCCTCACTCATCCGGCGTTCAAGTTCCCTCGGATCTGTGGCATTCAAGTCTACCCAACCGGGTTGCCAGCTGAGGGCATCGAGTTCGACAAACGGCACACCCAGAGAGCGGGCGAGCCGTTCGCCTAGAGTGCTCTTGCCAGCACAGCTGTTGCCTATCACGTGAATTCGCCGCCCGACGGGCGACCTGTCAAGACGAGTATCGAAGTCCATGTGTTTCACCTGCGCGGGCGCCCCGCCATGCAAATCCACTACGCATCCACCACGCAAAGCTTGCTGATACGATTGCCGGTCAGTCCCGCCGCCTAGCCATGCTGCTCACCGGCCCCAGAGCCGCAAGTCCCGCGGAGGATGGCAAGCCAGAAACTGCAATTGGCTGTGAGATACAACGTGGCCGCCTCGTCGCCCGGTCGCAGCCAGCGTGGGACCTCGACGGCACCGTCAGCGCCGTACACGTCTTCCTCCCAGCTCCCGTCGGGACGCTGCCGCGCTGCCAGGAACGAGGAACGCGGCCGCCCGCCCGATGGCGGGATGCTCTGGCCCCACCCCCACCTGCTCTGCCAGCGCGAGTCTGAAGCACGTGGCGTCGAGAGAACTCGCCCGGGGTTTCCAGAATACAGGCCATCCCCCCTCGGCACACTGCCCGTCCAGGAGTGCAGTGACAGCGTGCTCGGGCGCCTTTTCGCCACTCACTAGACGCCTGAGCCGGGCGAGCTCGACCGGTCCTCCACGACCCTCGACAAACGCGATCGCCAGCCCGATTTCGGCCATAGCTCTACTCGCAGCCTCCTTTCGATGCCCGAGCAAGCCGGGCGGTTGCAGCCCGTCACTCGCCGACCAGACCACGCCAGCTCGCAACGCAAGAGCCCCGGATCACATCCCTCATTGGGGCACATCACGAGGGTGCCAAGGCGCGCAAGGCCGCACCGACGGGCTTGACGCCTGGCGACGGAGCAACGCGCGAACCGTAAGCACGCGAGCATCTCTAGGGTCTCGCGCGTCCCGGCGAGGTCACCACCCTCCTAACCGTGCATAGCCACGCCCGCCGCCAGGGGCCCGGAAATCCGGCCGTCATCCTCTTCAGACTCGCCGCGGAAGCAGTGTCGACAATGCGCTCATGTCCGTCGCCTCGCCCGTCAAAGCCGCGCTAAGGGGCGTCGCACGATGCCTGCCATCGCGCTCACGTGAACTTGCACGAGGCTCACACGAGTTGCTCCACGAGCGCTCGAAGCCGCTCGACCTCCGCTTGCCACCCTCTTACAATGCGGAGCTGTTCGTCGCGCTGGAGAGGGTCTCTCACATACCCTTCGGCCATCTTGTGCAGATGGGCATAGTACGCCGCCAGGCGATCGAGCGGGGCGCG
The DNA here is from genome assembly GCA_050261175.1 of Clostridia bacterium. Lineage (GTDB taxonomy): Bacteria > Bacillota > SHA-98 > UBA4971 > UBA4971 > UBA6256. The sequence goes on from JBLNDA010000131.1 coordinate 1,375, forward strand.
GATCCTCGCTACGGCGCCGGCATCGCGGTTCTGAAGAGCCAGCTCCAACTTCTCAAGCACTCGGAGCCACTCATCCACAGGCATCGAGGCCTGCTGGCGGAATGCACGAACGAGCCACTGTCGTTCGAAGACCGGACGATCCTTCCAGCCCGCTGACTGCTCGGCGAGCGTCGTGCGCACCGAGCGGCACAGGGCCAACGCCTGCTCGAACTGCTCCGGAATCGACCCATGCCCGCGGGTCGTTTGCCCGGGAGCCGCACGCACGACATCTTGACACTCGGAAGCTGGGTGCACCGGGTGTGGATGGCCGGAAGGTGTGAGCCCGGAAGGCGGATGCTGGGAAGGTGGATGGTCGGAAGGTGGAAGGCTGATGCCGGCATCGGCCAACGCCTGCACCGAAGAGATCTCCTGCCCGCGATAGCGCGAAGCCATGGCGACCGCTGCGGCGAAGCCAGCCCCGGCAGCCTCCACCGACAGTTCGTATGCGCTGACCACCGCCCGGAGCTCGCTTTCGGATTTCCCCATCAACGCCGCCAGCCTTGGGATCGAGGAGAGTGCGGTCTGGGTAGGGACAAAGCCCGGTCCGATCGCGAACACCGCCACATCGGTCCCCTCAAGCTCTTCACTGAGCGTCGTCGCGAGGTGAACTTGCGCCGCCTTTAGGGACTCGTACGCCCCCATGTAGGCGAGCCCCGTGGAGGACACGTACGCGAACACACCACGATTACGGGCGATCATCCCCGGGATGAAGGCGCGCGCCAGCAGAACCGGCCCCCGCAGGTTCACGCGGTAGCTGGCGTCCCAGGCCTTGATATCCACGTCTTTCACGGCGCCGAGCGGCGCGACCGTAGCATTGTTGACCACGACGTCGACCGGTCCGAAGGCTCTCTCGACGCGTCCTGCGAGATTCCTCACACTGCCCTCGTCACCCACGTCGGTCCGTACAAACAGCGCGACACCTGGACCAAACTCGCGATTGAGACTCTCGGCAGCCCGGCGGCCGCTCTTCTGATCGATCTCCGCAACTACGACCTTGCAGCCCAGCCACACGAGCGAACGGGCAGCTTCATACCCGATTCCGCCGCCCGCCCCAGTGACGACGGCGACTCTGCCCGCAAGCGAATCCCGACGGAGACTCCCCGTCTCGATTATCATGGGATCGCCCTCCTCATTGCCCTGAATCGGCCTCTCGACCCGCTCAACCCCCGCCTTCCAGGCGCGCCTGGCGTTTAGAGCTCAACATGAGAGTGGTGAGAGTCTGGAAACGGACGCCCAGCGTCCAGTCTGTGATCTGTTCGTGGAGTTCTGGGCCACTGTGCGTGATTCCTGATCGTATCCGTCAGGGACCCCGAGCGACCGCGCGAAGTCAACGCCCTCTTGAGATGCGAAGAAGAAGGACGTCATGCCCATGATGCACGAGCCTACGCCCAGAGATTCTGCGGCAAGCGCGATGTTCTGCGCGGCAGCCGCGCAGTCGAACTGCCCGAATTTGTCCTTGGCGTCGGCGCTGATGAGGATGAGAGTAGGCGCGTCGTAGAGCGGGTTGAAGCTTGGGTCGCTCGCCCTGCGCACCATGAACTCATTCCCCGACTTGAGCATGTTCTCCCTCATGATCGCCGCCATCCGGTCGAGCGTGCGCCTGTCCTGGATCACTGTGAAGTGCCACGGCTGCGCGTTCATGGCGCTCGGCGCAAACAGCGCCGACTCGACTATCGCCCCCAACTCGCGCTCGGCGACCTGTTCAGGCCTGAACCTCCGGATACTCCGCCTATTCCTGATGACCTCAAGAGTCTCGTTCACGTGGAACACTCCTCCTTCCCGCCCTCCTCAACCTTGTGCACAGCGGCAGACCATCCCGCGTCAGGGCGTCGGGACATCGCGACGCGACGCTCGTGATTTCTTGGGGATGATAGCCAACAAGACCGGTGCTTCGGCATCACTGGAAGCATCGGTTGTAGTCGCCATCCCAAGCTCGGCTCCTCGGATGCGTGCAGGCGTGCAGCGACACTCCGATAACGTAAGCGCTAATCCCAAAGAGACGTGTATGAGATACTCATGACAGTGCCGCATGCGGTGTTCTTGGGAGACCTTCGGGTCAGGCGGGTCATGCCGTCCACCGCCAAGTGGCGTGTTCGCCACCATTCTGTACAACCCTTCTTCCTCATTCCGCGCCAACGGTTCTCTCGCTCAGGTCATGGCTAGACTTCCCGCAGTCATCCATCGCGCCGACGAGGATGTCCTAGAGTTGGTGGAGTCTGAGGTAGCAGCTCCCCGTTCCGTTGTGACAAGACGGAGCTGTGAGAGAATGGGTGGAGCCGCCAATGTCAGCAGATCACAGCAGGGTCAATACTGGAAGCAAGTAATCCCCCCACCGGACAATCGAGTGAGTCACCCGCCCCGCAATCACGCATTTCACCCAGGGGACAATCACGAGACTCACCCACTTTGGTGGCGCTCAGCTTCCAGATCTGCCATTCTGGTGCCTGAATGTGCCGGAATGGGAGGAAGGGGCTTTGGCCTGCGCGACATCATGGAAACCTGTCACTGGCATGCTGGAAGGAGTTATCGTTGCACCGCAGAGAGCCTGGGTGTGGACAGGAAGACCGTACAGAAGCATATCCGGGCTGCGGTTGAGGCCGGGTTTTGCCAAGACGGGCACAACACGTCCTTGTCGCTCACTCTTCCCGCCCACTATGGTGTGCTGATAGACCCTTGCCATAAAGGAAAGCCCGAGGACAAGCCTCGGGTCTCACGAGTCGTTCCGTGTGTGCGGGACAGCCTCTTCAGGAGGCGGGCATTCGCCTCTCTGCAATCGACCACTTTGGGCTGCACGATCCTACCCCACTCCAGGCCGACGACTCCTACGAGCTTGTTTGCGAACGTTACCGCAGCGGCTCCCTCATGGCGGTATCCGACCGAACCCCGAAGGACTGGTATGCGCTCTTCCCCAATCCAGTCCTGGCGGAGGGGGCCCTTGACCGCCTCATCGACAGCTCTCACTATGTCCTGATGGAGGGGAAGAGCCACCGCCCGCTCTGGCGCCCTGACCGAGGGCGGGCCAGCTCCAACCCATGCCCATCGTTATTTCCGGTTGACAAGGAGGAGGTGGTAACCTCACCTTGAACCAAACATTCGAGCGACCAATCGTGGGGACTTCACGGTCGCGGGTTGGCGAATCATCTGACGCACCCCCGGGTGCATTGCGTGATTACCGACAACGTACCCCTCTTCCTGCATCGCAATCCTTGATGCCCGGCGGCGAGGCGCCTGATGTTGTTAGTGTGCCACCTCCAGAGAGCAAGCTCCCCTTCTCGTCCGTGAAGGTGGAAAGACCCATCTATCCGGGCTCGGCGACAGCCCAGCGATCGGACGAACTTTCGCCATGTGGACACTGGTAACCTCGATTACCCAGGATGTACGGAGCATCAAGGTCTTTGATTGCCCAGAGGAAGGGTTGGAGAGCGCTGTTACCTAGACAAGGAGGAGTCAAGGTGAGATATCTTCTTGGTCTGTCAGGCGAACCTCTGGACCGCATCCCTGATCCCCGCCTTCAGGGGGTGGGAATGATCCGAAGCGAGTACTTGTGCCGATTACGTGAAGAGTATGTCACCATTTCGTCCTGCCGGGATTTCATTGCGCAGTATGTGAGTAATGTCTGCCGGGTTTTTGCTCCCCATGAGGTCTGGTATAGGACCACAGAACTTGTTACTCCGGAGGTGAACGTCCTTGCCGGCAATGACAAGGTCATTGAGGAGAAGCATTATGCTCTCGGTCTCCGAGGCGTCCGGCGTAGCGTGTTATTCCGGGAGACGTTGAGACTTGAACTTAGTAACATTGCTGGTATTGCAGAGCAATATGCCAACCTCAACGTTCTGTTTCCATATATCGCAGATCCGCGAGAACTGGAGATCTGCCTGGAGTTGCTGGACGATGTCGGTTTTCGGGGTCGTTACGGAATCATGGCCGAAATCCCGTCTGCCATCCTGCTTCTTGATGACTTCATTGACTTGGGGATCAGCAGTGTGGTCATAGGGATAAACGACCTAACAGCCCTGACGCTGGGAACCTATAGGGGTTCCAAATACCATGACCCCACACATCCTGCCGTCGTGAAGCTCGTTAAGCAAGTCGTCGATACCGGAAGGCGGAGAGATGTCACCGTATCGCTCGGAGGATACATGACTGGTCGCCTGCACGTGGTCTGTCAGGAAGTGGGGCTTGACCGTCTCATTGTCCACTATAGTGATCTCCCTGAAGTGCTTGGGATTCCCGGTACTACCCTGCCCCATCTAGGCCTGCTCAGCGAGATCAAGAAACTCACAAAATGCAGGATTGCTGAAATGGAGGAAAGAAGATGGAAGGAGAGACTTGGGATATAGGTTCAAGGCGCGCGAAAGGGATGACAGTAGACCTACGGGGCTCCCTGTTTCTTGATGAGGTTTCTGATGTGGCCCTGAGAGAGGTGCGCCAGGTAATACGTGACACGTCGCGAGCGGAGTGAGAAGGGCGTCCGTCCTCAAGACACACTTCCCAGAATACTTCTCCTCCGCCTTGATGGCGTCTTCATCGACGGAAAGCTTCGCACCCTCCATCTTGACATACCTGCGGTAGCCGCTGTTTCCGATGAGCGACTTCGATGAGCCAAAGGAGAGCCTTTCTCGAAGAGCTGCGACCACGGCCTCCCGCGCAGCCCTGTCATGCTCGGCTTCCACAGGGTTGAAGCAGACTACGTACCGGGTGCCATCGTGCATGACTTCCTTGACGTGTAGATTGTCGCCTACTATGGAGTAGCGTCCAGCTCTCGACAGTACTTCCCGCGCGGCCTTAGCCTTACGCATCCGCACCCCGACTATGTACTCGAGACCGGCCTTGTCGATCTCCTCGAGCACCTCCTCCGATACCATCCCCCGGTCGGCCACGAGGATCACCCGCTTCAACTTGAACTACCTCTTCGCCTTATCGAGCGCTACCCGGAATGTCTCGACTTCGGCGGTGTCTCCGGGGAACACCTCATGGCCCACGGGAAACCCGTCGCGTGTGAGCATGACCCCGATCATTACCTGCAACCTGTCAGGCCTCTTATCCTTGAAAAACCCGTACCTCGCAAGACTCTCGCAGGCCTGTCCCTGGAAGTAGGTGGTCGTCGTGTCCCACAGCACAAGGTCCACATCGAGGTTGAAAAGGTTCACCGAGTGTCTGTAGATCCCGGTTTCGATCTCGTCCTTGTGGTCGGCAAGGAGGTCTAGAGCCCGGTAGAAGTGGTGTAGCTCTAGCCCCCCCACTCGGGACGATACACCTCACGCATCCACTCGGTCGTGGCAAGCTTGCTCATGGGGTCGTACAGCCTATTTAGCACCATCGCGAACGCCGCTTCCTCGAAGTCGGACTCGATGGATGTCGCATCTAGTGCCCGCCGCATAAGGCCGCTAATCCCAAGCTCCTCCCACAGCCTCCTGAATATGAGCGCCGGCCCCTAGACCCTGGCCGATGTAGCCTCGAGCTCCTTGGCACGGGAGATGATCCACTCGCGGGTGGAGAAGCGGGCGAGCGCTTCTATGAGCTCGTCTATGAGCTCGTCGAGCTTACCCTCCTTGAGCTCTTCGAGCCTGCCGAGGTTAGCCACGACCCTCTGGCGGATCTTCTCGTCGACCCGCTCACCCCTGACGCGCTGGAGGTATGTGCGTGTTGAGCCGTCTTTGTTTCGGAAGGACTTGCTCCTAATATACATGGCATCTATATCATGCCATATATACTATACATGTCTATGGTAAAACCGTATATACGTCGCACAACACTTTCCGATCTTGCGGATGCCGATGTCCATTTCATGCGGGTTTCCGGATCCGTGGCACGTCAAAACCCCGTTTTGCTGTCAAACGTCAGTCAAGCGCAGCCGTCCCGGGGATCGCGCTGCCGGTCGTGGGTCGTGTGAGATTCGCCTCGTTGGCCTCCTATGGAGACCGCGTACGCTCGAATGGTCCGTGTGCGAGCGGTCTATCACTCCCGGGGACTTTCAATGGCAGGAGAGCGGGCGCGGAGGCGTTCGACGCGCTCCAGTTCCGCAAGCTTGTTAGCAAACCAGGCCGTATGGATGTCCTCATCGATGAGGTTGGACCAGAGGATTTCGAACAGATCCTGGTCGCGGCCCGCCTTGAGGATGAGGCGCTTGTAGTCGCGCATGGCCTTTTCCTCGAGGGAGATGTCCAGCTTCAACACGTCGATGAGACCGGCGGCGCCTGACGCCTTGCCCACCACCGTTCCCATTGCGGAGGCCAGGACTTCACCCATGATGGTCGGGTTGCCGCCGAGACGGGTTATGGTCGCACCGATGTTATCGACGTGCCCCTGTTCGATAGCGGCCACACGCTCCAACCCCTTGCGGCTGTATATGTCGGGTGCAGCTTTGCTCTGCTCCGTGTACAACCTCACTTGCTGCGCTTCAAGGGAGTAAAACCAGTTGAGCTGCGCTATGAGCGCCCGCGTATCCATCTCTACACCTCACGTTGCACACCCTCCAAGCCCTAGGTGAGGGTGCGTTAGTCCTTGCTTCATTGGCAGTAGTTGCCGGGTTGCCGGTGTTGCACTCGGGGACGGCGCCCCAAGCGGAGCGCGCTTCGCCAAAATCCGGCCCGTCAGGCCAGTGGCCGGGTTTTGACACCCCTCGTGCAATCACCGGCAATCCCTGTCAATAGTCGGAAGCATTTCTGCACTCCCACTTAGTATTCGCGCCCTGCGTCGCCCGTATGTCCGTCGGGGCTGGCGTGCGGCGCATGCTCGGGGCGTTCGTTCCGTCGCCGGTGGTGGCCGATGGTGACTGCGGCGGCAATGGGGCACGCGCCGCACGCTTGGGACACGCGTCATCCGGTGAGTCGTGGCGACGCGCCCGGGCCGGGGCGCGTTGCCACGCACAGTTGGGAAACAGGGGAGGGTGTGTCAGACCTGCGTAACGAAGCACCGAATGCCGCGCACACTCGGGGAGCACACTACTTTTGTGCAGTCAGGGGCCCGCCGGCCCTGTCCGTTCGCTCGATCTCGTGGGGTTTGAACAGCCCAACGTGACCCGGACGCCACCCGGACGCTAGGCGGCCACCCCGGTACGCTGCGACTGCGGGTTGCGGAGTTCGCCGCGCCGGCGTCCGCGCCGGCGGTCGGTCGCGCCACCGTTCACGCCGCCGTCCGCGCCGGGGCCGCTGTTGATGCTGGTGTCGCTCGTCGTGCCGCAGCCCCACGCGGCGCCGTCGCACAGCGCCGTCGCACAGCGCCGTCGCACAGCGCCATCGCACAGCGCCATCGCGCGGCGTCGTTACGATATTCGTAAGATCCTGGCGGAATTCTGCCGCTGGTAGCAGGAATTGCGCGCTCGCTGGCGAACAAGGAATGGCTGGAAGGCCTAGCCATAGCGGCTTAGCTTGGCCTTAGTGTGGACTCCTAGTCCGCGCTACACGTGCCCGACCTCGAACTTGCAGGATGCGTGTGCGCCCGACGGACCAGCGTCCGCGCGGGTGAGCACGGCGTGCGCACAGCTATCGTCGGGGTTCCGAGCCAGGCTGCCTATAGTCTCCCACCGCCCTCTGGACCGGCGGTGCTTGACCCACGGGACCCTCGGCTTCTGAGTGAGCCAGCGCAATGCCGATGGCCACCGCGGTGCCGCTCGCGGTTCTCAAACCAACACTTGGTCCAGGCGCGTTGCGCGACTGCGACTGGAGGATTGGAGGAGTGGTAATGGGGACACGGGATCTGGCTGACTTTTTGGCCGGCCTAATCTCCGAGGCTGGCGTCTCAGGTCACGAGCGCGAGGTCGCCGAGGTCGCGAAGGCGCAGATGTCCGGGCTCTTCGACGAAGCCCGCCACGACGCCCTCGGAAACCTGATCGTGCTGAAGCGGGGATTGGGGCGCGCTCCGCATCCCCGAGTGATGCTGGCCGCCCACATGGACGAGATCGGCCTGATGGTCACCAAGATCGAAGACGAAGGGTGCCTGCGCGTCACCGAGGTCGGCGGTATCGACAGACGGATCCTCCCCGGTCTCGAGGTCGTCGTTCACGGCAGGCGCGACCTCCCCGGAGTGGTGGGGGCGAAGCCGCCCCACGTACAGGAGCCAGACGAGCGGAAGAAGTCAGTGAAGTGGGAGGACCTCTTCATCGATGTCGGCCTGACCGCCGAGGAGGCCCGTGAGCTTGTGGAAGTTGGTGACACAGCCACTTTCGCGACGCACCCCAGTCGACTCAAGGGGCAGGTCATGGCGGGTAAGGCCATGGACGACCGGGCGGGCGTCGCCGTGATGTTCGAGTGCCTGAAAGTGCTTGCGGACGCCCGCCACCACGCCGACGTGTATTGCGTCGCGACCGTCCAGGAGGAGGTCGGCCTCCGCGGCGCCATCACCAGCACTTACGGCATCGTCCCCGATATCGGCATCGCAATCGATGTAGGGCACGGCGACATGCTCGGGGTGCCCGAATACGACACGCTCACCCTCGGTAAAGGCCCGGCGATAGCTTTCGGACCGCAGGTCCACCCGGCCGTCTTCGCCAGGCTCAGAGAGATCGCCGACGATCTCGACATCGGCGTGCAGGTGGAGCCCAGCCCGTACCCAGGAGGCACCGATGCCTTCGCGATTCAAATTACGCGCGGTGGCATTCCAGCCGCCCTCATTTCCATCCCGCTTCGCTACATGCACACAGCCGTGGAAACCGTGTCGCTCGCCGACATAAAGAAGGCCGGCAGGCTGCTGGCGGAGTTCGTCGTGCGACTCGACAAGAAGTTTGTGGAGGGATTGACATGCTTCTAAAGGCCCTCACCGAGGCTTTCGGCGTGCCTGGGCAGGAACACGAGGTCCGCGGCATCTTGCGTGACTATATCCGCCCTCACTGTGATGTGGTCGAGACCGACTCCATCGGAAACCTCATCGCGATCAAGCGCGGCGCCTCGAAAGACGGTCCGAAGGTCATGCTCGCCGCCCACATGGACGAGATCGGCCTGATGGTCACTTACATAGAGAAATCCGGTGTGCTGCGGTTCTACCCCATGGGCGGGATCGACCCACGCGTTCTCGTGTCCAAGCAGGTCCTGGTCGGCAAGGACCGCATTCCGGGGGTCATCGGGGCGAAGCCTATCCATCTCCAGAAGCGCGATGAAGCCGAGAAACCCTTCGAGCTGGAAGGCCTGTACATAGACATCGGCGCGAAGGACAAGGACGAAGCGGAAAGGCTCGTCAAGCTCGGGGATGGAGTCGTCTTCGCGACACAGTACGCGGAGATCGGGTCGGGGCGCGCCAAGGCCAAGGCCTTCGACGATAGGGTCGGGTGCGCCATCATCGCCGAACTCCTCGCCAGGGACCAGCGCTGGAGCTTCACGCTGCAGGCCGTGTTCACCGTGCAGGAGGAGGTGGGGGCGCGCGGCGCGCAGGTGGCCGCCTATTCGCTCGAGCCCAACCTCGCCATCGCTCTCGAGGGCACGACAGCGTCCGACGTCCCAGGGTCGGAGGAGCACCAGTATTCCACTCGCCTTGGCAAAGGCCCGGCGCTCACTCACACGGATGCGAGCCTGGTGGCGGACATGCGGATCGTCCGGCGCCTGGCGGAGATCGCGGAGGCGCGGGGCATCCCGTTCCAGTTCAGGGAGCTTGCTGTCGGCGGAACCGACGCGGGCAGGATACACCTCATCCGCGAGGGCATCCCCGCTGCCGTGGTGTCCGTCCCCACCAGGTACATCCACTCGCCGGTTTCAATCATCGACAAGCATGACTTCGAACACACGCTCGCGCTTGTAGGTGCGTTCCTGGATAGCATTGACGAGAGGGGGCTGCCGTGTTGAAGGAACTTCTGAAGAAGCTGCTCGAGGCGTACGGCCCGGCAGGCAACGAGGGTCCCGTGCGGGAGATCCTCCGTAAAGAGGTGGAGGGCCTCGCCGACGAGGTGAAGGTGGATGCCCTTGGCAACCTCATCGTGGCGCGGAAGGGCGCAGGGCCGCGCGTGCTGCTCGCAGCGCACATGGACGAGATCGGAGTCATCGCGACCCACATCGACGAGAAAGGGTTCGTGAGGTTCTCGAACATCGGAGGGATCTCGCCCCATGTGTTCCTCGGCGAGAGGGTCGTTTTCGAGAACGGCACCGTCGGGACCTTCGGCACTGAGAAGCTGGACGACATCAAGGACCTGAAGACCTCCAAGATGTTCATCGACATAGGTGCGGTTGACGAGAAGTCTGCCAGGGAGAAGGTTTCCGTGGGCGACATCGCCGGCTTCCAACGTGACGCGCGCGTCGACGGCGCCGGTCGCATCATCGCGAAGTCCCTCGACGACCGGTCGGGGTGCGCCGTGCTCGTCCAGGTGTTGAGGGAGCTCAAGGGGCGGGACATCCCGAACCAGGTGTACGTGGTCTTCTCGGTGCAGGAGGAGGTGGGCACGCGCGGGGCCAAGACCGCGGCGTACGGCGTGAACCCAGACGTCGGCATTGCCGTGGACGTGACGGGGACCGGTGACACGCCGGAGGCGCATCCGATGGAGGTCAGCCTTGGCAAGGGTCCCGCAATAAAGGTGAAGGACTCGTCCGTGATAGCCCACCCGCGCGTCCGCCAGTTGATGGTGGAGACGGCGAAGGAGAAGGGGATCCCGTATCAGCTGGAGGTGCTGGAGAGGGGAGGCACCGACACCGGGCCGATCCATCTCACGAGGGAGGGTGTTCCGTCCGGAGCGATTTCCATCCCGACCAGGTATATACACACGCCGTCCGAGATGGCGGAGCTCTCCGACATCGAGAACGCCGTCAGGCTCATCGTCGCGCTGCTCGAGAAACCGCTGGACGAGAAGATGCTTTGAGAGAGTGCTCTGATGGGTGACGCGGGAACGGTCCAGCAGGATTGACCGGGTTCGCGCGCCGTGCCCGGCTGAGCGTGCGAGTTCCAACCGCGCCGTGAGCAGCCCTGCAACTTGCGACTACTGAAAGAACCGAGGATATGTCAAGGCCCGGCTTGGCCCTCGCCACGAAGCCGGGCCTTCGAGTTGAGCGGGTCTCCGCCCCATGGCCCTCCGACCCCCGGCCGCCTGGCCGCTTTCAGCCCGCCGACGTGCCCGCGTGTGACATCGGCTCACCGGCTCACGGGCTCACCGGCCCGCCTCGCCACGGCCCGGCGCCCGCCATCCCGGGGCCCCGCAGCCACCGCGTCGCTGTCGCGCGGTCTACGTGCGGGACCGCCTGAATATACTGTAGCCGGTAACAGCGGCGACGGGTCACCTTTGAGTGGCGGGTCGGGTGGAGCAGGAGGGACGTAGCGGGTGCGTTGGAGGATACGTGTGCTGTGGCTGTGCGTGGCGCTTGGCATCGCGCCTTTTCTGTTGTCTCTGGGAGCCGGATTTCCCGGTTCACGCGCCTTGGCCTCGGCCTCGGCTTCGGTGTCGGTTTCTGTTTCGGCCTCGGCGCCGGAATCGGAGGGGAACTCGAGGTCGGGCTCGGCTTCGGCACAGGCGTCTGTCGACGGTGACGTCGGGGCGAACGCGGGTCGCGCCACCGGTGGGGACGGCGCGGAGGGCGCGCGCTCGCCGCAGAACCAAGCGGCCGCGGCGGTGTACGTGCCGGCGGGACCATATGGAACAGGTGATACAGACCGCGGAGCGACTCAGGGAGACTACAGGATAGTAATCAATATCCCAGCGTACCGCCTGTCCCTGTTCCGCGGAGACTGGCTGGTCAAAGAGTACCCCATAGCCGTGGGAAAGGCCGTGTCGCCCAGCCGCACCGGGGTCTGCATCATCGTTCACAAGGCCAAGAATCCGACGTGGTTTCCTCCTGATGGGCGCCCTCCCGTCCCTCCGGGACCCGACAACCCCATCGGGTCGCGGTGGATGGGCCTGAGCTGGCCTGGATACGGGATCCACGGCACGAACGACCCGGCGTCCATCGGCAAAGCGGTCAGCCTGGGTTGCATCCGCATGCGCGACGAGGACGCGAGAGAGCTCTACGACATCCTCCCCGTGGGGACACAGGTCGAGTTCGTGTACCGGACCATCGAGGTCCAGCCGGGCGCCGCGTGGCCGGGGTTCGCCGGGGCACGCATCACGGTTCACAAGGACATCTACGGGCGCGGCGCCAACACTCTTGATGGCGCCCTCGCCGAGCTGGGGGCCGCGCTCCCGCAGCCCGCGCCAGACGTGGACGAAGACGCTCTGAGGGCGATAGTGGCGGCTGCCAGCGGAAAGCCGGAGTCAGTGCCTTGGAAGCCTCGGGTTGAGGTCGACGGCCGCTGGCTTCCGGCGGACGCGGCGCGGATCGATGCCTCGGGGAACGTGCTCGTGGCCGTGCGTCCCGTGGCGGATGCGCTGAAATGCTACGTTCACTGGGACCAGGCGAACCGCCTGGCTGTCGTCGGCGGGGTGCCGGTGCGCTGCGTGGTCGTATCCGGCAGATCATACGTATCCGTCGTTGAACTTCGGCGCGTCTTCCTCACGGTGCTCATCGACTGGGACCCGCACGCTCTCACGCTCGTGATTTCAACGTGTCCGCCCTCGGCCGCACCGGAGACGGGGCCGGCGTTGTCACCCTCGCCGCCCGAACCAGAACCGGCGCGGGAGTCAGGGGCGGAACCCCCGGGGTCTCTGTTGCCTTCCGAACCCGTCATCCGGGTCTGGCCAATGGGGAAGCTCCCCCTGCGCCTTCTCCTCGAGTAGACCCGGCCGCCCGCCGGTCAGCGCCATTCCCCAATTGTCGTTCCGGGCGGGCAGCGGTCTCGTACCCTGGCTCGAGGCGGTCGGGCGCCGCTGACGCCCGTCCGGCCCCCTGGGTCGTCGTCCCCCGGAGTCCGGTGCGCAGCCCGCGAGAGGACGAAGCGGGCGGTCGCCCGCCGCCGCCGGGGCGAGACCAGCGTTCGCCGGAAACGGCGCAAACTCCCGAGGGGTCCAGTAATTACATAAAGGTATGGCGCACGCTGCGTTGAATCAGCACCTGTAGCAGGTCAATGGGATCGGCGCCCATCCACCGCCCACCCGCCGCGCCCGCCTGCGCCTGCGTTGGAAAGCAGCGGAGAGGGTACCCAAGAGTGCCCCAGATGGCGTTCCGGAGGACCGCAGGACCGCTTGAGACCGGCTGCAGCACGCGGCACACTGGCCGCGACGGACCAGCCGCGACGGACCAGCTGGGACAGACCGGCCGGGACAGGCCGGCTGCGACGCAGGGTGGCGGGGGCCCGACCCCGGAGTCAGGGTGGTTTTTCCCCGGGTCCGGAGTTGTCTTTGAGGGGCTCGATGGTCGCGCCAAGTCCATTCATTCGATATGTCCATCCATATGGGTCTACATACAGGTCTATTCGTGGGAAGGTCTGTGTTCGGACCACCCATGTGAGGAGGGGACTCATCCTTGAGACACGAACGGGACGGATTCGTTGTGATGCGCAGACGCGCCGCCGTGAATCTCGCGAGACCCGCCCAAGATGCGCGTCCTCACGGACCGCATGCGGTCGGGCCTCTTGCGGCGGTCGCCGTGCTGGTGCTTGGGGCGCTGCTGCTGTTCTCGGCGCTCGCAGCGGCCGCGGCGCCGGCACCCTCGTCTATGCAGGACGCGGCTGCCCGCCTGAAGGACATCGAGCTTTCGTGGGCGTATGACGCCATCGCGTCCCTCGTGGACGAGGGGATCATCGCGGGCTACCCTGACGGGACGTTCAAACCCGAGAACCCCGTCACACGCGCGGAGTTCGCCAAGGTGGTGGCGAGGGCTTTCGCCATACGCCCGACGGGTGAGCCCAGGTTTGCGGACATCAAGGACAACTGGGCGAAAGCTTACGTGACTGCCCTCACCGAGGCCGGGATCATCTCGGGTTATCCTGACGGCACGTTCAGGCCGGAGAGACACATCACGCGCGCGGAAATGGTGACCATGCTCGTGCGAGTCGCGAAACTCGCCGACAAGATGGACTCGCTAGAGGAGCCCGAGCCCAGCTTCACGGACGTCCCACCCGACCACTGGGCGTTCCGGGCTGTTGAGACGGCACACGCCCTCGATATCCTTCCCGTTCACTTCGGCGTGGTTTTCGAGCCGGACGCGGCTACCACGAGGGCTGAGACGGCCTGGATGGTGAAGTCCCTCATCGACCTCAGGATCACCGAGGGCAAGCTGGCGAGCGTGGATGCGCACAAGGGCACGCTCACGGTGACTACGCCGGGGAACACCGAGCAGACCATAACTTGCGGGCTCGACACGCGGATATACAGGAACACCGTCGCCACCAGCCTGGACAAGCTCTTGCGCGGAGACGACGTGTACGTGGTGGCCGACGCGGCGGGCGAACCCAAGTTCATCAAGGCGCGCGGCCTCGTCACAAAAGACGACGTGACGGCCAAGGTGAGCATCCTCTCGAAAGGCACGCTCACCCCACCCGACGTGGAGGCGCTCGCGCGCGGTGACTGGAATTCGGTCAAGGAAGGCCTGCAACCCAGGCTCATCGAGCGGCTCGTCGAGCGCGGCCTCACAGAGGAAGAGGCGACGAGCCTGGTCAACCAGAACTGGACCGAGCTTGGCGATCTCGCGAAGAAGCGGCTCGCCGAAGCGCTCTCGGCGGAACTCGGTATCTCGCCGGACCTCATCACGGCCGTGCTCAACCAGGACTGGAAGCTTGCGAAAACCTATGGTGAGATCGAGGTGGCGCAGTACCTGCTCGGCCGGATACTCGACCTCTGATCTGGTGATCTGGCTCTGATTTGGCCCTGATCCGGCGATTGACCTGACGGCGCCGACGGGCGGGCATCCTGCTCACGGTTGACCGCCCGCGGCGCACGGTGCCCTCCTCGGTTTCCGCGCACCACGCGTCCTGGGCGCCACGCATTGTGCGCCCCATGCGTTCTGCACGTCACGTCAACACATTCCCGCACATCACGGGACGCCGCAGCTTCCTGCCCGGACCTGCGGGCCTCCGAAGCGTCACCCGCACGCGCCCGCAGCAGCCGCACGTCAGCCGCATGAAGGAAACCCGGCCGTGCCAACCGGGCCGCACGCATCTCGCGTCTCACATCTCGCGTCTCGTGTCCGCTTTGAATGAGCGCTCCCATCGGCCCCACAATGGCCGCACAACGCCCTTCGATTCCCAACGAGCCCCCGCCTCGCGGATCCACGCTCTTTTCTCCGCTTTCCTGCAGGAATCCCACGGAATATGAGGAAGAAACTGATGACGCCCGCACCGGGGGCGCATACTAATCCGGGCCGGTCCAGGCCGCGCGGGGGCATGAAGATGGCACGGAAGAAGCTTGTCATAATCGACGGCAACAGCCTCGCGAACCGGGCATTCTACGCTATCCAGGCCGACCTCAGCACCAGAACCGGCGAGCGGACGAACGCGGTATACGGCTTCGCCAACATGCTGCTCCGCCTTCTCGAAGAGGAGAAGCCCGACTTCCTTGCCGTGGCTTTCGACAGGGCCGCGCCCACGTTTCGACACCTCGAGTTCGAAGGATACAAGGCCACGCGCAAGGGCATGCCCGACGAGCTAGCGTCTCAGATGCCCCTAATCAAGGAGCTCGTGGAGGCGTTCCGCGTCCCGGTCTTGGAGATCGACGGCTATGAGGCCGACGACATCATCGGGACTGTCACGAAGAAGGCTGAGGAAGCGGGATGCGAGTCGCTCATCGTCACCGGGGACAGGGACACGCTCCAGCTCGTCTCGCCGCTCACCCGCGCCGTCATCACGAAAAAGGGCATCAGCGAGATGGAGACTTTCGACGAGGCCGCGGTGAAGGAGCGGTTCGGCATCCATCCCGGCCAAGTGCCCGACCTGAAGGGACTTGCGGGGGATGCGTCCGACAACATTCCGGGAGTGCCGGGCATCGGTGAGAAGACCGCCGTGAAGCTGATCCAAACCATCGGCGGCGTCGAGGACATCCTACGCAAGATAGACAGCGTCGAGCCCGCCCGGGCGCGCGAGCTCATCCGTCATCATGCGGAACAAGCTCAACTTTCGAAGAAGCTCTCCGTAATCGACCGGCACGTGCCCATCCACTTCGAGCTGGACATGTGCCGCCTGGAAGGGCCCGACTACGTGAAACTTGCTGCGCTCTTCAGGCGCCTCGAATTCCGGAGCCTCCTCAGGCGCCTTGAACCGAAGATACCGCCCGGGGCCAAGGCAGGCGCGGACGCGGAAACGCGCGCTGGAGCGGCCGTGGAGGCCGGAGCGAAGGCAACGCAGGGCCCGCCGTCCGCACGAAGCCTCTTCCGAGAAGAGGAGCTCGTGCCGGGCGAGCCCCGCGACGCGCGGGGACGCTCCGCCTGCGACGAGGGGGCTGAGGGGGCGGACGAGGGGCAGTGGGCTCCTGCCTGCGGAGGAGAGGCACTGAAGGCCGCAGACGGGAACCGCTGCGTGACCGTGGCGGACCTGGATGGCGTTCGGTCGCTCGCGCGCGACCTTGCCGAGGCGAAAGACTTCACTTTCGACGTGGTCGCGGAAGGTCCGGATCCGATGCGGTCGGGTCTTGTCGGCATGGCGTTCGCCATCCCCGACGGCAGGGCGTTCTACGTGCCTTGCGGCCACTCGTGCTTGGGGGCGCCCGGCCTCGCTGAAAAGGCAGTCCTCGACATCCTCAAGCCCGTCTTCGAGGACGATGAGATCTCCAAGGCGTGCCACGACGCCAAACCCAAGATGATTCAGCTGCGCAGGAGGGGTGTGGGGCTCGCGGGCCTCTATTTTGACACCATGATCGGCGCTTACCTCGTCAATCCAGAGCGCAGGAGCGACCTGGAGCACGCGATCCGCGACCAGCTCGGAGAGGATGTGCAGCCCGTCGGCGCGCTCTTTTCGCGCACGGGGCGGGGCGGGCTCCCGCGGACCATCGCCGAAGCGCAGCCCGACGCCGTGAGGGACGCGGTCTGCGGAGGTCTCGTCCGGCTTCCGCGCCTTCGCGAGGCGCTTACGAAGAAACTCATGGACTTCGGCATGCAGAAGCTCTTCTGCTCCGTGGAAATGCCGCTAGTCGCGGTGCTCGCCGACATGGAGATGGCCGGCGTTGCCGTCGACCCGGAGGGTCTGCGCCGGCTGTCGCGGGATATGGCGCTGCGCATGGCCGAGCTCGAGCGCGAGATATACGAGCTTGCCGGAGAGGAGTTCAACATCAACTCTCCTAAACAGCTCGGGCACATCCTCTTCGAAAAACTGGGCTTGCCATCGGTGAAGAAAACAAAGACCGGCTATTCCACCGATGCCGAGGTGCTGGAGGAGCTTTCATCGCGCCACCGAATCGCCGCGAAGATTGTGGAGTACAGGGAGATCGCCAAGCTGAAGGGGACGTACGCCGACGCGCTGGCGTCCCTCATCAACCCAGTCACCGGGCGCATCCACACGACCTTCAACCAGACGGTGACGGCGACAGGCAGGCTTTCCAGCAGCGATCCCAACCTTCAGAACATACCCATCCGCAAGGAGGAGGGGCGGCGCATCCGGGCGGTCTTCGTTCCCGGCGAGACGAATAGTCTGATGTTGAGCGCGGACTACTCACAGATAGAGCTCCGGGTGCTCGCGCACTTCTCGCGGGATGAGGCGCTCGTTGCCTCGTTCAGGCGCGACGAGGACATTCACGCGCGCACGGCGGCTTCTGTTTTCGGGGTTGACATCCGCGACGTCACACCGGAGATGAGGAGCAGGGCCAAGGCGGTGAACTTCGGCATAGTGTATGGCATCAGCGATTTCGGCCTCGCGAAGGGTCTCGGGATCTCCAGGAAAGAAGCTGCTCTGTTCATAGCCGCGTACTTCAGCCATTACCGCGGCGTGAAAAAGTACCTGGACGAGGTGGTGGAGGCGGCGCGGCGAGACGGCTATGTCACCACTCTCTTGAACAGGCGTCGCTACCTGCCCGATCTCAATAGCAAGAACGTGCCCGCGAGGAAGTTCGCGGAGAGAACCGCGATGAATACGCCCATCCAAGGTACCGCGGCGGACATCATAAAGCTCGCCATGGTGACCGTCCACCGAGAACTCAAACGGCGCGGCCTCACCAGCAAGATGGTCCTCCAGGTCCACGACGAGCTCGTCTTCGAAGTGCCTGAAAGCGAGCTCGACGAGGTGGCGGCGCTGGCGAAGGGGACGATGGAGGAAGCGGTGAGCCTCGACGTGCCGCTCAAAGTGGACCTCAAAGCCGGGCCCAACTGGCTTGATCTCCGCGCTGTGGCGGCAACAAATGTTTGAGTTGGCCCCAGAGTGCAGAAGGAGAATCTGGCATCGCGTAGAATAATAGGGGCGTGATGGGGCTTTAAGAAATGATTGACATCCCAGCAGGTCCCGTATAGTATGGAAAAGAAAACATGTCTCTGGTTTGCGCCTAAACAGCCAAGTTTAGCCACGTAGCCGGAAAGGAGGTGAAACCCCAAAGGTTAGCTACGCGGCTAAGTGAACGAATACACTTGCATACGATGTAGCTTCATCGCGGCATACGTCGAAACAAAGAACGCG
>JBLNDA010000132.1:0-3547 GCA_050261175.1 Clostridia bacterium
CTCTGCCCTCGGGGTCCCCGCACACGATGACGGGTTTCCCGCGAAGCTCGGGATGGGCCTGTTGTTCGACGGCAGCGAAGAACGCGTCCATGTCGATGTGAATGACCGTCAGCTCACTTCCCGCGCACGAGTCCCGCTCTCTCAAGGTCATCCACGAACCCTTTCAGATCGTCGAGGGTGAACCCCGGGAACTCCGACGCCACCAGGGTGGCGATCCTCTCCAGCGTGCGTCCGCCGTTCATGTAGTTCACAGCCTCTACGAGCTTCAGCTGGAAACTGGGATCGTCCCTCTGTCTGCTCTCGTAGTGTTCCCTGCGCCTTTCGTCCATCCTGTCGTACAGGTAGACGGGGTCGAGCGGACCCTTGAAAAGGCGTGTGTACACGGCGCCACCGGCCGCTTCGGCTTCGCCGCTCGTACGTGCGCCCTCACGCGCCCTCTTGCTTTGCCGAGCCGGCGTTTCACCATCATCCGCACCGGCCGTGCCGGCGAAAACACCCATCTTCACGCACGACGCCTTCGCGGTCGCGCGGACTCCCCTCTTCAAAGCCTTCGCCATCTCGCGGACCCTCGTGGCATGCTCTGCCTGGACGCACTTCACGACCCCGTCCAGGGCGGCCAGATCTTTCTCCACGAGCACGTCCAGGCGCCGCTCGAAGGCCCGGGCCGTCTCCGCCCGCTTCGACGGGTCTGGACACATCACCGACGCTTCGCACGACACGCTGGCGGCCCTCGTGATCCTCTGCCGCGCGCCGGCGTCGACCACGTTCAGCATGAACTGGGCCGCCTCCAGGTCGCCCGCGGCAAACGTGAGCGCTGTCGAACTTGCCACCAGGCCGACGCGGAGAAGCTCGTCCGCGTCGAGCCGCTCGACCGTGTCCATGTTCGAGTGGTAGAACCGGTCGGGCCAGTGCCCCAGGTACACACAGGGCACCTTGAACGAGGAGTCCGCCAGGATGTAGTGGTCGGATCCGCCTGAGAAGCCGGCGATGTTGTGGTGCCAGCTCTCGCTCGCCTCGCTGCCTTCGTACATCCTGCCCTGAACGGCGACGGCCTTCATGTAGAACGCGGCCACGTCGTTCACCGGTGAGGGGAGGCTCCAGGGGGTGGTCACGAGGTTGGCGATGGACATGGTCTCGCGGGATTCCCCGACCATGTCGAGGTTCACCCCCGCCCTGACCTTCCTCGCCCACCCAGGGTGCCGCTCCAGGTACGCCATGGTGCCGTACATTTCGGGGACGAACATGAACCTCACGCCGAGGCGCGGCCGCGCCAGCCTTCCCGCGGCCATGGCCTCAGAGAAGGCCCTCGCTATCTCCATGGCGAGCCCGCAGCCGCTGGCGTTGTCGTTCGCGCCGGGTTTAGGGTGACAGAGGTGGGCTATGATGAGCACCTCCCCATCCCCGGAGTTGCGCCCTGGGATGAGCCCCGTGACCACGTGCATCTCACCTGGGAACAAACGCGCCTCCACGACGGCCCTCACCCGCACGGGGCCCTTCTTGAGGAGGGACCTCAGCACTTCCGCCTGGCGGTGCGAGAGCGAGAAGCCGAACACCATCTTGTCCATGTCCTCGTGCTTTACTGGGAAGCTCGCGTAGTTCACTGCGTCAGGCAGGTCATACCGAGTCCTTCCGATCGATGGGTCCTCGTGCGCCATGTGGTCGGTGAGCACCCCGACGGCACCGCGTCTCCTGACCGCGTTCGCAAACGCCGCCCGGGCAGGGCCGGAGGTGAGAACGAGCTTTCCGGCCAGGCTGTGGGTTACGTACACATCGTCAGACCTGCCGTCCCCTATGTCCACCACTTCGAACACGAGCCCTCCCGCGGGCGTGGACGTGCTGCCAAATATCAGGCACATGGGCTCGCTATCGAAGTCGCACACGAGCCGGTGCTCCGGATGCACGAGGGAGAGCGTGGCACGCAGCGGCTCCCAGGCAGGCGGGGGTGTCCAGGTCTCGTAAGTCCTCTTCCCGTCAATAGGGTATTTCTCTATGACCACACCGTCGATTCCCCAGCTTACAAGCTTGTCCCGTATGTACTGGGCCGCCCGCGAGAAGTCCGACGATCCCCTGGCCCTGTGAAACCGCGCGATCTCCGACGCATAAACGAGGGCACGCCCGCCTGACATCTCGCACTTCAAAGATTCAATGAGCTTCGAGCCCACCATGTTGCGTTTCCAGCCCGTCACCGCCGCCTGGATCCACACGGCGAAACACCCAAGGCTAGCGACGGGCGTCCCCCCTTTCGCCGCGATCTCTTCATTGGGACATGAATGCAGTAGAGCCGGCAGCTACACCCGGTCGCCCCCCCACGGTCGGCACTGCGGGGGCGGCGTGGCGCTGCGCGGCGCGTCGACCTCCGGCGACAGCGCGCGTACCTCGGCATCGCGGCTGTGAACTGGAATTCGCGTACCGGTCCACCGGGGCAGGGTCAGTTCCCTCGGAGGGCGCGCCTTTCGCTTGCTCCGAGGAGGGTGACGAAATCGCCTTGTTTGAGCCCGGCTGCGTTCGCTTCGTCCGTATCCACGTGCATGTCGAGGGCGAAGTCATCCCGAACCCGCACGACCACCTCGTCGAACACGAGCGCCCTCGGGCCGCCGGTGCGCACCAGCACCACCTCACCGTCGGTCACGCCGAACTCCTTCGCGAGTTGCGGGGTGAAGTGGATGTGCCGCTTCGCAACGATTACGCCCTGTTCCAACTTGACCACGCCGTACGGGCCGACTATCACGATGCCGGGCGTCCCAGCGAGGTCTCCCGACTCCCTGACAGGAGCCTCGACACCCAGCGCGTAGCAATCTGTGCGGGATATCTCCACCTGGGTCGCCTTCCGGACAGGGCCCAGGATGCGGACTTTCTGAATGACCCCCTTCGGCCCGACCAGCGTCACTGTTTCGTTCGCAGCAAACTGGCCGGGTTGGGAGAGTTCTTTGAAACACGTTAAGCTGGATCCCGGTCCGAACAACACCTCGAGGTCTCTCTGGGTAACGTGCACGTGCCTTCCTGAAACACCTACTGGTACCCTCTTTGCACCGTCCATTGCACCGACACCTCCAACGTCGTGACTTGGTCCCGCTCGGCAAGAGCGAGCGAAACGGGAGAGCGACACGCCGCCATCTCCGCCGCGCAGCCGCCCCCGGCCTTGCGGACCCGGCAGGCGCGGCCGTGTCACGGAACCCCCCTACCTTCCTGGCGACCCTCTCACCCTGCCCGCGCGGGACGGATTCTCGTTTATACGTTCTCCGGACGTCCTGGATTTCCTTCCCTTGCGTGCGCGCCTCGCATCCGGGTGGTATTCGTGTGGCGCGACGGCAACACCCTCGTCGCGTGGCAACGCGCCACGATGCGACGCGAAGACCCGCACGTCGTTGACAAAGCGGCGGCCGTTTGATAGAATGGGCATGCAAAGAGAAATCAACTGAATATCGCAGGTGTGTGCAGGGGAGTAGCTCAATGGGTAGAGCGGCGGTCTCCAAAACCGTAGGTTGCGGGTTCAAGTCCTGTCTCCCCTGCCAGAAAACTTAAGCCCCGCGATGACTCGCGGGGTTTT
>JBLNDA010000133.1:0-30748 GCA_050261175.1 Clostridia bacterium
CGACGCCCATCGGCGTCCCCGGTCAGAGACAGCCCGTTCAGAAACAGCCCGATCTCTCTAACACCCGCCGGAGCGCCCTCGTCGCCTCACGTAACACTTCATCTTCGTCAACGGCTAGGAGTTTCCTCCTGTACATCAAGACGCGCCCGTCGACGATGGTCGTCTCCACATCTGACGCGTTCGCTTCGTACACGACCCGCGACACCACGTCCACGCTCTCTCCGGGAGCCGCGTGGGGCACGTCAAGGTCGAGCACCACGACATCCGCCCGCTTGCCCGGCTCTATGCTGCCGATCTCGTCTTCCAGGCCCATAGCCCGTGCCCCGCCGATGGTCGCCATCTCGAGCACGGCCGGAGCCGGCATGGCAGTAGGCCCCAGACGCACCTTCTGCACGAGCGCGGCATGGCGCATTTCCTGGAACATGTCGAGGTTGTTGTTGCACGGCGCGCCGTCGGCGCCCATGGACACGAACATTCCCATGTCAAGCATCTCGGGCACCCTCGCGATCCCCGAAGCCAGCTTGAGGTTGGACGACGGACAATGCACGACCTTCGTGCCGGAGTCACGCAGGATCGCCATTTCCTCGTCGTCCAGCCAGATGCAATGCGCGAGCACTAGGTTCGGCCCGACGAGACCCAGCTCGCGGAGGTATACGACGTTCCTCATACCCCTGTCCCGCTGAACGAGCTCTATCTCGCCGCGGTTTTCCGAGGCGTGCGTGTGGACGAGCACTCCCGCCGCCTTCGCCATGTCGCGCACGCGCACGAGGAGCCGGTCCGAGCACGATACCACGAACCTCGGCGCGAAAGCGTAGTGGATCCTGCCGTCGTCGTGCATGTGCCACCGCTTGAGGAGAGCCTCGCTTTCGCGGAGCGAATCCTCAGTGGATTCCATGAGACTCGCCGGCACATCGGGGCCCCAGTCCATCATGACCTTGCCGGATGCGGCACGGATGCCCGATGAGTCGATCGCCCAAAACGCGCTCTCAGTGTGATGGACCGTCTCCATGTCGATGATGGACGTGGTCCCGCCCTTGATGAGCTCCGCTATCCCAAGCATCGCAGACCAGTATACACTCTCCTCGTCGTGAGCGCCTTCCAGCGGCCATATGCGCTTCTTCAGCCAGTCGAGGAGCTCTAGGTCGTCCGCCTGTCCCCTGAAAAGGGTTTGGCAGAGGTGCACATGCGCCTGGACGAACCCCGGAAGCACGACCTTGCCGGCGGCGTCTATGACCATGTCCACGTCATGCCTGTGAGTCCCGATTGGAAGCTCATGGACCTCTGCATTCATCGCCTCGCCGTGGTCCCTGTCATGCTGCGTGCCAGCGGGCCACGCGCCGGCCGGTCTGGAGTCACTCCCTGACGGACCCGCTCCCGGCACGGCGGCACCCGCTCCTGTCACTCTCTCGAGATTCAGGTGACGCTGCTTCCTCGACGCAGACCCAGGCAAGGTCACTTGGGCTATCCGGCGCCCGTCAATGAGGACGTCCGCGCCCTCGAGTACCTCGCGCTTACGGTTCATGGTCACAACGGTTCCGCCGCGGATGAGGATCTTCGCCACCTACGCCACTCCTTTCGCTTCTATTCCCAGCTTCTCAAGCTTCTCGCGGGTGGGGACCCCGTCTTTCGTCCAGCCGCGCCCGGAGTAGTACTCAGGAAGCATCTCGGCAAGATCCACTGTCACGCCTTTGGCCGGTCCCTCCGGGAGACCTTCCTCCAGAAAACGCCTGGGAAGAGTGTCATCCCGCGGTGTCATGCCGCATCGCAAATTGAACATCCTCTCCGTATTGACTATCCTCTCACCTATGCCGAGGAGCTCAGCCTCGGAGTGCTGCCGCCCGGTCGCGAAAGTCAGGAGATCGGCTACGTCCCGGGGCAAGACGGCGTAAGTCGCAAACGTACAGTACTTGCATATCTCCGCCGAGTCGCACACCGCGCCGTAGTTCTCGTGCCACATGACCATGCCGACCTTGCCCTTCTCGGTGTATGGGTTAACGCAATCGGGGGTCCCGAACCAACGGAGCCCCTCCTCCCTCGTCTTGCTGAGGAGTTCGAAGTTGGGAAGGGCCCGGAGGTGGTCGCCGCCTCTGCTCGCCACGGCCTCGCCCAGCGCGAAGCCCTTGCCCGTACGCACGTCGAACGCCGGAAGCTCGAGCCCTTTCACATGAAGAGCAAACCCTTCGCTCCCAGGGATCTCGCGAGACATCGCCTTGACGCCTTTCGCCAGGAACGAGCCGATGCCGTCGCGATGGGCGATCTTGTGGAGGCAGTCGATGACGAAATCCGCGTCGCCCCACTCGTACTTCTCGTCGATGAGGCCGCGCTGCGAGCATTCCATCAGGAACGCGATGCTCGTGCCGGCGGATATCGTGTCAAGCCCGTAGTCGTTGGCGAGCTGGTTGGCCTTGAGGATTGCCCCAAGGGAGCCCACTCCCACTCTGGTTCCGAGCGTAACCATGGTTTCATACTCCGGGCCCATGTTCTCGCACTCGTATGGGCCGCAAGGAACGCGAGCATAGTTCTTGCAATGAAGGATGCACGAGAAGCACGCTTTCGAGGCGAGCTTGTATCTGTCTTGGTAGACGTGGCTCGAGATCTCCTCGTAGCTCTCAAACAGGCCTAGCTGCCCGTTCTTCGTGGAGAGACCGCCGCTCGCCTGGGCGATGTCGACCAGGATGAGCGTGCCGTATTCAGAAAAGTCCTGGTAGGTTGGGTCTGCCATGAGCTTCCTGTGGCATTCGCGGACTTTCGCGAGGAACCTTTCGTCGTCTGCCACGGGGATATCGCCGGATCCGCGCACGGCGACGGCCTTCAAGTTCTTGGACCCCATCACCGCGCCCACGCCCGTTCGCCCGGCGGCGTTGTGGCCCGCTGCCATGATGTTCGCGTAGGGGACCAGGTTCTCGCCCGCTTGGCCTATGGCGATGACCTTGACGTCCTTCCCATGGGAGTCTTCGAGGTATTTTACGGTATCGAACACACCGCGCCCCCACAGGTGGGACGCATCGCGCAACTCCACGTGGTCGTCATCAATGAAGAGGTACACCGGCCCCTTCGCCTTGCCTTGGATTATCACGGCGTCGTACCCCGCGAATCGCAGCTCGGGGCCGAAATGCCCGCCGGAGTTGGCGTCCCCGAGAAGCCCCGTCAACGGCGACCGGCACCCCACCGTGAACCTGCCGGACGAAGGGGAAAGCGTTCCGTCGAGCGGGCCTGTGGCGACGGTGAGGATGTTCTCGGGCGAGAAGGGATCCGTGTCGGCGTCCACGAGATCATGGAGGGCTTTCGACGTGAACCCGCGGCCTCCCAGGTAGCAGGACCGCCACTCCTCCGGTATCCTGGTCTTGCGTGTGCGGCCGCGGGTGAGATCCACCCAGAGCAGTCTGTCCATGTACGACACCCACCGTCACCTCGCTTTCAGGGTCAAGGCCCTCGTGGTGCAGAATCTCACACACATAGGGTCGCCGTGGCACAGGTCGCAGATGAGAACAGCCCCGTCAAATATGCTTATCCCGCCGGACTCGCACGCGGCGACGCACTCGCCGCAAAGGTTGCACGCCGCCTCGTCCACGAATACCTCCCCGTCGTCCCACGCCAGCGCCCCTCTCTTGCACGCTGCAACGCAAGGATGCTCCTCGCAATGGTTGCATACCCGGATCTCCTCGCGACACCCCTGCCGGAGCACGCGTATCCGCGCCCGTCTCGGGTTGAACGCGCCGAAGTGGCCGATGGAGCAGGCAAGCTCGCAGTTTCTGCACCCCGTGCACTTGTCCGGGTTGAACGTCCGGATGTCCATGTCGTTCCCCCGGGTCAGCACGCCGACACCCGCGCCTTCCTTCATGTCACCGTGCACCTCCCAGCGCGCGGCCTGCCGCGCCCGCGCCGCTCGTGTCTGCCGCCCGCCTCGCCGCCGGGCGGGGATCGGCTCCCAATCCCTCACCCGGAGCCCGCGCCTCTTGGCGCGCGGGATCGTGCAGCAGCTCCTTGGCCCTCGCTCCACCCGGTTCGCCCAAGAAACGCTCGTAGAGCTCCATCACAGCCGGATTTCTGCGAGGATGCCTTTCCCGAACGGCCTCGTCGATGGCGCGAAGCGCGGCGCCCCGAAGCCGGGCGGGCCCGGAATCCCCGTCGTCCTGCTCCACGGCGATCGGCTGCCCGCCTCCGCCCACGCACCCGCCCGGGCAGGCCATGACTTCCACGAAGTCGTAGGGCTGCTTTCCCGCGGCCACGTCGTCCAGTATCTGCCTTGCCGCGGCAAACCCCTGCACCACCGCCACGCGCAGGGTGAGACCGCCGAGGGCCACCGCGGCCGCGGCCACACCGGGGCCCGGAGGGCCGCTCGCGACGCACTGGGCACACCCGTCGCCGGTTTCCGGCCGCGAACTCTCATTCCTGCCCAAGCCCCACCCCTCGGCCGCCTCCACCTCCAGCTTCACCCCCAGCTCGTCGGCAAGCGCGCGGAGCGCCGCTTCCATGACGCCGCCCGTGGTACCGAATATCGTCCCCGCTCCACTCGCGCTTCCGAGAGGCGCATCGAACCCGCTCTCCTCGAGCGACTCCGCGTCCATTTCCGCCGATTGGATCAACCGGATGAGCTCGCGCGTGGTGAGGACCGAATCAACGTCGCGCAGCGCGCCTCGTGTCCCAACGATTGCGCTGCCTCCACCCTCCGGAGCGCCTGGCGCTTGCCCACGCAGGCTTCCTCTCCTCATCGCTTCGAACTTCTTTGCGGTACACGGCATCAACGACACGACGTACACGTCCTCCAGGGCCACCCCGTCTGTCTCCTGCAGCACGACTTTGGCGGCAGCCCCCGCCATCATGTGAGGCGACTTGCACGTCGAAAGGTGCGCGGCGAGGCCCGGATACTCATTCTCCACGAACCTCACCCACGCCGGGCAGCATGACGTGAACATCGGCAACTTCCCGCCCGTCTCCAGGCGCTCTCTGAGCTCATGCGCCTCCTCGACCGCGGTGAGGTCCGCACCAAACGCCGTATCAAACACCTTGTCGAACCCCAGCTTCCGGAGGGCCGTGACCATGAGCCCCGTGGACACGGTTCCCGCGGGCTTGCCCCACGCCTCTGCAAGTGTGGCCCTGAGCGCGGGCGCAGTCTGAGCCACGGCGACGACCCCGCGGTCCGCGAGCGAGCGCCTCACGCGCACGAGCTCGGATCTCTCCGCAAGCGCTCCGGTGGGACACGCCGCCACGCACTGCCCGCACTCGACGCACCCAGTGTCGCGTACCCTGTCCTCGAAGGCGAGCGAGCGGCACCGGACCCAATCCTCACCGAGGATTGCCTGCGGTCCGGCCCGCTCGACGGCGCCCCGAGCCTCGTCGACCTCGGAGGTCAAAGACTCATACGGAGTCATGCCGTGCATCTTCATGCACGCCGCGACGCACCTTCCGCACATGACACACTTGTTGGGATCGCGGACTATCGCAAGGCCCGTTCTGTCCACCGCAAGTCTACGTCGTGTCATCGGGAGCCTGCGCGTCCGCACTCCGAGTTCGTCGCCGAGCCTCTTGAGCTCGCAATACGCCCTTCTCTCACACACGAGGCATTCCCCGGGGTGCTGGGCAAAGAGGAACGACACCACCTCGCGACGTCTCGCCATCACCTTCGCGGTGCTCGTGCGAATGACCATGCCCGGCTCCACGGTATGGTCGCACGCGGTCACCAAGTCCTCCCTGCCCTCCACCTCGACCACGCACACTCCGCACGCCGCGCCCCGCTCCAGCCACGGATGATGGCACAGCGCCGGAACACGCGCCCCGGCACGCCTCGCGGCCTCCAGGATGGTCGCCCCCTCGGGAGCCCGGCACGCCTGACCGTCCACCAAGACCTCCGGCATATCCCTCACCTCCGGTCACCCGTCCTCCATTTGTCGTTCCCACCTGGTCTCGACCATCTCCAACAGATCCGCGCAGGTTCGCGCGGGCCTTCAGAGAACAAGTTCCATCGTGGGCGTGGGTGCCGCCCCCGGGACCGACACGCTTGCGGCCCGCCGGCCCGCGGAGCCCTCGACGCGCCGTCGCGCAGGCCTCGCTGCCCCGCACCCTTGCCGTTTCGAAAGCGGTGGCATTCGCTTCTGCCGCCATAGTCGGAGGCCGCCCCAACCCGTCCGGAGCGCCGGGATCGAGCGAACGATCTCCAGACGCCTCTCTCATAGCCAGGTTGGTTGCGGCCTCCTGGTAGAAACGCCTGAACCCACGATTATCAGGTCTATATGAGAGTAGGCCCTCGGCACGATGTAGTCCTTCTCTTACGAATATTCGGCGTAGTCCGCGGCACTCCTCCTTATGGCACCGTCCAATGGCACCGCCCCGCGGTACCGTCCGACGGTACCGTCCAACGGCGGCGTCCAGCGGCACCAGCCGGTGGCACCGCCCGGCGGCACCGCGCGGGCAGCCGCGGAAGAAGACGAACCGCCTCCAACGGGTCCTCCCCGGGCCGCCATGCGGCCCCAGTGTACCTGACCCGCGCTCACCCGCGGGCGGCGCGGATCATAGCGTCAAGCTCCGGGACAATCGCACGTTGCGCCACCCAGTATTCCTGGCTTTTCTGAGAGTTGAGTTCCTCGACTGTCTTGCCCTGCTGCTCCACCCAGGTATAGTACTTGAGGTTATGCCAGCGCTTTCTGTTCTCCACCGTACCTTCAACGATGTGGTCGAGCTTCGCCGAAAGGAATATCGCTTCGTGGCGGCTGGCCGCCTTCATGCGGTCCATTGCGCCACACATGTCGGACAGCGCTTTCATCACTGATCTATACCGGTCGATGGCGTCCGTCGCCACGGTGACGACGTTGTCGCCAGGGCCGAATTCGTAGAACTTGGCTGTCTTGATGGCGCCGAGTATGTTGCACACCCCCGAGATCCCGATTATGCCCGACAGCGTTTCGGCGGCCTCCTCGTCGATTCCCACCTCACCTGTGAGATACTCAAGCCCTACGGGGTCGGTCAGGAGCTGAAGGCCTTTCTTGCATTCCAGATCGTCCACGCACATCATGGCGTCCATGTTGTTCACGTTGTGGATCCATGTGACGTGCTTGTCGCCGATCCCCTGAATGTCGTGGGCGCCGTACCCGTTGTAAGACAGCGTCGGGCACTGGACCGGCTCGAGGCCCACGATGCGCGTCTCGTAGAACACCTCTTTGAGGCGATCCCCGGCGGCGATGGTTCCAGCGGAACCCATCGCCGACACGAAGGCGGCCGTCCTCCCGTTTCCCACGCCCTTCTCCGCGAGCTCCCTCACGGCCTCGACTATGCTGTTGCCGGTCACGTAGTAGTGAAACCGGTAGTTCCCCATCTCCTCGAACTGGTTCAAGACGCGCACCCGCCTAGGGTCGGCTTGGACCAATTCCTTGCACTTGTCGTAGATCTCTTTGACGTTGCTCTCGCATCCCGGGGTCGCGATGGCCCGCGCTCCGTAGCGTGCTATCCGCTCGAACCGCTCGGCGCTCATCTGCTCTGGGAGTATGACCAGAGAGTCGTACCCCATTCTCGGACCTACCCAGGCCCCGCCGATTCCATAGTTGCCCGTGGAAGGCCAGACCAACGTGTGCTCGCCCGGGCGGATCTCCCCGCGGAGCTGCTTCTCGACGGCCACGGAGTACGTCGCGCCCACCTTGTGGCTGCCGGTGGGGAAGTCCCTACCGTAGAGCAGGATGATGTTGGGCTCGACCCCCGTCAACTCGCTCGGCACGACGAAGTACCTCACTCTGTTGTCGGGCCCCTTCCACGAGATGTTGTACAGGTTGACCGGATCGAGCTCGTCCTCGTCAAACGCCTTGAGTGCCCTCTCCCTCACCCGCGGGTCCATGAGCTCCGGGTGAAGCATCTCCTCGAATGTGGGGCCGTAAACCGGCTTGCGTGTCATAAGTCCCTCACCTTTCCCTCAAAACCTCTCCCATACCCTCCTCGCAAGCTCGCGCGAGCGCGCGGCGATCCTCTCCTCGTCCAACCCCGTCAGCTTTCTGCCGCGCATTAGGACCCGCCCCGCCACGATCGTCGTGTCCACCAGGCCGCCGCTCATGCCGAACAACACGTGACTATAGTAGTTGCGCGAGTCCAGCGGCGTCGGCGCGCGGTAGTCCACGATTATGGCGTCACCCGCAGCCCCCGTCTCGAACACGCCCAACTTGCGCCCGAAGACGCGGCGGGCTATCTCCCTGTTGCTTTCGAATATCATGGCGGGCACCTCCGCCCACGCCGCGCTGGGATTCCCCTCCGCAAGCTTGTGAAGCATGTTCGCGACCTTCACCGACTCGAACATGTCGGCGGTGTATCCGTCAGTGCCGAGGCCGACCCTCACGCCTTTACCCATCATGCGCGGGACGGGGGCCACCCCCACGGCGTTCCCCATGTTTGACTCGGGATTGTGCACGACGTTCACATCGCGCTCATGCAAGATGTCCATCTCCGTCTCGTTCACGTGGACGCAGTGAGCCGCGATGGTCTTCGGCCCGAGTATCCCGAACGCGTCGAGCCGCTCGACGACGCGCTTGCCCGACTTTGCCAGCGCATCCTCCACATCCTCCGGTCCCTCAGACACATGCACGTGGAACCCCACGTCGAGTCCATCTGCGGCTTCGCGGCACTTGGCGAGCGTGGCGTCGGACAGCGTGATCTGGGCATGAAGCCCGAACGACGCGGCGAGGTGTCCGCCTCCCTCACGGCGGCACCTCTGGATGAACCTTACGTTCTCGCGGATGCCTTGGTCCGCGATGTCCTCGCCGTCCCTGTCGGAGACCTCGTACGCGAGGCAGGCTCTGATGCCCGCTTCGCTCGCGGCGCGCGCTATCTCGTCGAGGATGCCCGGAACCGCCATGGGGCTCGCATGGTGGTCCAGGATGGTCGTAGTGCCGCAGCGGATGCAGTCGATGAGCGGAACGAGCGCGCTCACGTACACGTCCTCCGGTCCCAGGGCCTTGTCCAGCCTCCACCACAGGCGCTCCAGAATCTGCATGAAAGTGCGCGGCGGCGCGTCCTTGAGCGCCATGCCCCGCGCAAACGTGCTGTACAGGTGCATGTGGGCGTTTATCATGCCGGGCATGATTACCCTGCCCCCGGCATCCACGAACTCGCTGCCCGGGTGGTGTTCCCTCACCTCGCGGGTGGTTCCAACCTCGCGGATGACCCCGTCCCCGATAGCGACCGCCCCGTCATCCAGGACCCGCCCTTCGCTGTCAAGGGTGACGAGATAGCCTCCCCCGATGACGATCATCGCAGCCCGCCTCCTTCCACCTCTTTCAATTCCCTGAATCTCTCCGACGGATCTCCCGGAACGGTCAGCAGGCCGTTCTCGACCCGTCAGGTCGCTCGGGCTCTTCGTCCGCTCCGGATCCGGAGGCCTCGAGACACGCTGAGCTCATCCTCCCCGCCGCATCCTCGATTGCGGAGATTATCTGGTGATACCCCGTGCACCTGCAGAGATTTCCCGAGATCGCGCGGGCGATTTCCTCCCTCGTGGGACGGGGATTCTCGCGGATGAGCGCCGCGGCGGACATGAGCATACCGGGAGTACAGAACCCACACTGCACCGCGGTATGGTCGATGAACGCCTCCTGCAGCGGATGGAGCCTGCCGTCTTTCGCGAGTCCCTCCACGGTCTCCACCTCGCACCCTTCCACCTGGAGCGCGGGGACGAGGCAGGAGTTCACGGCCTTTCCGTCGAGAAGCACGGTGCACGCGCCGCACTCTCCGATGCCGCACCCTTCCTTGGTGCCGGTGAGCCTGAGGCCCTCGCGCAGGACATCTATGAGCCTGTCCCCCGCCGAGACCTCGGCCTCGACCGGCCTTCCGTTGACCTTGAACGATACCGTCGCCTTGGCCCCTGGTTCGACTCTCCTCACTCCACGTCCACCCCCAAAGCCTTCCCAACCGCCCGCCTGACGGTGGCCTCGAGAACGGGCTTCTTGTATTCCGTTGACCAGCGCACACCGGTTTCCCTCACCATCTCCTCAGCGGCCTCCCGCGCCGCCGCAGCGACAACGGGCTCGTCGGGAAACCTTCCCACGAGGATCTCCTCGGCTGAGGACACCCGCGCCGGCATTGGCAGGCACGCCCCCGGGGCTATCGCCGCCCGCGCCACGCGGCCGGCGTCGTCGCGTTCGATGACCACCGCGCAGCTCAAACGCGCGATGGCCAGCGCCTCCCGCCTCCCCAGTTTCACGAAGGCACACCCGCAAGTCGGAGCGAGCGCGCTGAAATACACCTCCGTCAGGATCTCCCCCGGCAGCGCACGGTTCTTGTAGGGTCCATCGAATACGTCGGTTATGGGGATGTCGCGCGTGCCGCTGACGTCGGACAGCCGCACCGTCGCCGAGAGGGCCACGAGCGCCGGGATCGTGTCCGCGGCCGGCGAAGCGTTCATGATGTTGCCGCCGATGGTTCCCCGCGCGCGGATCTGTGGCGAACCCACGCTGGCGCACGCCTCGGCGAGAAGCGGCGCGCCCTTCAGGATGATAGGGCTCCTCGCGATCTCGTCGTGTGTCGTAAGCGCCCCGATCCTGATGGTACCGCTCTCGCTGGACACGCCGGAAAGCCCCGGGATCCGCGAAAGATCGACTAGCCACCGCAGATCATGCTCCTCGCCACGCCCGGCGCGCCGCCTCAGCCGCACCAAGACGTCAGTGCCTCCCGCGACGACCGCCGCGTGCCCGGCATGCTCCCGCAGGAACGCGCTGGCTTCCATCAAGGTCTCCGGCACCGCATAACCGAGTCTCCGGTGGCTCATGCTCGTTCACTTCCCCTCTCTCCACGGGCCGCCTTGAGTGACCGCCCCAGCAGCACTCTCTCGAGGTCCAACGGAAGCTCGCGGACCCTCCTGCCGGTCGCGTGCCACACGGCGTTCGCGATGGCCGGCGCGAGGAGCTCGCACGTGGGCTCGCCGACGGTCTTGGCGCCGTACGGACCGTGGGAATCCGGGTTCTCAACCACAATCGGGATTACCTCGGGCATGTCCATGGACGTGGTGATGAGGTACTCGTCGAAGTTCAGGGTTCTCGTGACGCCCCTCGCGATCTCGACCTCCTCTAACAGGCCGTACCCCATTCCCATGGCCACGCCGCCGTATATCTGGCCCTCCACTGTCGCGGGGTTGATGGCCCGGCCCACGTCGTGCGCGGCGGCCACCTTAAGCACCTTGACCTTGCCCGTCTCGGTGTCCACCTCCACCTCGGCCGCCTGGCACCCGTAAACGTACGTAAAGTACGCCCTTCCCTGGCCGTGCTCCTCGTCCCACCAGACCTTCGGGCCTCTATACCATCCGAACGCGGCCATGAGCTCGCCCCGGTCGTAAGCGGCCCGCGCAACTTCGCCGAAGCTCAGGCTTCGCGCCGGGTCCCCCGCCACGAATACCCTGCCACGGGAGGCTTGGAGCGCTCCGGCGGACGTCCCGAGCATTTCCCCGGCCACCGCCAGGAGCGTTTCGCGGACCTTCCGGGCGGCGTCGCGTACCGCGTTCCCGCCCATGGTGGTGCTGCGCGACGCCACGGTGGGGCCGCCGTCTGGGATGAGCGAGGTGTCGGTGTCCATGAACACGACGTCCTCGAGGTTGCACCCGAGCTCCTCCGCGGCGATCTGGCTGAATATCGTGCGGAGTCCTTGGCCGTTTTCGGCAAGGCCGGCGTATACATATACGCTGCCGTCCTGCTGCACCGAGACTATGGCGCCTGTGGCGTCCACCCCTTCCCCGCCCAGGCTCACACCGCGGTAGCTTGCCGCGAGTCCGACGCCGCGGACCGTTCTCGTCCCCGCCCGCCGCGCCGCTTCAGCGTGCGCCTTTCTCTTTTCCCGGTACCCGATGGCGTCCGCCGTCTTCTGCATGACCTCCGCAAGGCTCACCGCATGGTTGTCAAGAGTCTGCCCGGTGGCGGTGACGGACCCTTGCCTGAAGCCGTTCTTGAGGCGCAGGTCCAGCGGATCCATTCCGAGTTCGACGGCGAGCTCGTCCATCAGTGACTCGTGGGCGAAGATGATCTGCGGGCTTCCGAACCCCCTCATGGCACCGGTGTACGTGTTGTTCGTGTATACGCCGTACACGTCTGTCTTGACGTTGGGAACCTCGTAAGGCCCCGTCGCCTGCACTACCGAACGCCATGTCACGAACGGCGTCATCGAGGCGTAGGCCCCCGCGTCGGCCAGGATGCGTATCTCCATGGCCTGCAGCTTGCCGTCACTCGTGGCCCCGACCTTGTACTTGAGCGCGTAGGGGTGCCGCTTGTACCCTTCGACGATGGACTCCTCACGGGTGTTCACCATCTTCACAGGCCGCCGGGTCTTGAGCGCCGCCAGCGCGGCCCTTGCGCACATGCAGGACATGATGTCATCCTTGCCCCCGAACGATCCCCCCATCGCGCACTGCACGATGCGGACCCTGTTCAGGCTCACCCCGAGGACCTCCGCCACCACGCGCCTCGCGGTGAAGGGGTTCTGCACGGATCCATACACCGTGACCGACCCCTCGTTCGGGTCCGGCACGGCCACTGCCGCTTCAGGCTCGATGTACGCGTGCTCGACGAACTGGGTGCGGTACTCGCGCTCGATCACAACGTCGGACGCGGCAAAACCCGCGTCTACGTCGCCCTTACGGACCTTGTGGTGGTTTACTATATTACCGGGCGTGTCGTCGTGCAGAACGGGCGCACCTTCCGCCATGGCTTCTTCAGGCGAGAACACGGCGGGGAGTTCCTCGTATTCGACCCGCACGAGCTCGAGCGCCTTCTCTGCCGCGTCGACGGTGGCGGCCACGACCACTGCCACACCGTCGCCCAGGTAACGCGTCTTGTCGAAGGCGAGCACGGGCATGTCCCGCCGCACCGGCCCGAACGTCTTGGCTCCCGGGATATCTTCGTGAGTGATGACAGCCTCCACTCCCGGCACCTTCAAAGCCTCGCCTGCGTCGATTCGCACGATCCTCGCGTGCGGAAGCCTCGCCCGCAGCACCCGTGCGTGGAGCATTCCGTCGAAGTAAAGGTCCGCCCCGAACTTCGCACTGCCGGTCACCTTCTCGACCGCGTCCACACGCCTCGCCCGGTGGTGCACTATGCTCAATCCATCTTGACGGCCGCTCCCGGCAGCCTCATCTCCAACGATCCCCACGCGCCTCGAGCCTCCTTTCGAGCACCCTCTGCACTCCTCAGCCGCCCGCGACACCCGCGGCCTCCTCCCCGGCCTGCTTCTTGAGAGCCATGTACACCCTCTCCGGGGTAGCCGGTATGTGAGTCACCCATATCCCGGTCGCGTCGTGGATGGCGTTGGTAACGGCAGGCGTGATCGGCACACATACCGCCTCGCCGATTCCCTTGGCCCCGAACGGCCCTGATGGCTCGGGCTCCTCCACGATTATCGTTTCGATGTCAGGCACGTCCGCGGAGGTCGGGATTATGTACGTCGAGAAGTTCGGCGTCTTCGTGATCCCTTGCTCGATGACGGTGTCCTCCATTAACGCGTATCCCATCCCCATCACCACCCCGCCCTCCGACTGCGCCTCGATGCCCGCGGGGTTTATGGCCTTGCCTGGATCGGGAATGGACACTGCGCGGAGGACCTCGACCTCACCGGTGAGGGTGTTCACTTCCACAAGTGCGACCTGAGTGATGTAGGAGTAAATCAAGTGTGGCAGGCCGAAATACCCTTCCACGCCCCTGTCAGCCACGGGCCAGATGAAGTCTCCCTCGGCCTTGAGCCTCCTGCCCTTGCCTTCGGCGATGCGCGCTATCTCGCGGAACGACAGGCGCTCGACGGGATGCACGGCATCCCCTGCCAGATGGTGCCTCACCTCTACGCCTCCACGCCCGAAAACGATGGCGTCGTGAGGCACGCCAAGCGCCTCCGCGGCCATGTCGGCGACTTGATCGCGCATCCTGGCCGCCGCGCACCGGATGGCGTTGCCGCCGGTGTACACCGACCGCGACGCCGTTGACGTGCCGGAGTCTAGAGTGTGCCTGGAGTCCCCCGACACAACCATGATATCTGCGACTGACGAGCCGAGGCTGTCCGCGGCCATCTGCGCGAACGCCGTGGTGTTGCCCTGGCCGATCTCGGGACAGCTCACTCCCACGGCAAACCGCCCGTCCGGAAGGAGTTCGATGGTGGCGGCCCCGTAGTCCGGCAGCCCCACGCCCAGCCCGCATCCGTGAAGTTCCGTTGCCAGCCCGACGCCCCGTCTCTTGTAGGGTGCCGACGGCTTCGCCTTCAATTCCTCACGCCGCGCCCACAGCTCGCACCTGGACGCGGCCTCGAGGGTGGCCGTGGCCCCCACCGATGCGGTCATGGTGTGCCCGAGAGCCGCCACGTCTCCCCGCCGGACGACGTTCTTGCGCCGGAACTCGAGCTTGTCGATGCCGAGGCGCTCCGCGATCATGTCGACCTGCGTCTCCAGCGCGAACGTCACCTGGTTCGCGCCGAACCCCCGGAACGCCCCGGCCAAGCCGTTATTCGTATACACGCAGAACCCCTCGAGCCTCACGTTGGGCATGCGGTAGGGTCCGCACGAGTGCTCGATGGCGAGGTTGACGACCGGTCCACCAAGGGACGCGTACGCCCCCGTGTCGGCGACCACCCGCACCTCGTTGGCGAGGAGCGTACCATCCGCCGCCGCCGCGGTCTTCATGCGGATCCTCATCGGATGGCGCTTCATGCCTGCGACCACCGACTCCTCCCGGGAAAGCACCATCTTCACTGGGCGGCCGGTGCGGAGCGCGAGGAGCGCGAGGTAAATCTGAACCGTTATCTCGTCCTTGCCCCCGAATGCGCCGCCGGCAGGGGTCGATACGACGTGGATCTTCCTGGGGTTCATGCCGAGGGCGCGCGCTATCTGAAGCTGGTCCCTGAAGGGATGCTGGCTTCCGCACCAGACGGTGATGTCGCCATGCTCGTCCATCGCGGCGACACCGCTCTCGGTCTCCATGAAAGCGTGCATCTGCCGGGGCGTGTGATACGTGTTCTCCACCACCACCGCGGCCTCGCGAAACGCCGCGTCGACATCTCCCCTCTCCACCTTGATGTGGTGGTGGATGTTCCCGCCGGCATGCACTTTGGGCGACGACTCCAGCATCGCGTTCTCCGGGTCGTCCACCAGCGGAAGAGGATCGTACTCGACATCGATGGCGCGCAGGGCCTCGCTCGCCCTCTCTTTCGAGACCGCCGCCACCAGCGCGACCGCGTCCCCCATGTAGCGCACCTTGTCAGAGCACAGCACAGGCTGGTCTGGAATGACGATGCCGAAGCCGTTGAGGCCGGGCACATCCCTGTGGGTCAGCACGGCGACCACGCCTTCCATTGCCTCGGCCCTCGAGGTGTCTATCTTTTTTATCAGCGCATGCGGGTGCGCGCTCCGCAGAACCGCTCCCCAGAGCATGCCGGGAAACGAAAGGTCGGACATGAACTTGAGCTTGCCGGTTACCTTGTCCTCCGCGTCGATGCGGCAAATCCGGGCACCCACCCACCTCGGCTCGTTCACACGCGTCCCCTCCTCTCCGAGCGCGCGTCACTCGTCCGCTGGTGCCCCGCTCCCTCGACGTCCGTCCCGCATTCTCACCCGCCCCCGACGGGCGTGAGAATGTGCACGTTCGCGCCCTCGGTGAGCGGGGTATCCTCGTCCGC
This sequence comes from Clostridia bacterium, assembly GCA_050261175.1. Classification (GTDB taxonomy): domain Bacteria; phylum Bacillota; class SHA-98; order UBA4971; family UBA4971; genus UBA6256. The sequence goes on from JBLNDA010000133.1 coordinate 15,610, forward strand.
CCGCCGTCCGTTCACGAGCACGATGATGTATACCCTGTCTTCTATTTTGAGGCGATCCAAGAGGTCGGAAAGCTTCGCGCCCTCTTCGAACTCCAGCTGGAACTTGTCTTCTTTCGCATACTTGCGCATGGTGCCGAACAGGACGACGTTCACTTTCATACGTACCGAACCTCCCCGGCGCCGTCGCCCTCAGCGAGCAGGCCCAGCAAACCTTCGTACAGGAGGTTACAAGCCATCTCCCGCCGGTAAGCCTGCGACCCCCTGATGTCAGTTATGGGCACGACATCGCGGAACGCGAGGCGCGAGACGTATCTCGCCCCCCCGGCATCCAGCTTCTTGCCGCGCAAGGCCTTCTCCACAGTGCGGGCTCTCACGACCGTCGGAGCCACGGCTCCGAAGGAGACCCGCGCCTCATCGAATGCGCCGGAAGCCGAGCGCCGGGCGGCAAACGCCACGCTCACAACAGATATGGCAAGTGACTTTCTTTGTCCCAGCTTGCGGAAGAACGACACGTGCCCCGGCCCGAGAGCCCGGAACCTCACCCCGAGGACCATCTCGTCGGGAGCGAGGGCCGACCTCTTCGGCCCCACGAAGAACGACTCCACATCAACGCTGCGCACGCCGCGGGGGCCTCTCACATCCACCGACGCCTCCAGACAGAAGAGCGGCGGTATGACATCGCCTGCCGGGGAGGCGGTGCACAGATTCCCGCCGATGGTCCCTCTCCCCCTTATCTGGGGTGAGCCGACGCGCGCACACGCGTCCGCGAGGAGCGGAGCGGCTGCCCTCACGACGCGAGACGCCGCGACCTCCGCGTGAGTTGCGAGCGCGCCGATCCACACCATGTCGCCTTCGGCCACGCTTCCTGGCTTGTCCTCGTCCTCGGCCCGCGCCGGCGTCCCCCCTTCGACTCGCACCCCGCGAAGCTCTTCCAGCCGGTTGATGTCGACAAGGACCGCCGGGATGCGCCTTCCCTCCTTGAGTTCGACGACAAGGTCCGTCCCGCCGGCTATGACGCGCGCCTCCGGCCCCCATCTGGCGAGGGCCTCTACCGCTTCATCCACGCTCTCAGGGACTACAACGCTAAGTGGCCTCACACCGCTCCCACCTTCGGTTCGAGCCGTATGCACTCATAGGCCGGGCAAACCGTGGCGCACATGCCGCAGCCCTTGCACTTCTTCTCGTCCACCCTGGGCAGGCGGTTCGAGTCGAGTTCGATGGCCTGATGCCCGCCGTCCCTGCAGGCGATGTAGCAGAGGTCGTCCTTGACGCACGTCTCGTGGTTGATCGTGGCGACGACCTTGTACTTGCGCGAGAGCCGCGAGTGCTCCACGATGTATGGAAGGGACTTTCCGACGAGCTCACGGACGGAGCTCATGCCCTTTTCCTCGAGGTACACGTCGAGGCCGTCGATGAGATCCTCGATGATTCTGAACCCATGGCGCATCACAGCCGTACAGAGCTGGATGTTGGTCGCGCCTGCCAGGAGGAACTCCACGGCGTCGCTCCATGTGCTGATGCCGCCGACCGCAGCTATCGGGATGTCGACCGCTTTCGCAATCTCAGCCACACACCGGAGGGCCACAGGCTTGATCGCCGGCCCTGAGTACCCGCCGAACGTGGAGTAGCCGCCCACGTTCGGGTAGGGGACGAACGTGTCCAAATCGATGCCGATGAGGCTCTTCAGCGTGTTGATGGCACAGACCCCGTCAGCCCCCGACCTTTTTACAGCACGCGCCGCCGCGGTGATGTCGGCTATCTGCGGGGTCAGCTTGATGATGACCGGGACCCGCTTTGCGGCCTCCTTGACCCAGCGCGCCGTACGTTCCGTGAGTTCCGGGTCTTGTCCGATAGTCGAGCCCATGCCTCGCTCCGGCATGCCGTGCGGACACGAGAAACTGCATTCGATAAGGTCCGCTCCGGCCGCCTCCAGCCTTCGCACGAGTTCCTGCCAGTCCTCTTTCTTCGCCCCCATGATGCTGGCCCCGACCACTCTGTCGGGATACTCTTTCTTGAGGGCTTTCACATCCTTCTCGACCTCGTCTATGTGCCGCTCGGAGATGAGGTCGATGTTCTCGAGGCCCATGAGCTTCTTGTCCTCGTAATCGAGCCCCGCCATCATGGGGTACACGAGCTCCACGACCTCCGTCTCGACCGAAGTCGTCTTGAGGATCGCGCCTCCCCAACCGGCCTCGAACGCCCTCGCGACCATCTCAGCATTGTCTGTGGGCGGCGCCGCCGCGAGCGTGAAAGGGTTCGGGAACTTCACTCCACAGAACTCGATAGATAAGTCCGCCATCTCCGGTCCCTCCTGCGAGCCAGAATACGTGTTTTGCGCGGGTCACGGCCGTTCGCTACCCCTGCAAGGATAGAGGCGAAGGCCTGTGGCGCCATGCATAGTCTCCTAGGAATGCGAACCCGGACGCAGCCCCAGACCTTGCTGCGGCGTGATGCTGACCCTGCACCGCTTCCAACTCCGGTTGGGAAGGTAAGCATCCGGGTCAAGGAAGACGGATTTCACCGGATGTTTCGTGCAGATCACGAGAACCTGGTCGCGCCCGGTGAGGGTGACTCTCTCGCATGTCTTCCACTCATCGCCCTCGAGGAGCACATCGGCCTGAACAGGTCCCGCTGCATCGCCCGTGTTGACAAGCGCGAACTTCGTCACGAAACCGCCCCCCGGCTTTGCGGAACAGCGCGCATTGCGGATCTCGTACGCGAGACTCGCGGTCGTACCCAGCCACTGCCTCATGAGGCCTTCGACCGGCTTACCCGACACCCTCTCCGCGACCTTGACGAACTCCGCAAGCCCGGACGGCTTCGCCCGGTACAGCGACACGTGCCGCCTCAGCGTCTCGAAGAACGCCTCGTCCCCGAGGGTGTGGTGAACGAGCCTCAACCCGAGAGCCGCCCTGATACACACGTGCCTCGGTGCGTCGAGCACTCGGCTTCTCGCCCACGAGAGGACGCTTTCCTCGCCGCCCGGGCCGATGGCCGAATCCGCGGTGTACCTATCGATTTCCTCGTGGACGAGCGCCGCCCTCGCCTCGCCGCCGAGGACGCGCCCGACAGTCTCGTACGCCATCGCCCGCGCCAGTGCTTCGTGAAACCAAGTATCGCCGAACCCCACAGATATCGGGCTGCCCCACCAAATGTGGGCGGTTTCGTGGGCGAGAGCCGCGACGAGCCGCACGAGGTGCTCGTCCCCTGGATACCGGCGCCTCAGTACAGCCGTGAAACGCCGGGCCTCGGGTTCGCCAAGCATCGAAACGTAGGCATCGATGACGCCGCAGAAGAGCTCCGTGGCCAGCGAAGCCTGGCCCTTGAGACGAGGCCCAAGATAAAGGTCGAGTTGCAGGCCTCTATGCATTCTGCGCTCCAGCATGAATCTGCCGGCTGTCAGCGCGAGGCCGGAGAGGGGATCCCGCACCTCCCAAGTGTAGACAGCCTGATCCTCTGTCTCCGACGACAAAGTGAGGTCCCCGTCTGTGACCGCGATCATCCCTGGGAACGTCGCGCACGACACCCTCGCCGTGAACGAGTCGAACCCCGCCCCCACGGGGTACCATGCGGACCTGCGAGAAAGGCGCAGCCCGCCCTCGTCGATGTGCGCCCACCTGCCACCCGCAGGCCGCCCAGCGTATATGAAAGTGAGCCGCGCTTCCTCTCCCTCGTCCAGAGGTTTCGGCAGATTGACCCATACAGCTTTGAGCCCCGGTGCGTCGGCAAGTTCGGTCTCGCGCGTGTCCAAGCGCTCGCCGCCCATGACCACGGCCCGCACGGCAAGCCCGCTGTTCAAGACGAAACAATGCCTCGTCGCGCCTGACGCAAGAGCCTTCAGCACCAGGATAGCGGTGGCCTCGAGGTTCCCATGTTCGACATCGGTCCGCACAGAGATGTCATAGCGCGTGACCGTAGCCTCGTCGCCCGAGCGGGCGACCGAGGAGAAGAGATGAGTTCGCTTCTGTCTGGCCACCCAGCCGATGCCCATCGCTTGGATCTCTCCTCCGCGTCTCTACGTGCAAGCTAAGTAGTGGTGCAGAAACGCTCCCGACTTCCGGGAGGGGCGAGCGGTGTCGCGCTCGGCGACGGCGCCCGAAGCGTGGCGCGCTTCGCCGGAATCCGGCCCGCGGGGCGAGTGGCCGGATCCCGACACCCCTCGCGCAATCACCGGCGACCCGGCAACCCAGCCTCGCCCTCCGGAAAACGTGCGGCGCCACGATTGTGGAGCGTGGCCCGCCCCGCCCGTGTTTCGCCGAAACCCGCTCACTGCAGGTAAGCGTGGATGGCCTTCGCCGCCTTCTTCCCTTCTGCAACCGCCTTCACGACGGTGGCACCGCCCCCCGCAGCGTCCCCCCCGGCGAACACACCTTCGACTGACGTCATCATGGTGTCCCGGTCCACTACGAGAGTCCCGGTCGTCGTCGTGGCCGCGCCGGCGCCGGCAAGACCACCGAAGAGCTCGACGAGCCCGGGCCAAGGCGCTTGGCCCACAGCCACAATGGCGGTGCGTACCTCGATCATATGCTTGGTCCCTGGGATCATTTCCGGCCTCCTCCGACCGCTGGAATCCGGCTCTCCCAGGCGTGTGCGTACACATTCCATCCCCGCCAGGCGTCCCCCCTCATCAACGAGCCTCACGGGGCATGTGAGGAATTCGAACCTCACTCCCTCGGCCGCAGCGAATTCGTATTCCCTTCTCCAGGCGGGCATTTCCTCGCGGGAACGCCGGTACACCACCACAACCTCCGAGGCGCCGCAGCGAAGCGCAGAGCAGGCCGCGTCCATCGCCACGTTTCCGCCGCCGATGACCGCCACCCTTCCGGCAAGGCGCACACCGCAGCCCGTGGCCGCCTTTCGCAGGAACTCGCCGGCCTGGAGAACGCCCGGGAGGTCCTCCCCCGGTATCCCGAGCGACGACCCGTATCCCAGACCCGGCGCGAGGAAGACGGCGTCGCAAGACCTGCGAATAGCGGCCGCCGGAACGTCCCTACCCACCCAGAGCCCGGTTCTCACATCCAGAGCCGACGACGCGAGCACGGCGGCTACCTCGGCCTCGGCCACGGCAAGCGGCAGCCTGTAGCGGGGTATCCCGTGGACGAGCAGCCCGCCCGGCCTCTCTCCAGCCTCGTATACGGTCACGGCATGCCCCAGCCTCGCAAGCTCGTGGGCGCAGGCAAGCCCCGCAGGGCCCGAGCCGATGACCGCCACCCTCTTGCCTGTGGGCGCGCCGGGCCCAGGCAACCTAATCCCGCGTTTCGATTCCTCATCCGCCACGAACCTTTGCAGTGCGGCGATGGCTATCGGCTCCGAAAGGTTCGTGCTGGAACACTTCTTCTCACAAAGCTCTTCCGCCGGGCAGACCCTCGCGCAGACTCCCGCGAAGACGTTGGCCTCCCGTATGAGCCGCGCCGCGCCGAGGAAGTTCTTGGTCTTGAGCCTCCGTATGAATCCCGGCACGTCGACCCCCGCGGGACACCCCGCGACGCACGGCGCGTCGTGGCAGAAAAGACATCTCGAAGCCTCGGCGAGCGCCTGGTGAAGCGCGAACCCCCGTTCTACTTCGTCGAATCCCGCCTTCCGCTCTTCAAGCGGAAGCTCCTGCATCCTGGCTCTCACGCCCATCTCAACGACAGCCTCCTCGTTGGCACGCTCCCGCCGGCCCGCCCGCGCAAGGGTTCACAAGGGTTCGCGAGAGTTCTCACCGGCGCTTGTTCTTGGCCTCGATCATCTCCGCCACTATCGCCACGGCGATCTCCTGCGCGGTCTGCGCGCCGATGTCAAGCCCTATGGGCGCGTGCACGCCCGCCACATCCTCCTGGGAGAAACCGCTCCCGAGCAGCGCGTCGAATGTAGCGCGCACCTTCGACCGGCTCCCTATCATGCCGATGTACCCCGGGCGCGGCCTGCGCCTCAAGCACTCGGCCAGGACCTCCCGGTCGTGGGTGTGACCGCGCGTGACGATTACCACGTACGTCCCGGCATCCATGGGCACCATGCGCGCCGCTTCTCCGAGGTCCGAGACGACCACCTCGTCGGCCACGAGTCTCCCCTTGTCCGCGAACTCCGGCCGGTCATCCACGACCACGGCACTGAAACCCGCCGCCGTCGCGATGTGAGCCACCGCGGCACCCACGTGCCCCGCACCGAACACCACGACTCTCGGCCTGGGCAGGATGGGCTCGACATAAACCGTGGCAGTGCCGCCGCATATCATCCCCAGGTTGTCCTGGGTCCCCGGCGCAAGCCCGAGTTCGACCAGCCTTGGCTTGCCTGCCGCCAAGGCGTCCTGCGCCTCGCGGATGATCCTGGCCTCCAGCGCCCCCCCACCGACCGTGCCGAGGGTCGCTCCGTCGGGGAAGACCAGCATCTTGAAGCCGGGGAGGCCTGGCGACGACGCCTGCGTGGCGATCACGGTGGCCAGCGCCGCACGCCTGCCTTCGTCGATCAGGCGGGCTATCGCCTTGTAGATGGCCACAGAATCGGCGGTGCCGGCACCGGTCACAGGTCCGCGAGGTCCCGACACGACTCCGTAACCGCATGCAGATCCGGCTCCGGACTGGCATTCGGGCCCCAATCCCAACTCCGATCCACTTCCGCGTTGGGCGTTCATCGCAGGTCAATCCCTTTCTCCACGCATTCTACGATAAGTCCCGTCCCCGCATCGTCTCCAAAGCCCGCTCGTAATCTTCAGCCGTGTCTAGGTCCTCCACCATCCCCGATCTTTCCAACTCCACTCGAAGGACCCGGCCCTCGTGCCGCGAGATGAGGTCGCGAAGCCCGCGCCCGTCGTGAGGGAGGTCCAGCACCTCTTGCCTGAGCGCGCCCGCGAAGAGCGTGGGGTGCCCGCCCCGGCCCCGATACGTAGGCACCACGATGTCCACCCGAGGCAGCGCGGACAGGTATGCCTGCACGACCAGGCAGTAGTCTCCTTCGGAGATGCCTGGCTGATCCGCCGGGGCGATGAGGAACGCCTCTGTCTCGGGACCGAGCGCCTTCACCCCTGTCTTGACCGACGAGAGCATCCCGAGGCGGTAGTCAGGGTTCACGACCACGCGCATCCCCGGCCGGGAGCGCGACGCAAGCGCGGATGCCACCAACCGGGCTTCGTGCCCCAGCACCACAATGACCTCGTCGATCTCCGGCGCCGCGAGGGCAGCGTCCACCGCGGCTTCCACCATAGTGCGGTCGCCCCAGGGAAGGAGTTGCTTGAGCCTGCCCATCCTGCGCGACTCTCCCGCCGCCAGGATCACAGCGTCGCAGGTCATCCCAGCTCAGGGCCGGCGGAGCCCTTCGCCCTCTCGAAAGCGCCCACGTCCTCGGAGTCGCCGCCGCGTTCCGCCCCACGCAGCTTCGCGGCCGCCACCTCGATGGCCTTGATTATCTTGGCGTACCCCGTGCACCTGCAAAGGTTGCCGGATATCGCCTGGCGGATCTCGTCCCTCGTAGGGGACGGGCTGGAATCGATCAAGGCTTTCGCCGACATGATCATCCCCGGAGTACAGAACCCGCACTGCACGGCGCCTTCGCTCACGAAGGCCTCTTGGATGGGGTGGAGGCTGCCGTCACGTTCGAGACCCTCGATGGTCACGACCTGTCTCCCGTCCGCTTGGTAAGCCAGCATCAGGCATGAATTCACCGGCTTCCCGTCGACGAGCACCGTGCACGCCCCGCACTCCCCCTTGCCGCACCCCTCTTTCGTGCCGGTCAGGCCCAAGTCCTCGCGAAGGAAGTCGAGCAGGGTACGCGTCGCAGGGACCTCTGCGCTCACAGCGCGGCCGTTCACGCAGAAGCTCACGGCAAATGCCGCCTTGGGCATCACCGCGGAGTCCCCCGCGGGCCTGGAGTGACCCCAGGCGCTCCCACCCGCGCCCACTCCACAACGCTCGCTCTCGCTCACTCGAGATCACCAACCCTCATACTGGCGCTGGCGCGTCAGGCCCTCACGCGGGGCTGCCCTCTCTCGATGGCCCTCGCACGCAAGAGACGACAGCCGCCCCGACACCCTACCGGCATCCGGACCGGCGCCCGGCACGCCACGCGGCCTGGCACACGATATGGCACATGGCCCGGGACGAGGCCCAGGACGCATCCCGCCGCACGGCACCCATGGCGCCTCTCGCGCCCGCGTTACGGCCGCCCGCCCATGCAAAGCGCGAGAAGCGCCTTCTGCACGTGCAGCCTGTTCTCGGCCTCATCGAACACCACCGAGTGCGGACCGTCGATCACCTCTTCGGTGACCTCATAGCCGCGATCCGCCGGCAGGCAGTGCATATAGATGGAGTCCTCAGCCGTGAGCCCCATTCGCCTCTCATCACATATCCAGTCCGTGTACTTCTTCGCGATGGCCATGGACTCGTCCTTGTCCTGGGTGGTCATGAGCGCGCCCCAGCTCTTCGGGTAGACCACGTGCGCCCCCTCGAAGGCCGCGTCCATGTCATGGACGACCTCGAACTTAACCCCGGCCTGCCTCGCGTTTTCCTCGGCTTGTCTCAATATGTCCGGCATGAGCTTGAACTCCGGCGGGTGAGCCAGGGTCACGTCCATTCCGAACCTCGGCATGAGGAGAATGAGTGACTGCGGAACGGACATCGGCTTCGTGTAGCTCGGGGCGTAAGCCCACGACATCACGAACTTGCGCCCGCGAAGCTCGCCTGAGAACTTCTCCTTTATGGTCATCAGGTCCCCGAGCGCCTGGCACGGATGGTAGATGTCGCACTGCATGTTGAACACCGGGACTCTGGACCACTTCGCGACCTCGCGTATGTACTTGTTGCCTATTCCGAGGAAGCAGTTCCTAATAGCGATGCCGTGGCCGTACCTGCTGAGGACCATCGCGGTGTCCTTGGCAGACTCTCCATGGCTTATCTGCAGCTTGTCAGGGGTGAGGTCATGGGCGTGCCCGCCCAGCTGGGTCATGCCGGCCTCGAACGAGTTCCGCGTCCTGGTGGACTGCTCGAAGAACATCATGAAAAGCGTCTTGTCCTGCAGGTATCGATGGGGGACTCCCATGGCGAAGAGCTTCTTGAGGTCCCAGGCGACATCCAGGACCATCTCGAGCTCTTCACTCGTCCACTCCTGCGTAGTGATGAAATGTTTGCCGCGCAATAGAGAGTGCATCGTGCCTTCCTCCTCTTTTCCCGTTTTCCCGCCTGCCCCCATTTGATCGGGGTCCTCCTTCGCTTCAGGGCTCGTTACAAGGCTCCCGACAAGGTTCCCGGCTCTCGAGACGGATCACCCTGTCACATCCCGGTACACTATCGGGAACACGGCGTAGAACATGGCCGATTTCACGAGATGCTCCACGCTGACCTGGTCGTCCACGGAATGAGAGTGCCTCTCCTCACCCGGCCCGAACCCAATGGTCGGAATGCCGAGCCTGCCCATGGTGGCGGCGCCGTCGGTCGAGAACACCCACTTGCCCGTTTGGGGCTTCTCGCCGAATAGCTTCTCGGCGCACCTCACTCCCGCCTGCACCAGCGGGTGATCCTCCTCCAGAACCCATGCGGGGAAGTACTTCTCCCACCTTGGCCGATATCCGGTATAGCTCGGAGAATCGTAGGTAAGGAGGCTCACCTCGGCGCCCTCGGCTCCGGGAAGGGAGCGGATCTCCTCGATGGAGGACTCGGTGGTCTCGCCGGCCGTCATCCGCCTGTCCACGTAGATCGTGCACTCGTCCGGCACGACGTTGAGCGAGCCGGTCTTGCATTCGATGGACGTTACAGCGATGGTCCCGCGCCCGAGGAACGGATCGTCCTTGAGCTTGGCGTTGAGCTCCTCAATGCCGGCCACTATGGGCACCATTTCGTAGATGGCGTTCACCCCGCGCGCGGGAGCGCTGGCATGGCACGACACGCCTTTCGTGGTCACGTTGATCTCGCACCGGCCGCGATGCCCCCGGTTGACTTGAAGGTTCGTGCACTCGCCCAGCACCACGCACTCCGGCCGGATCCCCTGAGTGGTGATCATCTCGTGGACCGCCCACCCGTCACACTCTTCCTCCTGCACCACCCCAGCGACGTACAGGGTGACGTCTTCGGGAAGGAGGCCGAGGTCTCTCATGACCCGGGCGCCCCACACCATGCACGCGATGGCTGCCTTGTTGTCAGACGCTCCTCGCCCGTATATCACGCCGTTCTCGTACCTGCCCTGGAACGGATCCCATTTCCACGCGGCGCGATCTCCGACGCCCACGGTATCGATGTGGGAGTCGTACAGTATCTTGCGGGGTCCGGAACCCATCGTACCGATGACGTTGCCGATTGCATCTATCTTCACGTCATCGAACCCGGCCCTCTGCATCTCATCGCGGATCCGGCGAATGCACTCGCCCTCGTTCGTGCTGGTGCTCGGTATCGCGATGAGTTCCCTCAAGAACGCGACGATGTTCTCCCTGTATCGCTCCACCGCCTCTCTGACTTTCCCAGCCCGTTCCCTGTCCATGCCGTCGCCACTCAATGTTATCCCTCCCCCTGCCTGCGGTCCCCCGGCGCGGCCGGCACGAACCGGCCCCAGCCCGGGGCTCCGACGAACTGGTCGTTCGCCCATACGACCCTTCCCCGTACCATCGCCATCCTGGGCACGCCCTGAACCTTCATTCCTTCGTAGGGCGTGTATCCTGCTCGTGAGTTGAGCGCCGACGCGGTGAGCGTGCGAGCGCATCCCGGATCAAAGATGACGATGTCCGCGTCCGAACCCGGAGCGATCGTCCCTTTCCGGGGATAGAGCCCGAACACCCTCGCCGGATTGTACGAGAGCATCCTCACCATGTCCGGGAGCGCCATACCGCGCCGCACCACGCCCTCATGGTGAACCAGCGGGAGCAAGGTCTCAACCCCGGGGATTCCCGGCAAGACATCGAAGCACGTCTCGCCCAGAGCCTTCTGCTCCCGCGTGAAGGCGCAGTGGTCTGTGGCGATGACATCGATCTCGCCGCCAAGGACGGCATCCCAAAGCGCCGCCGCATCCGCCGCCGTCCGAAGCGGCGGCGTCATGATGAACTCGCGCGCCCTCTCCCCCGAGTACTCCTCCTCAGTCAGCAGGAGGTAATGTGGACACGTCTCCGCATACACCGTGTAGCCCAGCCGCCGTGCCTCACGGACCGCATCGAGCCCGGCCGCACTGGAGACATGGACGAAATACACAGGGATCCCGGCGCCTCCCAGCCGTGCAGCAACGTCTCGAATAGCCATCGCCTCCGCCTCCGGCGGACGCGACTCGGCGTGCAGCGATGGCAATGCCCTCGCCTGAGCGCGGAGCGTGGATTCAAGGCGTTCCACGGTGTCATTGTCCTCGGCATGGACCGTGACGAGGAGCCCTGCCTTGCTCGCCGCGTCGGACACGGCCAGAAAGTCCGCGTCTTCCAGGAGATAGCCCGCCGCCCGGTAAGTCGTAAAGAGCTTGACGGCCCCTACGCCCATCCTCGCGAGCGCCGCCATCTCGCCGGGGAGGTCCGCGGGCACTTTCGTCACCGTCATGTGCAGACCGAAGTCCACCGCAGCTCCCGCCATCGCCTCGTCAACGCGCGCCCGTGCGGAGCTTGCCATCGAAACCCCGGGAACCTGGTCCGCGAAGTCGATGACACAGGTGACGCCACCGCACGCCGCCGCCCGTGAGCCCGAGGCGAAATCATCGGCGGTGACCGTCCCGCGCGAGCGAAGGGCGAAATGGGTGTGCGCGTCCACGACCCCGGGGAGCACGTACTTGCCAGACGCGTCCAGCACTACGGCCCCGGGAGTCGCGGGCACGTCCTCGCCGACGAAGACGATCTTTTCCCCGTCTACGGCTATGTCCGAGCGGAACTCCCCGTCCGCGGTCACCACAAGCCCGCCTGTGATGAGGAAGTCCATGTGGACCCTGTCCCCCCTTCCTGCATGCCTGCGGCGCACATGCTCCTGTCCGCTGCCCCACTCACCGCGCGTGTCTCGCCCGCCACGCGCGGGTCTTCCCGCCCATGACACGCTAACGCGGTACCTTCATCGCGATATCCTCGTGCCGCTCAGGCCATCGAGGGCTTCCAGGCACTTGTCGAGGGATGTGATTATCGCGGTCCCGCCGGCCGAGGCGAAGTCAACGGACGCCTGCACCTTGGGGCCCATGCTGCCCGCTTTGAAGTGCCCTTCCGCCATGTAGCGCCTGGCCTCTTCGATGGTCATGCTGTCCAAGAACACCTGCGACGGGGTGCGATAGTTGAGCGCAACCTTCTCCACGTCTGTCAGGATGAGCAGGACGTCGGCCCCGATGTCCGTCGCTAGCTTGGCGCTGGCGAGATCCTTGTCGATGACCGCCTCGACGCCCCGCAATGTCTCCCCCTCTTTGATGACGGGGATGCCCCCGCCACCCGCCGCGATGACGACCTCGCCGCTGTCGAGGAGGCTTTCTATGGCACGTCTTTCGAATATCTGCACAGGCAGGGGCGACGGGACGACCTTGCGCCAGCCGCGGCCCGCGTCCTCCTTCCACACCTCGCCCCGTTCAGCCATGAAGCGTCTCGCCTCTTCTTCCGAATAGAACGGCCCTATCGGTTTAGTCGGGTTGGCGAAAGCGGGATCGGCCGGGTCCACCACCACCTGCGTGAGCACCGTGACCACCGAGGCCCTCAGCCCCTCGCGCGCGATCTCGTTGTGCATGGCCTGCTGGATCATGTAGCCGATGAGCCCCTGGCTTTCCGCGCCGCACACATCGAGCGGCATCGCCGGAACGACGTCGCGAGCCGTGTGGTTTTGGATGAGGATGTTCCCGACCTGGGGACCGTTGCCGTGGGTTATGACCACCCTGTTACCCCTCTTCAAGAGCTGGACGATGCTTCCACACGTGGACCTGACGTTGCCCATCTGCTGCTGGGCGGTGCCCTTCTCGCCGGGTTTCAGAATGGCGTTGCCGCCGAGCGCCACAACGATCGTCGTCTGCACGTTGCCCTCTCCTCCCCCGGATATCCGGTCTGCGGACCACCTGTCTCCAGGAGCTCGTCTGGATTTCGTCCCTGCGCTCTCAGCCAGCAGCCATCGCCGGAATGAGCCGGTCAGAACGCCGGCGGCGTTATGGCCGAGATGAACACGAGATCCTTGTCGCCGACGCTCGTGATCTTGTGTGGGATGGCGCAATAGTAGTAGATGCTGTCGCCTTCCTCGAGGTGGTAGCGCTCGTCCCCGACCTCTATGTCCATGGCGCCCTGGAGCACTACCGTGCATTCCTCTCCCGGATGCGCAAGCGGCTCCTCGCACGTGGAAGTGCCCGGCTTGAGTGTCGCCATCATGACCTCCATCTGCCTATTGAGGTCGGGCGACAGGAGCTCGAACGCCAGGTGTGACCTGGGGAATTTCAGGGTCTTGCGACTGTCTTTCCTCACGACGGGGCTGTACCCGTCCGAATCGAGGAGGAAGTAGAATATCGGGACATCGAGCGCCTCCGCGATCTTGCGCAGCGATGTTATGGACGGCTCGGCCACGTCTCTTTCCACCTGGCTCAAGAAGCTCGCGGTGAGCCCCGTGAGCGCGGCAAGCTCGCTCAAGCTCTTCCCCTGTTCCCGGCGTTTTTCGCGTATCTTCCTCCCGAGCAACGTCATTCCCCCTGTGTGAGAAGGTCTTGAGCGCGCGCTTCGAGGATCCGGCCGAGGTCTTCGATGCTCGGCCCGACCTCTATAGGAGGCGGCGCGGCCCGTTCGGCGTTGGCGATGTCTTTGAGCCCATTGCCAGTAGCGATGATGACCACCGTGTCTTCGCGGCTTACGACGCCTGCCTCGAGGGCGGCGGCAAGGCCAGCGAGGCTCGCGGCGCCGGCGGGTTCGCTGAACACGCCGGTCGTCGAGCCGAGCAGCCTCATAGCCCGGAGGATCTCATCGTCCGGCACGGCGACCATGTCGCCGCCGGACCGGCGCACGGCGTTCAGGGCTTTCGTCGGGTTGCGCGGCACCCCCACCGCTATGCTGTCGGCAACGGTGTCCTCGGGCGACGGCCGGAAGCGGTCACCGCCCGACCTGAACGCCTCGACGAGCGGCTGGCATCCCGCGGCCTGGACACCAAGGATGCGCGGGATCCGCGTTACGAGGCCGGTCTCGAGGAAGTCATGGAAACCCTTGTACACGCCTGCTATTGTGCAGCCGTCGCCCACGGAGACGACTACCCAATCGGGGGTTCGCCAGCCGAGCTGCTCGCATATCTCGAAGCTCACGGTCTTCTTGCCCTCAACGAGGTAAGGGTTGATCGCCGCGTTGCGGTTGTACCAGCCCCACTTGTCAATGGCCGCGGCCGACAGCGAGAAAGCGTCGTGGTAGGAGCCGTCCACGGAGACGACGGTGGCGCCGTACAAGAGAAGCTGCATGAGCTTGCAGCGCGGCGCCCGCCTCGGCACGAAGATGCACGACCGCAGGCCCATCGACGCCGCGCACCCCGCGAGCGACGAGGCGGCGTTGCCCGTGGAAGCGCAGGCGACGATGCGCCGCCCGTCCGCCTTCGCGCGAACGGCCGCGATGGCCGATGCCCGGTCCTTGAGCGACGCCGTGGGGTTCACCCCTTCGTCTTTCACGAAGACAGAGCGCGCGCCGAGGGCGCGGGCAAGGCGGCGGGCGTCGTAGAGCGGGGTCCACCCGACACGAAGCGGCGGCCTTTCCCAGCCCGGGTCGACGGGCAGGAATGGCAGATAGCGCCACATCGAGTCCTCGCCGGTGGCGCCAAAGGCCCTGCGGCCCGCGTCGCGCCCTTGATCCCTGCCTATCCTGCGCGCGATGGCGTCGTAATCGTACACGACATCCAAAATGCCCTCGCTGCCGCAGGATGGGCACGTGAGTGCCGCGCGGCCCTCCTCCACGACGGCACCGCACATAGTGCACTGAAGATGCCTTATGTGTTCCAACTATCGTCCTCCCGGAATGCCCCCGGACACCCCTGGCAGAACACTCAGGTTCTGGTGGGGGTACTTAACGTGGTTTAACTATCTGTGTATGTATTCAATCCTCATTGAAAAGATCCTTCCGACCGCAGAGGGTTTTCTCAGCTTCCCATTCTGGATTTCGACAGGAGGAATTCCCAAGGAAGCTGGTGGTCATCAGGAGGCCGGACCTTCGGTAAGCCCGCGTGCGTGAGCACGTCTGGACACGTCTTCGGGCAACAGCTCCCGGATCACTGATTCCAAACGGTTTTCC